>JANLOX010000064.1:0-24801 GCA_031366795.1 Candidatus Eiseniibacteriota bacterium | reverse complement strand
CGAAGCGTGCCGCGCCTATGCCGCGGTGCTCGCGCGCGACTCCACGAACCGTGACGCGCGACTGGGATTGGCGAAGGCACAGAATGCGGCGGGCCTGAACCGCCACGCGATTACCACCCTGCAACCGCTTGCATCGAGTCCGGACGCCGATCCCGAAGTGCTCAAGACGCTCGCCTTCGCGCACTACTGGAGCGGCGATCCGGAACTCGGGCTCAAGGCGCTCACGCTGTATCGCGCGAAGCGACCAGACGACCGCGAAGGCCACGAGCTCGAACAGCGCATTCGCCGCGAGTCGAGCGCGAACCTGACGCTTGGGCTTGGCCGCGCCGACGACACTGACGGCCTGCGCGTCGGCACCACGAACATGGACCTCGAGCTGCCGCTGGGCTTAAGGAACACTGCCACGCTCGGCTGGCAACGCAACAACGTGAGCGACCCTAAGGGAACGCAGGATCCGCTGCAGTGGCGCGCGGGGCTCGAGACGATCTGGTCGGCGCAGTGGGTCACGCACGCCAATGTCAGCGTGTTCCAGTTCGGGTCCGATGCCCCGAACGTGGGACATGGCGAGCTTGCAATGACGTGGCGTCCCGAAGACCGCCTGCGCATCGATACCGGCATGTCGCGCGATGCCATCATGACGCGGCGCTCGCTCGAGTTGGGGATCAGCGCCCAGACGTGGGTCGCGGGCGTTGATGTGCGGCCGACGCCCAAGTGGCTGCTCCACGCCGATGCGCGCCAGCGATTCTTCAGCGACGAGAACCGCGCCCAGTCCGAAGCCGTCTCGGCGCGGCGAGAAATCCATGCCGACCGCCAGTGGCGCTGGGCGCTCGAGGGGCGAGTGCAGCAACTGCGCACGCGACTCGACCTCGACCACGGCTACTACGATCCCGCCCAGTACCTCGAATGGGGACCCGGCACGGACGCCGAATGGACCCCACGCCCGAACGTCACGGTCAGCGGGGAGTTGTGGACTGGCTGGCAGCGCGAGCGCAATGCCCAAACCAATCCCGCCGTGAACGCCTCGGCGCGCATCGAATGGGTGGTCGAGCGCTTCGCCACATTTGCGCTCGAGGGCGGACGCAGCAATTCGAACCTCCAATCGGCCAGCGGCTACGAACGCCGGCAATGGGACGTCTCGATCACGCGAGGGTTCTGATGCGGCGGGAATTGCGCGCCTGGATTCTGCTGCTGTGCGCCGGTCTACTCGCGACCTCCGCGTGCGCGACGTCATCGCGTGACGCCTCCGCGACGCGCAGCGCGCACGGCGATCGCCGCCTCGCGATCCTCTGCTATCACGACATCTCGGCGGCGCCGAACGCTCCGCTGCTGACCGTCTCGCCCGAGTTCCTGCGCGCGCAGATCCGCGACTGCCGCAAGGCCGGCTGGACGTTCATTTCGCTCAACGATGTGATCGCGCACCGTGAGCATCCCGAAGCGCTCCCGCCGCGCGCAATCGTGATGACGTTCGACGACGGTTACGCGAGTTTTCGCAAAGCCGCCCTGCCGATCCTGCGCGAGGAACATGTGCCGGCGACACTCGCGGTGATCACGGGCTTCGTCGACCAGGCGCCGCCAGACATGGCCCCCTTGATGAACTGGAACGAGCTCCAGCAGGTCGCCGCGGACCCGCTCGTGACGCTGGCGTCGCACGCGCACGCGCTGCACCGCTACGAGACCAGCAATCCTTACCGCGACACGGCCCCCTCGATCGCCACGCGGCGCTACATCCTGGCGCAGGCTCGTTACGAGAACCGCGAGGAGTACCGCGCGCGTGTCAGCGCGGACCTCGACACGGCCCGCAGGGTGTTCAGCGCGAGGCTGCACCGCAGCCCCAACGTGCTCGTGTGGCCTTATGGGGCACAAAACGAGATGGCGCGCGGGATCGCTGCGGCGGCAGGCTTCACGACCACGCTGTCGCTCGGCGGCGAGGTCGGCGCCCAGGACCTGCGGCTGGGTTGCCTGCCGCGCATCATGGTTGACCGCAAGTATCACTTCGATCGTGGGGACGCCGCGTGGCTCAACCCCGTGGATCCGCCGATGCGCGCCGCCAGTGTCGATCTCGACGACGTCTATTCGCGCGACCCGCGCGTGTTCGACGATCGCGTCAACCAACTCGTGGCGCGCGTCCACGCGTTGGGCGCGAACACGGTATTCCTGTCCGTGTGTTCGGACTCAGGCACCACCGGCGAGTTTGCCGTCGCGTGGTGCATGACCCACCAGGTGCGCGTGCGCGCCGACATCTGGTCGATGATTGCGTCCCGGCTCTCGCAGGCACGTATCAAGGTGTGGGCGCGGGTGCCGACGATGAACCTGAGCTGGGCATGGCAGCAGCATCCGGAGTGGCGCATCGCCGATCCGTCACGGGGCGCGCGCCGCACGACGGTCAGCGAGCCGGGCGGTCTCGCGACACGCTGGCCGAACCGACTCTCCCCCGACCTGCCCGAGTCGCGGCGCGCCGCAATCGATTTCGTCAGCGACCTCGCTGTCTATGCGCCGCTCGACGGCATGGTGTTCGATGACGATGCCGCGATGGCGCAAAATGAGCGCCTGGCGCTGGCGGGCTCCGCGAAGGCGCACGACAAGGCCGTGGCGATCGAGGACCTCTTGAGCCGCTGCCGCGACGCCGTGCGGACCTGGCGGCCGGACTGCTCGTTCGCGCGTGTCGTCGATGCGGACGCCGTGCAGCTCACGGGAACCGATCCGCTACACGCGCAGGACTTCTCCCGCATCGCCGGCAACTATGACCTGACCGTGGTGAGCGTGCCGGTCGCGGCGGGCAAGGACCCGGACGCTCCGCGCCGCATCGAAAAGCTTGCGCGTCGTGCCGTGGAGGGCTGGCGGTCGGAGCTCGCGCGACTCGCCGGCACCGGCATCGGCACGCTGCTGGGCAATTTCGGTGGCGTGGCCACACCCCCGATGGCTCCAGTACTGTTCGAATTCGACGCCTACGACGCGACGTCGTCGCGCTGGCTCGCTCCTGCGCAACTGCATGAACTTACGGCCGCATCGGCTCGCGGTGGCGTGGTGAACGTGGGGCTGGCTTCAGTGAGTCCAACGCTCGGCGATTTGCCCGTCGGATTGCTGCAATCCAAGCCCAGCCCGGATCTCGTGACGGGTGAGAACAGCGCCCGGTAGCTGACAGCTAATCAGCCCCGATGGCCGCGTCGGCTCGTCGCGGCTAGTGCGTGAATCGTGGCGGCGCCTTGGGCGCCGTTGCGAACGCGACGATGCTCCCCCAATACGCTTCGCTCGGGTGCTTACGCGCCGCGGCATGCTCGAATCCGTCGAGCACCACGAGCCGCGACGGCGCGCGCGCGGCCCACTGGATTTCCTCCGCGAACGAAACGGGAAACTTGGCGTCAGCGCGGCTGTGCACCACCAGCAGCGGCACCGTCATCGAGCGCGCCAGCCGCACGTTGTCCAGCGCGTCCGGCATCCAGGACGCCAGCCAGCCCGGCAGCAGCTTGAGATGGACCGCCACGGCGCGTCCCGATGAAAACGGCTCCATTAGCACCACGCGATCGAGGGCGCCCGGGTAGCGCGCGTTCGCTTCCATCAACACCGCGGCGCCTAGCGACAGACCGACGCCCGTGCGCGGCAAACCTCGCGGGGCGCGACGCGCGAATTCGCGCAAGGCGTTCACGCCGTCCTCAATGACGAAGTTGATCGAGGGTGACCCCGTGCTGCGTCCGTAGCCCGAGTAGTCGAACAGCAACACCGAGAGGTGATGGCCGTGGAGCAGGCGCGCGGCCGCCAGCCAGTCGGAGGTGTTTTCCGCATTGCCGTGGAACAGGGCCACCGCGCCCGAATCCGGCGCCTCGGCGGGGACCCACCACGCGTCGAGCGCGCGTGCGCCCGAGGCGATCTTCAGGGAATCGAAGCGCAGCCCCAGGTCGCTGGGCCGTGTCCTCCCCGGCGGTTGGCAATCGAAGCCGGCATGCTGCGTCTTCACGTACAACACCTGACGCGTCACGGCCGCCAGGCCGGCGAGCAGCAGTACGGTGGTTAGGACGACTCGAAGCAACCGGCGCATGGAAGCGATCCCCCATTCGGAAGACGGGCGTGCGCACACTAGCCCAGCCATTCGCGTGCGTTAAGCGGCGCCTCACGTGGGCGGCCCCACTCGCCATTTTCGGCGAGCCCTCCACCTGGCCCGCTTTGGCCCTGCGCGTTGGCCATTGCATTGGGATTCAGCACCCAACCGCCCGTGCCGATAGCCACGGTGATGGATCTCCTCCCCACCCGCGACGGGGGTGCTCGACTGCGCCGGGCGAGGGGGCTCGCGCTCATGACGAGTCTTCTCGGGGTATTGCCATGCGTGCGACCGTGCCCAGAATGCCGGTGGCTCCTTCGGTGCGGGCGAGCCGCGCATGCAGTCACTACTCGAGGCGTGTATCAACGAGCGGCTGCCCGGTGTCACCAAAGGCGTGCGCGAACTGCGCTCCCGCCGCGCGCCCCAGGTGCCGCGGGCGCGCTTCGACCGCTAGCGCCTGCAGGTCATCGTCAACGAGTTGATCGACAACGCCGTGAAGTTCACGCCACGTGGCGCTCACATTGGAATTACGCGTCGACGGCTGCGTCGACGGCGGGCTCGGCATGGGTCTGGCCTTCGCGCGCACACTCGCCGAACGCATGGGCGGCCGCCTCACGGTCGAGTGCCAGCTCGGGCACGGCTGCACATTCCGGCTGATGCTCCCGGCGGAACGCGGAGCGTAGCCGGGAGCGGAGTCCTACAGTGGTCGTTTCTGGAAGCTGCGCAGCGCCACCACGAGCGCCGTCACGCCCCAGCCCGCGGCCCACAGCACCATCGCCGGACTCGGCGTGATCGCCGATGAGAACGGCGACGCGTGGAGTTGCGCGAGGTAGGCCGGCTGCATGTGGTGCGCCGCGAGCTGCCACATCGACTCCGTCGGCATGATCAGGCTCGCGATAGTGCCGACGTTCTGCGCGGCCTCATTCCCGGTCCAGCCGCCGATTTGTTCGACCCAGCCACCGAGAAACGCGATGCCGTACAACCCGAACGCCACGACGCCGTTCGTCACCGTGCTCAAGCGGGTGCCGCCGCAGATCGAGAGCGTCACCAGCAGCATCCCCTCGAACATCATCAGCGGGACGCCGATGTGGATGTCCGGCGGGGTGTAGTGCCCGATCCAGCGCGCGATCAACAATACGCCCGCCGCGAGTGTTCCGACGTAGGCGAACACCACGAGCGTGTAGGCCAGCCACTTGCCGAGCACGATGTCGCTGCGGCGAATCGGCTTCGTCGCAATGGTCTGCGCGATGCCGGACGTGATGTCGCCCGACAGCGTGTCGATCGGCAACAGCACCGCAGTCATCAGCGTCAGGAAATTCACGGCATACAGGCCGGCGAGCGTGAATACCGTCAGGCCGACCTGTTGCGCGAGGTTCGCCTTCGCGCCGCCTTGCTCGGCCATGTGCCGGGCGATGAAGTGCAGGCCAATGGCGTACAGCAGCAGGAACGCCCCGCCGCAGATCGCGGTGGCGAGCAGAATGCGCTTGCGCAGCGCTTCCAACAGCGTGAGGTGCGTCATGGTGATGAGGGTGCGCATGGCGTTACCCCGGTCTCTGTCCGTCGCCCATCACCTCGAGAAACTGCTGCTCGAGTGATTGCCGCCCGGCCGACAGGTGACGCAACTGGACGCCGCGCCCCACCATGCGGCGCGCGATCTCGGGGAGCACGCCCTCATGCGCGACGCTGAGCCGTACGATGCCGTTTTCGAGGCGCACATCCGTGCCCAGCATCGCGAGTTCGCCAAGCGCTCCGTCCTCGAGGCCCTCCCCGCGCAGTTCGACTTCGAGCCACACGTCCTTCTCGGCCAAGCGCCGCTCCGCGACGACGCGCCCCTGCTTGACGAACACCACGCGATCGCAGGTCGCCTCGACTTCACCGAGCAGGTGCGAGTTCAGGAACACGGCGACCCCCTTCGCGCGCAGTTCGCGAATCAGGTCGCGCACAAGCAGCCGCCCGATCGGGTCGAGCCCAGACGTCGGCTCGTCGAGGAATACGAGTTCCGGCTCGTTCAGCAATGCGGCGGCGAGCCCGGCGCGCTGCAGCATACCCTTGCTGTATTCGCGCAGCTTGCGATGCGCGGCGTCGAGCAGGTCGACCTTGCCAAGCAACTCCTCGGCGCGCGCATGCAGGTGGGCACCGCTCAAGCCGTACAGCCGGCCGTGGAAGTGCAGCAATTCGCGCCCCGTCAGCCAATCCTGGAAGCGGAAATGTTCGGGCAGGAAACCGACCTTCGCACGCGCATTGCGGTTGCCGAGCGGCGCGCCGAGCACGCTGCCACTGCCGCCGCTGGGCGCAATGAGGCCGAGCAACATCTTCAGCGATGTCGTCTTGCCCGCGCCGTTCGGCCCAAGAAAGCCGAAGATCTCTCCCCGCTCAACCGACAGGGAGAGATCCGCGACCGCAAGCTTGTCGTCGAACCGCTTGCGCAGCCCGTGGGTCTCCAGAACGGCCAGCGTCATAGGACCAAGCTAGCGCACCGACTCGGCCATCGCCACGAGACCCTCATGACCGAGATTTCCGGCGATGGCGTAGATCCGGTTGTCGCGGCTCCACAGCACGACCGCGCCGGGACCGTGCTTGATTCCATGGGGGGTCTCGCCCTCCGGCGTCTCGAGGTACAGCCCCTTCGCGCCATTGACCGTGAGCTGCTGGAACCGCGTCGCATTCGAGGAGACGGGCACGAGCAGCGTGGAACGCCAGTCGATCGAGTTGGCCATGCGCTTCGCCTCGCTCGCGCTCAACCCCATCACGCGCAAACCGATCTCGCCGAAGCGCGCCAGGTCGACCCCGGGCGGCAGGCCGATCTCGGGGCTCGCCGCCTGGATGAACGCGACCTTCCCACCGCGCGTGTTCTTGTATTGCTGGACCATCAGCGTCGGCATGGTGAACGAGATCTGCTGGCCATCGAGTCCCGGAGGGATCGTGAGGTCATGAATGTTCAGCGCGTCCATCATCTGGCGCAGCGGCTCGGTGTTCACCTTCACCCGCTCGCGTGATTCGCCGCGCACCGTCACCGTGTCGAGCACGACCCGGCTCGGCAGCTCGGCGGGCCTGAGTGCCGCGAAGCCCGCGACGGCACTCGCCGCGTCGATCGAGGTGAAGAACTGCTGCGGCCCCGGCTCCTGCAACTTCTCGATATTCCCGCCGAGCAGCGACTTCACGTCGAAGTTGCTGTTCTTAAGCTGCTCGACACGCGAAGCGTCGATCGTCACCATGGCGAAGTCGTGCACGCGGAACAGGTCGAGCATCTGCTGCGCCGTCGCGCGCACCGCCGGCAACATGAACAACGCGGCGAAGGCGGCGAGCGCCAAGGCGCCGGCGAACGCCTGTCGCCACGCCGCGGGCCGGCGCTCGGTTGCCTCGGACTCGAGCACTCCGAGGCGCGTCTTCAATGAGCGGCTGAACCCGGGGTCGGGGGGCAGGCTTGCGGCTTTCAAGAACTGGTCGTCCATCGTCAGGCTCCTTCACTCCACTGGGCACGCAAGACCTGGATCGCACGATGCAGGACAGTGCCCACGTTCGATTCCGTCAATCGTGTCGCTTTCGCGATCGCCCGGTTCGTCATCCCGGCGCCGTACTTGAGCGCGATCAATTCTCGCTCACGCTCAGGCAACGCGGCCAGCAACCGGGTCAACCGCCCAAACTCCGAGCGCTGCTCGCTCAGCTCATCCGGTGTTTCCCCACCCGCAACGTCCGTGGCCTCATCGAGCGAGACGTACGGCTTACGCGAGCGGTAGTAATCGATCGCCACGTGCCGTGCGATCGTCAGCAACCATGTGCAGAACTTCGCCACGTCGCGGCGGTAGCGGTGCCGGGCGAGCCAGGCCTTCTCGAACGTCAGCGAGGTCAGGTCCTCGGCGATCGCGCCGTCGCCGACGCGGTAGCGGAAGAAATTATAGACACGCGGCAACTGTTCCGCGTACAACGCGTCCCAGTCGTTTTCCCGCGCAGGGCTAAGCACCCACAAGCGCCCGGATACCGCTTCGTTCATAGCCATGACCCCCATGATACGGATGAAGGGCCCGGGTATCACAACGGGCCGAGTGATGGGTCCCCGGCGCAGGAAATGCAGGGAATTCTCCCCGGGGACGACCGCCCGGGTACCGGGAAAGCCACTTCCGAATTCGTCCGGCTCAGGCGGCGTCACGAAGGGTATTGTGCGCCCATGCCACTCGACCCTGAGATCTGCTGGCGGGCCTGCACGAGCCGCGACCGCCGCTTCGACGGCCGCTTCTTCACCGCCGTGATGACGACCCGCATCTACTGCCGCCCAGGCTGCCCGGCGAGGATGCCGGCGCGGCGCAATGTGCAGTTCTACTCGAGTGCCGCCGCCGCGGAGTCCGCGGGCTTCCGTCCATGCCGTCGCTGCCGTCCCGAGACCTCCCCCGGTTCGGCCGCGTGGATTGGCGCCCCGGCGCTCGTCGGACGCGCCATGCGGCTGATCGAGGCCGGCGCGCTCGGAGCGCATGGCGATCGCGATGGCGAGCGTGGTGTCGAAGTATTGGCGGCGCGGCTCGGCATCGGCGGACGGCGGCTGCGGCAATTGTTCGCGGAGCACGTTGGCGCATCGCCGCTCGAGGTTGCGCGCACGCACCGCGCGCACCTTGCGCGGCGGCTGCTCGAAACAACCGCGGCACCGCTCGAGGACATCGCGCAGGCCGCCGGCTACGCGAGCGCGCGCCGGTTGCACGCCGCGCTGAAGACGAGCTTCCGCGCATCCCCCGGCGAGCTGCGCAGCGGACAGCGCGCGAATGCGCCGCGCACACGAGCGCTCGAACTACGGCTTCCCGCGCGCGTGCCGTTCGATGCCGCGCCGCTGCTGCGCTTCCTTGGTTGCCGAGGCGTCGCAGGACTCGAACACGTTGCGGACGGCGTCTACCATCGCGCGTTCCGCTTGGGTGACGATGTGGGAAGGCTCGAAGCGCTTCCGGATGCGACGGGCGTCACGCTGTCGATCACTTCGGCCTCGGCGCGCGCATTGGTGCCGGTGGCGGCGCGCATCACGCGCATGTTCGACCTTGAGGCCGACACCGTCGCCATCGCCGCACACCTGCGGCGCGACCCGGCGTTGCGTTCGCGCATTCCCGTTGCGGGCGTTCGCGTCCCCTGTGCATGGGATCCGTTTGAACATGCGGTGCGCGCGTTGCTCGGGCAACAGGTCACGGTGGCGGGCGCCTGCACGCTCGCCGCGAGAATCGTGGCGCGCTGCGGCGAGGCGCTGCCGCCGGCGCTCGCGGATGAGCGCATCGCGCGCCTGTTCCCCACGCCGGAACGGCTGGCTGACGCGAATCTTGATGGCCTCGGCATCACCGGTGCGCGCATCCGCGCGATTCATGGGCTCGCGCGCGCGGTCGTCGACGGCGCGCTCGACCTGACGGCGCAGACCTCGCTCGAAAGCGCGGTCGCGGCACTGATCGCATTGCCGGGCATCGGTGACTGGACAGCCCAATACATCGCCCTGCGGGGCTTCGGTGAGCCCGACGCCTTCCCGGCCGGGGACCTCGGCGTCCGCAAGGCGCTCGCACAAGATGGGGTGCTGGCGTCGGAGAAGGACGCGGTGGCGCACGCCGAACGCTGGCGGCCCTGGCGGGGCTACGCGGTCATTTCGTTGTGGACGCATGAGGCGACGAAGCCGAAATCGAAGCCAGAACTCAAGCACACATCCGCCGGCGCGCAGCCGGCCCGGAGGAGGACACGATGAAGACGCTCGATACCCGACGCTACGCCTCACCGATCGGGGAACTACTGCTCATCGCGGACGGCGCCGACCTCGTCGGTCTCGAGTTCATGGACCACCCCGATCGCGTTTCGGTCGTCCGCAGGCAACTCGACCGCTCTTTCGGTGGAGTCGTGGAGCGCGAGTCCGCCGATCCGGCCGGTGCCGTCACGCGGCTCGAACGCTACTTCGCAGGTGACCGTCACGCGCTCGATGGCCAGCCGGTTCGCCCGCACGGGACCACGTTCCAGCAGCGTGTGTGGCGCGCGCTGCGCGAGATTCCCGCGGGGGAAACGCGCGGCTATGGCGAACTCGCCGCCGCGATCGGCCATCCCAAGTCGAGCCGTGCCGTGGGTGCTGCGAATGGCAGCAACCTGATTGCCTTGATCATCCCGTGCCACCGCGTGATCGCCGCCGACGGATCGCTGCACGGCTATGGCGGAGGGTTGCATCGCAAGCAATGGCTGCTCGCGCACGAGGGGGCGTCCTTCAAGCCGGAGCGTGACCCGCGGCAACTGGCGTTTGTCTAGCCGGACCCCGCGATTGACTTGGTCCACGCGGGACTCCTAGCCTAGTGAAGCGCTGGCGCGCCGTTCACCCTGCCGGCAGGCGGAAGGAACAATTCAATGAAAGCCGTGTTGGCATTGCTCGGGGCCCTGCTGGGCGGTTGGCTGATCCTCAATCTCATCGGCGCCTTGGTCGTGGGCGCCCTCGCGCGCGCCATTCTGCCGGGCAAGGACAAGGTCGGCTGGCCGCTGACGATCACGCTCGGCTTCCTCGGCGGATTGTTCGGCAAGCTCGTGGCGTTCCTGATCGGCTGGCGGGATCTCGGAATGTTTCGCGGGTTCCTCGTCTCCGTCGCCGGAGCGATCGCGCTGTTGGTCGCGCACCGCATCTGGTCGGCGAGCAATTCTTCGAGCCGCGCGACGAAGGTTTAGTGCGCTGGCAAGCACGATCCCGCGTTCGAAGCCCGCAGTCGCACGGAAGAGTCCGGGCTAGTTTCCCACCGTGCGGCGCAGCACGACCGGCACGGGATAGGCGATCGGGCCCAGGCTGGTATCGATCGTCGGCACGAGTTCCAGTCGCAGGTTCTTGACGATGGTCCCGTAGCCGGCGATCGCCGTGGCGGTCTCGAACAGGTCTTTCGCACCGCCGGACCCCAGATCGTACAGATTGAAGCGCACGGCGACGGGCACGTCGGCGCTTTTGCCCGGCATGATGTTGAGCGCGTCGCCGAATGTTCCCGCCACGGTCTCGCGATCCTCGATGAACAACCTCCAGACCACGCTCACCAACCGTGCGGCGACATGGTTGCTGGCGGGATTCTCGGCGCGCGCGTGAACGACGAGCTCGAGCGGAACGTTGCTGGTCACCACGCCCGCGGTGAGACGCGCCAGATCGGCGATGCCGAGCGTCGAGAAACGCGTCGCGGGTCCGAGCGGAACTCCGGCCAGCCGCACCTCGCCGACACGGTCGAACGAAAATGCGACCGAGCGCACTGCGGCGACTTCCTGTAAGGCCGTGCAGCCGCAGATCCCCAGCGTCGAAAAGAGCAACGCCGCAACGGCCGTCGGCCGCCACCACGAGTGTCGCGGGCCAGCAATCGTCATGGTGCACTCCCCGGTTGTCCCGCGACTTCGGCGAGCAACGCCGCCGCGGCTTCGTTCACTTCGTTCGTCCACTCGTGTCCGCCTTCGAACACGCTCGACTTCACCGTGGCACCCGCGGCTTCGAGCGCGCTCACGTCCTTGACCATGACGGCCGGCGTGTACCAATCATCGCCCGATCCCGTCACGATACGCACACGCGGCCACTGCGGCGCTTCGCAGCCAAGCAACTCCGGCGGCACATCACCGGCGACCGCGAAGATCGCGTCGGCGCGCCGGGACCCTCGCACTCCCGCGCGATAGGCCATGGCTACTCCCTGCGAGAACCCAGTGCACACCAGTGCGCGCGGTGCGCCAAACTCGCGGGTCAGCTCCGCCATCACCGCATCAGCGTAGCCAATATTGTCGGCGATCGCGTACTCGCGATCCTGCCGCGTCATCCAGTTCGCCACCACCTGGTCGGCACGGTTGTAGAACGGGTGCAGCGCCTGCACCGACGCCAGCAGCCACTCGTCGGCGCCCGGGACGCGGCTCATCATCTCGAGCATGATCTCGGCGTTCTGCGCATAGCCGTGGAAGCCGACGAACCAGCGGCTGGGTGGCGCTATGCGTGGCGGCAGGACCAGCGTCCGCCCGTGCACGGTCGCGGCGATCAGGCGCTCATTCACGATAGGATCAGGCGCGCTCAATCGCTCATCCCTTCGCGGTCACGGATCGACATCATCGTTGCCTGCATGAGGGCGACAAGCACTTCGCCGACCTCACCCGGCACCACACGTGTGCAAGTGACATCCAACGTCTCCATGAACCGCTGACGCGCGAAGCTGGCGCGCACGCGCGACTCGAACCCGGGATCGCGTGGAGTGATCTGGGGCTGGCTGTTCATGAGGCCGGCGCGTCGTGGCTCAGGGGTGAATTGTGGAATCAACCGCAGCGCCTGGGGCCTGCGCGCGCATACGCACCGACGCGACTCCCAGCCACTGCAAGGTCGCGGCGCGGCCCATGTAGCCGCCCTTCGATTCGTAGTTCGATCCGCCCGGCCACGTCGCGATCAACGTCGGGAACTCATTGACTGAATAGGCGCTCATCAGGCGCTCCGTCTCGGGTGGGTTGTGGCCTTCTTCTTTCTGCCGGTCAACGATCCGAACGGGCACGTACATCTGGGCGATCTGCGCCGCGGCCGCCGGGTCGGCGAACACCTGGTCCGTCAGCATGTGGCACGGCCCACACCACTCGGCGCCGAATTCGTAAAGGATCGGCTTGCCCGTGCGCCGCGATTCGGCCTCTGCCTGCGAGGCGGGAACCCACGCGACGAGGCCGGCGCTCGTTCCCGTCGGCGTCTGGCCATCGCTCGTGGGCGAATCCGCCGGATGCAGGTGTTCGTAGACGCCCGTGCCGATGCGCGCAACCAGCAGCGCCGCGGCAAGCATCAGCAGCCATCGCGGCAGCGGGCGGCTCGAGCCGGCGCGCCTGGGAGCCTCAACCAGAGGCATACGAGAGCTCCTTGCGGTTGACCGCCCAGATAGCGACGACGAGGCAGATGGCGAGGGTCGAGAAGTACGAGGTGATCTCGAACCACGGCGTCGCCGCGTGATGGAACACGGGTGCCAGATCGACGCTGGCCGTCAGGAACCGCTGCAACTCCTCGCCCGCGCGGACCAGCCAGCCGATCTGGTAGTGCGAGGCGATCGTGGGGATCGCCGTGGAAGCAACGCCTGCGATCAGC
Organism: Candidatus Eiseniibacteriota bacterium; assembly: GCA_031366795.1. Lineage (GTDB taxonomy): Bacteria > Eisenbacteria > RBG-16-71-46 > RBG-16-71-46 > RBG-16-71-46 > JANLWK01. The sequence continues at coordinate 11,719 of JANLOX010000064.1, read as the reverse complement.
AACATCCCGAGATCGCCGAGACCCGGTAGTACGCTCGACAGCAGCAGCAACACGGCACTCGAGCCGAACACCGCGAGCGTGCCCTCGAGCGCGGCCATGGTGACCGCCGAGGCGGAGGGCACTCCATGCCGCGCTGCGGCAACCCCGAAGGCAACGAGGACCTGCAGCAGCACGATCGCCGTGGCGAGCAGGCTTGCGCCCAGCCAGCGGCCCACGACCCACTGCAGGCGTTGGATCGGCCGCGCGAACGCCAACGTGAGCACGCCGCTTGAGACTTCCTGCCCGATCAGGCCTGCTGCCATGATCATGCCAAAGCCGCCCATCTGTGAACGGTTCAGCGCCTCGAGCGAGCCGGAGAACAGCACCCCGATCATGCCGAAGCCGAAGCATGCCACCGTCAGCAACAAACGCATCCCGCTGGTCAGCCGCTGCCGGAACATCGCCAGCACCACGGTGCGGATCATGACGACTCACCCCGCTTGGAGCCCGCGAACAGGCGCTCGAGGCGGCCCTGCTCGGGAACGACCTCGATCACCTGCAATCCGTGCGACAGCAGCGCCGCGAGCAACCGCGTGGCGCCGGCATCGTCGGCGACACTGAAGCGCGCATCCGGCGCCGTCACGTCGTACAACTCGGCGCCGGCCTCGCGCACCGCGGCCTCGATCGCCGCGCGCGACGGTGGCGCCGCTACGGCGAAGCGCACGCGAATCGCACGCGCAGCACTGGCCCCTACCGCCTGCGTCTGCATCGCGGCGACGCGGCCCTTCTCGACATACACCACGCGATCGCACAGCCGCTCGACTTCATCGAGCTGGTGCGAATTGATCAGCAGCGTGGCACCCCGCGAGCGCTGTTCGGCGAGCAGTCGGCGGAACAACAATACCCCGGTGGGGTCGACGCCCGAGATCGGCTCGTCGAGGAACAACAAACGTGGCTCGCCGAGCATCGCCTGGGCAAGGCCCAAGCGCTGCAACATGCCGCGCGAGTAGGACTTGATGGCCTTGGGGCCGGCCTCGCGATCGAGCCCGACGCGTTCCATCGCGCCGATGCAATCGCTGCGACGGCTCGCCTCGGGCAGCCCTGCCAGCGCGTGGTGATAGGCGAGGAAATCGAGTCCCGTCATCCAGCGGTCCATCACCAACCGTTCGGGCAGGTAACCCGTGATCGCGCGATTGGCGAGGTCGTCCGGAGCACGGCCATCGATGGTGATGTTCCCGGAGTCCGGCCGCAGGAATCCGAGCAGGCAACCGAACAGCGTGGTCTTGCCCGCGCCGTTGGGCCCGATGATGCCCACCGCCTCGCCGGGCGCGAGCGTCAGCGATACGCCATCAAGCGCGCGCACGCGGCCGGAGCGGAAGGTCTTGACGACGTTTTCAACGACGATGGCGGGCATGGTCAGGGATTCATACCCTGACGACGCCCCGCGAGCAACAGCGGTTCAGCGCGCCAGCACGATGCGTCGCGTCTCACTCGCGTCGCCGGCGTCGAGGCGGCAGAGGTAGACGCCACTGGGCAGCGCGCGGGCATCGAACGGCAGCTCGTGCGGGCCCGCGGGCAATAGTGCGTGATCGGCAAGCGTCGCGACTTCGCGGCCGGCGATGTCGAACAGGTGCAGGCTCACCGCCTGTGGGGTGCCGAGTGCGAAGCGGATGCGTGTCTGCGTGCGGAATGGATTCGGCGCGATCTGCTGCAGGCGCGCAAGCCCTGCGCTCGCGGGGCCTGCGGGCACACTCAAGAGAGTGGCGGCACTCACCGCGAGCCCGCCGAGCGGCAGGTTGCGCACCGAGGTGAATTCGCCGCCCACGTAGATCACGGTGGGCGCCGCGATGATGGCATCGACCTGGGCATTGACGTCGCACGTCCATGGCGTCGGCACGCCGGTGACGCCGTCGACCGACGCGACGCACTTGCGTGGGCGGCCGCCCACGTACTGGAAGTTGCCACCGAGATACACGTTGCTGCCGCTTACCGCGAGACACGTGACGCCACCGTCGGGCTCCGGCGTCCACGCGGTGGCGACGGCGGTCACCGAATCGACGGCTGCCGCGTTGTTGCGCGCGCTGGCGCCCATTGTGGTGAAGCTGCCGCCGATATATACGCGATTACCCTTGGGGGCGACGGCGAACACCCAATTGTCCGGGGCCGGATTCCAGGCTAAGGCGTTGCCCGTCGTGGGATCGAGTGCTGCGAGGTACGAGCGCAATTGGCCACCGATGGTGGTGAAGCTTCCGCCGGCATAGACGCGCAATCCGTTCAATGCGAGTGAATACACGAAGTCGTCGGCATTCGGGTTCCAACTGGTGGCGGCGCCGGTCGACAGGTTGAGTGCCGCGGCGTAGTGACGGGACTGGCCCCCGATCGTCAGAAAGCTGCCGCCGACGTAAAGCGCCGTACTGCCGAGCGACATCGTCAGCACTTCGGCATCGGCGTTGGGGTTCCAGCTCGTTGCAACACCGGTGAGCGGATCGAGCGCCGCGATCGCATTGCGCGTCTGGCCGCCAATCGTGCTGAACAGCCCGCCTGCATAGACCGTCGTCGCGTTCGCCGCGAGCGACAGCACCGCGTCATTGGGACTGGCGTTCCAGTCCGCGAGCGCCCCGGTCGCCGCGTCGAGTGCCGCGGCGTTGTTGCGCCGCTGGCCGTTGAGGATCGTGAAGTCACCGCCGGCGTAGACCTGCCCTCCCTGCACGGCGAGCGCGCGCACGGCATCGCTCGCCGTGGGATTCCACGACAGTGCCAGGCCGCTCGTGCCATCGAGCGCCGCGAGACCGGCGCGCGCCGCACCACCGGCCAGCGCGAACGCGCCACCGGCATAGACGACGCCACCGCTGGCCGCGAGCGCATACACCGCCCCATCCGCCTGCGGGCTCCATGCGAGCACCGCGCCGCTTGCGCCGTCCACGGCCGCGAGTCGCGTACGCGACTGCCCGCCCACGGTGACGAATGTGCCGCCCAGATAGACCGTGCCGGATGCCGGCACCACGGCGGTGACGCTGGCATCCGCATTGGGATTCCATGCGGTCGCGGCACCGGTCACGAAATCGATCGCCCCAGCCCGAATGCGTGTTTGCCCGCCGATCGTGGTGAAGTCGCCGCCGGCGTAGATCACGCCACCGCTTAACCCCAGTGCGCGCACAACGTCGTTGGCGTTGGGGTTCCAGCCCGTCGCCCGTCCCGTCGAAGTACTCAAGGCCGCGATACCATTGCGCAATTGCGCGCCGATGATATTGAAGGTGCCGCCCGCGTAGAGTGTCCCGCCATTCAACACGAGCGCGCGCACCGCATCGCTGGCCTGCGCATTCCACGAGGTCGCGAGCCCGCTGGCGGCGTCGAGCGCCACGATGCGCGAGCGGGACAGCCCTCCGGCGTTCGTGAACACGCCACCCGCGTACACCGTTGCGCCGTCGGTGGCGATCGCGTACACGGTGTCGTTGGCCTCGGGCCGCCACGGCGACACCGATTGGTCGACGAGAATGTGCGCGAGGTTCGTGCGCGGCACACCGCCGACGGCGCTGAAGGCGCCACCGACAAACCAGCCGCCGGCTCCATCACCCGTCGCGACGTGGACGATGCCCGTGACCTTGGGATAGTTCGGCGCCGGCGTTCCCGCCGTGGCATCCAGCGGCACGCCGCCTCCGCTCGCGAGTCCGATCCAGCTGAACGCCCCGCCCAGGTACAACGTGCCGCCCGAAACGACCTGCGCGTACACGGGCCCGTTGGTGATGGGGAAATCGGGCAACAACGATTGGGCACGGGCGCCCGGTGCCCCGATGAGGCAGAATCCCACGCACAGCAGGAACGCGGGGACAGATGCGGTGAGCCACACACGACGTGGCCGTCGGTCGAACATCGGATGCCCCCTGGAGATGTTGGAATCAAAGGTGCGTGGCATGCCGAGGCTATCGGGCCCCCGGTCTCGTGAGGGAAATGTTCTCCCAGCGGGCAATCAGCCGTCAACAGCAAGGAGTCAGGGAATGCCACGCGTCATGCCCGCCAGCGGGACGATTGCCCCCGAATCAAAGGCCGAACTCGACCGCCAGCAGGCCGCCCACGGCCGGGTCACGAATATGAAGCAGACGCTGGCGCATTCTCCCCGCGCGCTGGTCGCGCTGATGGAGTGGTACCCGCTGCGCGATGAGGTCGCGGGATTCCTGGGCTCGCGCGCCACGACCGTGTTCGCGCACGCCGTCTCAACCGAGGCCGAGTGCGTGGTCTGTTCGACGTTCTTCCGGCGCATCATGATCGACGCGGGCGAGGATCCGGACCGCCTCGTGCTGAACGAGCACGAGACCGCGCTGGTCGCATACGGGCGCGCGCTCACGCGTGACCAGGGGCGTGTACCCGAAGCATGCTACGCGGCCGTCGCAGGGTTTCTCACACCGCCGCAACTCGTCGCCCTGACCGCGTTCGGCGGCATGATGATCGCGACCAACATCTTCAACAACGCGCTCGACGTGGAGCTCGACGAATACCTGGGCAGCTACCGGCGGCCCGGCTCGGTGCGATGACAGACCCTTACCCGGAGGCCACGATGAACAGGGAACTCGAAGGACAGGTCGCATTCATCACTGGAGCCGCGCACGGCCAGGGCCGCGCCACCGCGCTCAAGCTCGCGCAACACGGCGCCCACATCGCCGCCCTCGACGTGGCCAAGCCGCTCGGCTACCCCGCTTACGCGATGGGCACGAGCGCCGAACTCGATTCACTGCGGCGCGAAGTCGAAGCGCTCGGCGTGCGCGCGAGTATCCACGCCGCCGACGTGCGTGACGATGCGGCGGTCGCCGCCGCTGTCGCCGCCGCCGCGAGCACCTTCGGCCGCATCGACATCCTATTCAACAACGCCGGCATCTGCGCCTACGGCTTAGCGCACGAGCTGCCCGAATCCGAATGGGACGCTATGCTCGACATCAACCTGAAAGGCGCCTGGATCGTAGCCCGCCACGTCATCCCCCACATGATCGCCCAGCGCTCCGGCGTCATCATCAACAACTCATCGGTGGCGGGCCTCCGCGGCATGAACCGGCTCAGCCACTACGCCGCGAGCAAGTGGGGACTCGTCGGCCTGACCAAGTCGTGGGCGATCGAACTGGCACCGCACGGCGTGCGCGTCGTGTCGATCCACCCGACGGGCGTCAACACTCCCATGAACGATGGCCTCGCCGCGATGGAAGGCATGACCCCGCGCGAGATCGCCGAACGCTCCGCGGGCAACCTGCTGCCGGTGCCGTGGATCGAGCCCGACGATGTCGCCGAGATGGTCGCGTGGCTGGTGTCACCAAGGGCGCGCTTCGTAACGGGATCACAATTCGTGTTGGACGCGGGATTGTTGAGCCGGTGATCGATCGCCCAGCGGCGCAGCGCCCACGCGCCGGATAGACGACAACGGCAAGGCGCCCGAAAGAAGCCATGCCGTTGTGACCTTAGAAAATCGCGCGTCAGGGAATGTGCTGGATCGAAGCGCCGGAAGATCCCGTATGGCCTGGAATCTCGCCGATGCCACCTGCTCCGCCGGGACCACCGTTACCGCCGAAACCGGTAACGCAATTCGCGCTGGTGAGCGTGACGGTAGCGCCGTAGATCCCCGTGCAAGCGCCCGCGGGCGTGCGCAGGAAGATGCCGGCATGCGCCATGACTGCGCTCGTCTGCCGGTTGCGCACTGTTCCGCACAGGCTTCCGGCCCACGTGGGCAATGCCACACCCAGAACCAAGCAAGCGGCCAGTAACAGGGTCCGGGCAAGGTGGCGCATGCGTTAACTCCCGTGAGCGGGCAAGCGACGGGGACCGGACTCCGCTTAAGTCCGTTGGAACGCGCGACGGTTTGGTCTTGTGCCACGATTGTGGCTACCCGTATTGGCTCAGGTCAAGGTCCAAACGCGGCGCCCGTCCTATCCCTTCTGCTGAAGAGCCAGCTCGCAGGCCGCGATTTCCTCGTTCACGTAAGGATCTGGCTCGCCACCGATTTCACACGCCGCCTTGAGCGCGCGCTGCATCGCCAGCGCCTCATCGATGCGCCCGAGCGACCGGAGGCACCGCGCCACGCACCATTGCGCCACATGAATTCGCGCAGGGTGCTTTTCGGCCGTACGCAACGCCAGCGCGACCTCGAACCACTGCAGCGCTTCGTCGTAGCGCTCCATGTGGTGATACGTCCAGCCCATGTTGTTGATCAACGCGCCCACCAGGCGGCGAGCGCGGGGATCCGTCGAGCGTTGCGCGATCGCCAGCGAGCGGGTGTTCCAATCGATGGCGACCTCGCGCGAGTCGACGATGCCCAGCATGTGCCCGGCATCGACTGCGAGGCCCTCGTCGCCACCGGCTTCACCGAGCTGCCACGCCTCGAGGAACAACGGCCGCGCCTCCGCAGGCTTGCCCGCCGAATTGAAACAGCGCCCACGCTCGAGCAACAGGAACATGTGGATGCGCGTCATCTCCGGCGTCATCCGCGTCACGACCTGATCGAGCAGCGCGTGCGCTTCATCGAACTGCTTCCGCAGGCTGTGGGTGCGCGCCAGCTGCGTCAACAGTTCGAGCGGCGCCTCGCCACCTTCACGCTCGGCCTCCGGCAACATTGCGAGGAAGGCGGCTTCGGTCGCCGCGGGATCGGCGAAATTCTAGATCGTCTCGAGATCTTTCATGGGAATCCGGTCCTCTATCCGGTCAGCGCTTGACACCGACCCACAGTCCATCGCCAATCGGCACGATCACGCTGTGCAAGCGTGATTCCTTCGCCATGACTTCATTGAATGCACGCACCGCCGGCACTTCGCGGTCGGTGGCGTTGGCGTCGAGCAGTTGCCCAAACGCGAACGCATTGTCGGCCATGATCAGTCCACCCGGGCGCACGATGCGAATACACTCCTCGAGGTAGAATGGATAGCTCGACTTGTCCGCATCAAGGAACGCGGCGTCGGCTGAGTCGGTTGCGAAGCCCGGCAATATTTCCATGCCGCCACCCAGGTGCACCACCACGCGCGGGGCCACATCGGAACGCGCCACCCAGCGTCGCGCGAACTCGGCGTGCTTGGGACTGATCTCAATCGTGCGCACGAGCCCATCGGCCGGCAGCGCGCGCGCCATGGAGATCGCTGAATATCCCGCAAGCGTGCCGACCTCGACGACCTCCTTCGCGCGCGTCAGCTTGAGCAACACTTGCATGAAGCTCGCCTGTTCGGGAGCCACCCAGATCGGCGGAATGCCTTCGGCGGCCGCCGCCCTCTTGAGGTCGGCGAGGAACGCGTCTTCGCGAACCGTGCGCTCGGCGATGTAGTGGAAATGCTCGGAGGTGACCAGCGAGGATACGTCGGACATTTCGATCTCCCGTAAAACTGTTTGATCTGGGTGAATTAAGCATGGCCAGGGCTGTCCGTTTGCTTGCAACAGCTCCGATTCGGCACCGCCGGGGTTGTTCACACGGCGTTTCGTGAGAATGTACTTGTCGCGCAGAAGTGCGCTAACTATGGTTTTCCATTGGCATTCTCTAGTGGCACTGCCCGGACGGCAAGGACGCGTCGACGGCGCCCCGTCCGCTTCTACCCTATCCATCCTTCGGGAGGATTTCATCGTGCGTCCTTATCACCGGATCGCCGCGGTCTCGCGGCATCCCCGTCACTTCGTGTCCGCACTCTCGCTGTGCGTGTGCGCAGCGCTGGGCCAAGGCTTCGCGGCTGAAGCGGTCGCGGCACCGCAGGTTGCCCCGATCCAGTACACCATCGACGCCATCGCGGGCAGCGGTGGCTCCATTTCCCCCAGCGGCTCCGTCGCTGTTTCCGCGGGCGGCTCGCAGACCTTCACTATCACCGCCGATCCGAATTACCACGTGACCAATGTCATCGTTGACGGCGTCTCAATCGGCCCGGCGAACAGCTATCCATTTAACAATGTGACGGCCAACCACACGATCTCGGCCACTTTCACGATCGACACTTACACCGTCACCACGAGCGCCGGCCCGAACGGCAGCATCACGCCAGGCGGCACGGTCGTGGTAGATGCCGGAACGAGCCCGGAGTTCACGATCGCCGGCGATGCGCACTACCACCTCGCCAATGTCATTCTCGATGGCGTCGCCGTGGGGCCGGTGTCGAGCATCACCCTCAGCTCGATCAGCACCAATCACACGATCTCCGCGTCCTTCGCGATTGACACTTACACGATCACCGCGACGGCCGGCGCGAACGGCAGCATCACGCCTGATGGCCCGGTGAGCGTCGACTATGGCGGCAGCCAGAACTTCGTCATCGGAGCGGACCCGAACTACCAGATCGCCGATGTGACGGTCGACGGAATCTCCGTGGGCGCCGTGGGGAGCTACAGCTTTTCGAATGTGACGGCGGATCACACGATCGATGCGACGTTCGCTGCCGTCATCGTGGCAAGCTCGGTGGTAAGCATCGACGACGTGCACGTCACCGAAGGAAACTCCGGCTCGAGCCTGGCCACCTTCACGGTGACGGTGACGCCGCCCTCCGCCAACCCAATCCATGTGAACTACGCCACCCAGTCCGGCACGGCGACGGCCACGGAGGATTACCTCACGGCGAGTGGAACGCTGGACATCCCCGCATCGACGGGCAGCGTGCCCCTCGCGGTCACGGTCAAGGGCGATACCAAGTTCGAATCGGACGAGACGTTTACGCTGCGGCTCACGCACGCGCTGGGCGCCACACTGTCCGACAGCATCGGCCTCGGCACGATCGATAACGACGATTCCAAGCCGGTGATCTCAATCGCGGGCGGCAGCATGCTCGAGGGCAACTCGGGCTCGCACACGCTGAACTTCGCGGTCACGCTCTCGAACCCGAGCGCCAACACGATCAAGGTGAACGTTGCCACCAAGGGCATCACTGCCACCACGACGGACCATGACTACACGGGCGTGGCGAGCACCTTGACGATTGCACCGGGCGCCACCAGCGGCATGATCGGCGTCTCGATCACCGGCGACACCAAAGTCGAGCCCGACGAGACCTTCCAGGTCATCCTGTCTGCGCCGACGAATGCTATGCTGGGAACGTCGACAGCGACGGGCACGATCCTCAACGACGACACCGGAGCGGCGCTGCCGCAACTGTCGATCTCCGACGTGTCGTTGCCTGAGGGCAACAGCGGCTACAAGGCATTTAACTTCACGGTGTCGCTGTCGGTGGTTTCGGCCGCCCCGGTCACGGTGAAGTTCGCGACCGCGGGCATCACCGCTTCCGCGAGTTCCGGCGACTATATCGGCCGCAACAGTTGGCTGACGATTCCCGCGGGAGCCCCGAGCGCCGTGATCACCGTGCAGGTGAAGGGCGACAAGAGGGTCGAGCGAAACGAGACCTTCGCGGTGAACCTGTTCTCGCCAACCAACGCCACCCTTAAGGACGCGCAGGGCATCGGCACCATCCTCAACGATGACGGTGGAAGCGCAATTGTGACGGCGACTCCCGCCGGTGAACTTTCCTTCGTCGGCGCCGCTGAACAGGAAGGCGAGACCACGGATGCCGCAGCAGGCGAGCCCTCGCTGGCCTTCGCGGCCAACCCGGTGCGCGGTCCGCTGTCGGCACAATTCACGTTGGCCGAGGATGCCCAGGTTCGCATCACACTGATGGACGCGCAGGGGCGCCTCGTCGACGAGCTGGCGAACGGTCGCTTCGGCGAAGGCCGCCACACGCTGCCCACGACGGCGCGCAGCGCGGCGTTGGCGCCGGGGCTGTACTTCGTGCGCATGGAGTCCGAGGGCCGCAGCATCACGCGCAAGTTCGTGTCGTTGCGCTAACCACGAGCGCGGTTCGCGCGGCCGCAGCAAACAGGAGCCTACCCGTGCACGCCCGCGGCCTCGCTGCCGGTGCGTTCCACGAATTCGAGGTACGAGCCGCCGTATTCGAACGGCGGCTGCGCCGGGATCGACCCGCCGTCGCCGGGGCGCAACTCGAGCACGCGGTTGCTCAGGCCCTTGAGGAACGTGCGGTCGTGGCTCACGAACAACATGGTGCCTTCGAAGTTGCGCAGGGACTCGACCAGCATCTCCTTGGTTTCGAGATCCAGGTGATTCGTCGGCTCGTCGAGCACGAGGAAGTTCGGCGGATCGAACAGCATGCGCGCCAGCACGAGCCGCGACTTCTCGCCCCCTGAGAGAATACGGATCGGCTTGTCGATGTCAGTGCCCGAGAACTGGAAGGCGCCGAGCAGGTTGCGCAGCGGCCCCTGGCCATCCATGGGAAAGTCCTTCTGGATCTGCTCGAACACGGTGAGGTCCGGGTCGAGCAGGTCGAGCGCCTGCTGCGCGAAGTAGCCCATCTTGAGCGAGGCCCCGAGCCGCACCGCGCCGTCGTCGGGCTCGATGGCACCGGCGATCAACTTGAGCAGCGTCGTCTTGCCCGCACCGTTGCGGCCCATGACGCACCAGCGCTCGCCACGGCGGATCACCAGGTCGAAGCCCTCGTAGACGACGCGTTCGCCATACGCCTTGCAGACGCCGCGCAACTCGACGACATCCTCACCCGAGCGCGGCGGGTTGCGCAGCTGGAACTCGACCACCTTGCGGCTCTTCGGCAGCTCGATCACTTCGATCTTCTCGAGCTTCTTCACGCGGCTCTGCACCTGCGCGGCCTTCGCGGCGTGCGCGGTGAACCGTTCGATGAAGCGGCGCTCCTTGGCAAGCATGGCCTGCTGGCGCGCATGGGCCGCCTCGCGGTTCGCCGAGGAGATCGCGCGTTCGCGCACGTAGAAATCGTAATCGCCGGTGTACGAAGTAAACGCGCCCGCGTCGATCTCGACGATGCGATCGACGATGCGGTTCATGAAGTCCTTGTCGTGGCACGTCATCAGCACGGCGCCGGGGTAATCGCGAATGAACTTCTCGAGCCACAGGATCGATTCGATGTCGAGATGGTTCGTGGGCTCATCCATCAGCAGCACATCGGGCCGCCCGAGCAGGATGCGCGCGAGTCCCACGCGCATCTTCCAGCCGCCCGACAGCGCGCCGACATCGCCGTCCATCTGCGCGTCCTCGAAGCCGAGCGCGTGCAGGATCTCCCGCGCGCGCGCCTCGAGTTCGTAACCCCCACCCTGCATGTAGGCGTCCTGCACGTTGCCGAAGCGCTCGAGCGTCCGCTCCATCTCATCGGCGCGCGCGGGATCGGCGAGCGCCTTCTCGAGCGCTTCCAATTCGTGATGCAATTCGCCGAGCGTGCCGCTGCCCGCGATCGCCTCATCGAGCACCGAGCGCCCCGACATCTCGCCGATGTCCTGGCGGTAGTAGCCGATCGTCACGCGCTTGGGCACGCTGACACCGCCGTCATCCGGCGATTCCTCACCCACAATCATGCGGAACACGGTGGTCTTGCCGGCGCCGTTGGGGCCAACCAGTCCAACCTTCTCGCCCGGGTTGAGCTGGAAACTGGCGTCGACGAACAACACCTGGCGGCCGTACTGCTTGGAGATGTCGCTGAAAGAAATCATGAATGAGTTCGCCTATTCCGCGGAAAGCAGGTATTCGAGGTCGGCCTTGGTCAGCGTGCGCGCGAATCCGTCTTCGCCCAAGACATCGCGGGCGAGGGCAGCCTTGCGCTGCTGAAGCTCCCAGATCTTCTCCTCGATCGTGCCGCGCGTCAGCATGCGGAAGGCGATGACGTTGCGTGTCTGGCCGATGCGGTGGGTGCGGTCGATGGCCTGCGCCTCGACGGCCGGGTTCCACCACGGATCGAACAGCACCACGTAGCTGGCCTCGGTGAGGTTGAGC
>JANLOX010000456.1:0-3933 GCA_031366795.1 Candidatus Eiseniibacteriota bacterium | reverse complement strand
TGGGCCTCCTCTTTCTTCGTCGAAAAAGGAGAACACCTCCTTGGGACGCTTATTACAAGCGCTCCCGAGGGGGCTTATTTTTTGCCCACGCTGTTTGAGGGTGGATCCGCCTACGCCATCAACGACCGTGCTCGAGCTGCTTCGGGGGACCATCGATCAGCTTGCTCACGCTCACGACGCCGATCAAGGCTCGGCGACCGAGAACATGAGTGGGTGGAATTGGGTCCGGGAATAACTCGAGCGCCGACGCTTGATATGCCCGAGGGTCACGCTCGCGCGCCTTATCGGACGTCGCGATACAGCCGGGCCAGCAACCGGGGAGGAACCCCCAGCATGAAGAGCCGCTTGACCAGGATCCATTGCAGACGGGTACGCACGAATCCGGCGCGTTCGTGGCGACGTGGCGAAACGACGAGTCGGGGGGACTGTATCCTGATCACGCGGTAGCGCGAGCGCAGCCGCGTGGAGAACTCGTAGTCCTCCATGATCGGGATGTCCTTGAACCCGCCGAGGGCCTCGAACACGGCCCGCCGGACGAAGATTCCGTTGTCGCCGAAGAAGACGGTGTTACGGGCGTGGTCGTTGTCACGGAGCCGCAGGTTCATGACGCGTCCGAGCTGCTTGATCCTGTCATTGTGGCGCGCGAACACGTTGCTGAACCCCCCGCCGTCATAGCCTTCCTGCTCGATCACACGTCGCAGTTCGGCCAACGCGCCGGGCGGGATTTCCATGTCGGCGTGCACGAAGAACAAGACATCGCCCGCTGCCGCGCGTGCGCCGGCATTCAACTGCCTGGCCTTGCCACGTTCGGCGCTCACGACCCGCCCGAAACGCTCGGCGATGGCGATCGTGCGATCGTGGCTACCGCCATCGGCCACGATTACCTCGATGTCGGCCTCGGCCCGACGCTCGAGGATGGTCCGAAGCGTGGGCTCAATCACTGACCCCTCGTCGAGGGTCGGCACGACGACCGAAATCTGCGTCATGGCCCGGCCGAGGTCTCCCTGGTCCTCATGTAGCGCACCGCCGCCTTCCGCACGAGTTCGGCAGACGTCGGGTACGCGTGGATGGTCGACGCGATGGCGGCGATCCCAAGGCCGTGCCGCATCGCGAGCACGATCTCGTGGATGAACTCCCCGGCGTGCGCCGCGACGGCGTGCGCGCCGACGATTCGATCCGAACCATCGAGTAGCACCTTGAGGAAGCCCTCGGTCCTGCCTTCAATACGTGGGCGATCCACGCTGTCGGCCTCAACCCGCAATACTCGCACCTCTCCGTACCGGGCGCGCGCCTCGTTCTCCGTCAGTCCGACCCGGGCGCACTCGGGATCGCTGAAGGTGACCCACGGGATGACCGACAGGTCCTGTGCTGTGGCTTCCGAGGAGAGTGCGTTCCGGACCGCAACGTCCGCCTGGTACCCCGCAGTGTGCGTGAATCGCAGAGGGCCGGCGACGTCACCGCAGGCGTAGATACGGGGTGCGGTCGTACGCAGACCAGAGTCGACCTCGATGCCGCGCCCCGATGAACGCACGCCGGCGCGCTCGAGTCCAAGTCCGGCAATATTGGGCCGTCGCCCCACGGAGACGAACACGCTGGCCGCGGAGAGCACCTCGCTTGTCCCAGCCCGTTCGATCGTGACTCGCACTTCTTCTCCGCGGCTCTCGACCCCGGTGACGCGCGCAGAGAGGCGCAACGCAATCCCCTCTTGCAGCAACACCGCTTGGATCGCGGCGGAGGCATCCTCGTCCTCGTTCGGGAGTACGCGATCGAGCATCTCGACGAGCGTGACCTGCGAACCGAATCGGGCGAGCGCCTGCCCCAATTCTACTGAGATCGGACCCGCGCCAATGAAAAGAATCGACGAGGGCAACTGGGTGATGTCCCATACGTTCTCGTTCGTCAGGTACGGCACATCCGCGAGCCCTGGAATCGGCGGGACGAGAGGACTGGATCCGGTACACACGACCGCGCGCGCGAACCCCAAAATCTCGGTCCCGACGCGAACGGTCTCCGGGGATTCGAATACCGCCGCCGACTCGTACACGTCGATCCCCATGTTCCGAAAGACTTCGGGGTTCTCGTGCTCGTAGATGCCTTCGACGATTTCGCGAACGTGCGTCATCACGCGTGAGAAGTCGGCACGAGCGGTCACAGCAGGCAGCCCCAGGCGATCGGCGTGAACCATATCGTGGTACACGCGCGCCGCGTGTACCAGGGCCTTGCTCGGCACACACCCGGAGTGCAGGCATTCACCACCCACCTTGCGATGCTCGACGAGCGCCGTCCGGGCACCGAGGCGAAGGGCGGTGGTGGCGGCGACAAGTCCGGCCGATCCGGCGCCGATGACGACGACATCGAAGTGCTTCATGGCACGCTCGTGGTTGAGAGGTGCGGGCGGTGGTGCCCCATGCTCACAATTGGCGCGATGTTCAGGCTCGGGCTCCGACCGGAACGAACCGCGACGAGGCGGCGGAACCGTAGATGGAGCCCAGAATGAGGCCGTAGATCACGTGCCCCATGAGGCTACCACCGGCCGCCAGCATCGATCCGCTGAAGAATCCCATACCCATCATAGGCATCATGACCGCTTGCGCCATAACCCACGGCAACAGGCTGAAGACAGCGCCGCGAATCGCAGGCGCACCCGGGATCCGCGTGGCGAACAATAGAGCGTAGCTCAGCGCGAGAACGGTGCCGATCATGAAGTGGGCCACCCAGCCGAGGGCGACATTGCCCCCCATCACCGAGCCGAGCATCGCGCCGATGTTCATGGGCGGCAGCCCCATTTTGGGAGCCAACAGCATGAGCATCGTCATCGCCGCGGTACCGGCGAGTCCTGCCAGGACCGCTCTACCCAAGTTCAGCTTGGACATCTCATCCTCCTCGCGGTAAGCCCTGGCAATGCGGCAGGACGTTCCGGCCATTCGGCTCGGCGCCTTGCCCCAGCTGGGCCTCACACTCGTGGGTGCATGTTGCTGGCCCCGGCGTTACAGGCGATCCACAGCGCCAGGTGCAAAGCCCCGGGATATTCAAGTGGGGCTGTAACACCCGGGCTCCCCCGTGCACTCACGAGTGAGGGCGGCACGACACGATGGCGGGCGCAGTCAGTGCGCCAAACCCACAGATGTGCCAGCCCGCCGATACTTCCACCCATTCACCTCCAGGAGGCACAATGCGTCGTTTCGTCCCGCTGCTCGTCGCCGCACTCATCGCCGTCACCGCCGGCATTTCCAGCGCTGCCACCGCCAAGTCGTCCCACGCCCCCGCGCTGCAGGGATACTGCCCCGTCGCTTACGTCGCCATGGGCAAGGCGGTCAAGGGCGACTCCAAGATCTCCAGCGTCGTCGAAGGCCACCGCTACCTATTCAGCAACGCGGACGCCAAGAAGATGTTCGACGCCGACCCGTCGAAGTACCAGGTCGCGTACGAGGGTTGGTGTGCGACCGCGATCTCGATGGGCAAGAAGCTGAAGAGCGACCCGAAACTCTTCACGGTTCACGGCGGCAAGGCGTACCTGTTCTCGACCGCGAAAGCGAAGAAGGCGTTCGATGACATGCCGGACGGCGTGATCATGAAGGCGGACGAGCAGTGGGCGAAGCTGAAGAAGTAGCCGCGGACTCCCTCGTTGCCCGGTGCTGAGGAGTCCGAGCCGCCCAGTTGGACGACTGAGGCCGCCGATCCGTCCGATCGGCGGCCTCACACCTGTTGTGGCGCGTGGGCGTTTACGGAGTGGACCCTGCAAGACACACCACGGTCAGATCTGCTCGCTGGTAGGCTGGCAGCCGAGCAGTGCTCTGGTGCTGCTAAACACAGCAACTGAGCTTCGAAATATCGGTTACCAGGGACAGCGCGTTAAGCCTCAGGCACTCGGAAAGGGTCGGGAAGACCGGCAGAGTTTCGAGCATCTGCGCCACTGTCATCTTGTTCTTGAGA
>JANLOX010000452.1:0-6363 GCA_031366795.1 Candidatus Eiseniibacteriota bacterium | reverse complement strand
CCGCCTCACCGAGGACGGCAAGCGCGTCGCCGTCGAGGTCAAGAAGGGCGACCGCATCCTCGTCGGCAAGTACAGCGGGACCGAGGTCAAGATCGACGGGACCGAGTACGTGATCCTGCGCGAGGAAGAAGTCCTCGGAGTGCTCCACAAGACCAAGTGAACACGAGCGGCCGCGCCATCGGGCGCGCCGCCTGAGTCCTAAATTATTCCTGGAGGCCCAATGGCTGCCAAGATGCTGCTGTTCAGCGAGCAGGCCCGCGCCGAGATCCTGAAGGGCGTGGAGATCCTCGCGAAAGCTGTGAAGGTCACGCTCGGACCTCGCGGCCGCAACGTCGTACTCGACAAGAAGTGGGGCTCGCCGACCGTCACGAAGGACGGTGTGAGCGTCGCCAAGGAGATCGAGCTCGACGATCCGTACCAGAACATGGGCGCGCAGATGGTGCGCGAAGTCGCGTCGAAGACGTCGGACGTCGCCGGTGACGGCACGACCACCGCCACGGTGCTTGCCGAGGCCATCTTCAAGGAAGGCCTGAAGAGCGTCACCGCCGGCTCGTCGCCGATGTACATCAAGCGCGGCATCGACAAGGCTGTCGAGACCGTCGTCGAAGAGCTCAAGAAGCTGAGCCGCAAGGTGTCTGACAACTGGAAGGAAATCGAGCAGGTCGCCACGATTTCTGCGAACTCCGACAACGTCATCGGCAAGATCATTGCCGAGGCGATGGCGAAGGTCGGCAAGGACGGCACGATCACGGTCGAAGAGGCCAAGGCCGTCGAGACCACGCTGGATGTGGTCGAGGGAATGCAGTTCGACAAGGGCTACATCTCGCCCTACTTCGTGACCGAGAAGGAAAGCATGGAAGCCGTCCTCGAAGACGCCTTCGTGCTCCTTTACGACAAGAAGCTGTCGAACATGAAGGACCTCCTCCCGATCCTCGAGAAGATCGCCCAGCGCGGCAAGCCGTTGCTGATCGTGTCCGAGGACGTCGAGGGCGAAGCGCTCGCGACGCTGGTCGTCAACAAGCTGCGCGGCACGCTGTCCATCTGCGCCGTCAAGGCGCCGGGCTTCGGTGACCGCCGCAAGGCCATGATGGAAGACATCGCAGTGCTGACCGGCGGCAAGGTCATCACGGAAGATCTCGGCATCAAGCTCGAGAACGTCAAGGTCGAGGACCTGGGCCGCGCCAAGCGTCTCGTCATCGACAAGGAAAACACCACGATCGTCGAAGGCTACGGCAAGAAGGCCGATATCCAGGGCCGCATTGCCCAGCTCAAGCGTGAGATCGAGGACACGACGTCCGATTACGATCGCGAGAAGCTGCAGGAGCGGTTGGCGAAGCTCGCGGGCGGTGTTGCCGTGATCAACGTCGGCGCTGCGACCGAGATCGAGATGAAGGAAAAGAAGGCGCGTGTCGAAGACGCCCTGCACGCGACCCGTGCGGCCGTCGAAGAAGGCATCGTCCCGGGCGGCGGTGTCGCGTACCTGCGTTGCATCGGTGCAATCGAGAAGCTGACGAAGGAGCTTGAAGGCGACGAGAAGATCGGCGCCAACATCATCCGGCGCGCGCTCGAGCAGCCGTTGCGCACGCTGTGCCTGAACGCTGGCCTCGAAGGCTCCGTCATCGTCGAAAAGGTGAAGGAGTACAAGGGCGAAGACAAGTTCACCGGCTTCGACGTCGACGCCGAGAAGTACGTCGACATGTTCAAGGCCGGCATCATCGATCCGACCAAGGTCACGCGCAGCGCGCTGCAGCACGCGGCGTCGGTGGCGAGCCTGTTGCTGACGACCGAAGCGCTGATCACCGAAGTCCCTGAGAAGAAGAAGGCTCAGGCGGCTCCGGGTGGTGGCGGCGGTTACGGCGGCGGCGAAGACTACTAGTCCTAAGCCAAAGCAACGGTCGACCGATACAGCGAACGAGCCGGGCAGGACGCCCGGCTCGTTTCGTTTGTGGTGGACACTGGCGCTGGTCGTGCGGCCGCGTGCACACTAGAACTCGGGGACCGCGGCGGCATGGATCGCGTGTTCACGCTGTATCGGCGCGGCGCGGCCCGGCAAGCGCGTGCCACCACGCAGCACGCGCCACGCGGCGAGACCCCTCCCGCCCGACTTCCCGGGACGACACCCCGCCATTGACTCGGATCGCCGCGATCCGGATCATCGTGGCCGACTCGAACGCGCCGCCCCATGATCGGCGCACGGTGCTCCGCCCCGAGGTGCTGCCGTGGACCTGACACGCGAAGAGATTCTCCGTTACAGCCGCCACCTGATCATGCCCGAGGTAACGCTTGCCGGGCAGCAACGCCTCAAGGCGGCGCGCGTTCTGTGTGTCGGTGCGGGCGGGCTCGGCTCGCCGGTGACGTTGTACCTGGCCGCCGCGGGCGTCGGGCATATCGGCCTCGTCGAAGACGACACCGTCGATCTCACGAACATCCAGCGGCAGGTCCTCTACTCAACCAGCGATGTCGGCCGCCCGAAGATCGAGGCGGCGTGCGAGCGGTTGCGCGGCCTCAATCCCGGCATCGAGATCACGCCCTATCCGGTGCGCCTGACGAGCGAGAACGCGTTGGCGATCATCGCCAACTACGACATCGTCGCCGACGGCACCGACAACTTCCCCACGCGCTACCTCGTCAACGATGCGTGCGTGTTGGCGGGCAAGCCCAATGTCTACGCGAGCATCTTCCGCTTCGACGGGCAGGTCAGCGTGTTCGACGCCGCGCGCGGGCCCTGCTACCGCTGCCTTTATCCCGAACCTCCTCCGCCAGGCATGGTGCCCTCGTGCGCCGAAGGTGGCGTGCTCGGCGTGCTGCCCGGCATCGTCGGCACGCTGCAGGCGCTCGAGGTCCTCAAGCTGATTCTGGGCGCCGGCGAGCCCTTGATCGGGCGGCTGGTGCTGTTCGATGCGTTGGCGTTTCGTTTCCGCGAAGTGAGGATCAAGCGCGACCCGAGCTGCCCGGTGTGCGGCGAGCATCCGACGATCAAAACTCTGATCGACTACTTCGAGTTCTGCGGCATGCGCGGCGAGGAAGCCGCCGTCGATGCCAGCGTGCCCGCGTTCAGCGTCGAAGAGTTCAAGCGGCGCCGTGACGCGGGCGAGCCGCTGGAGCTCATCGACGTACGCGAACCGCACGAGGTCGAGATCGTAAAGATTCAGGGGTCACGCTTGATCCCGCTCAGCGCGCTGACCTCGCGATTGCACGAACTCGATTCGGCGAGCAGTATCGTCCTGCATTGCCATCACGGCACGCGCAGCCGGAAGGCCTACGACCTGATGCGTCAGGCCGGCTTCGCACGGCTCCACATTCTCGCGGGCGGGGTCGATGCATGGGCAGCCCGCATCGACCCCGCGCTGCCGCGCTACTGAGCGCGGATTCATGCACAACGCGCCACAGCCCGCGCCGCCGCCCGCCACGAGCGCGTCCGCATGATGCGCTCGATCGCCAACGTCTCGATCGTGGTACGCGACTACGATGAAGCCATCGCGTGGTACACCCGGTGCCTTGGCTTCGCATTGCTCGCGGACGTTGCGCTCACCGCCGAAAAGCGCTGGGTGCGCGTGGCCCCGGCCAACGACACGGGCGCCGCGCTGTTGCTGGCGCGCGCATCGGGACCGGAGCAGTTGGCGCATGTGGGCAACCAGACGGGCGGGCGCGTGTTCCTGTTCCTGCACACCGACGACTTCTGGCGCGACTACCGCGACATGCAGGGGCACGGGGTTCACTTTGTCGAAGCGCCGCGCGAGGAAGCCTACGGAACGGTCGTGGTATTCGAGGACCTGTACGGCAACCGCTGGGACCTCGTGGAGCACGGGCCCGCGCGCTGAGGGCATCGCGCATCGCTCCGCTGGCGGCTCGCCACCCTTGCGCCGCGCAGCTACACGGTGGCGGGCACCGGTTGGCGCTGGGCGCTCTCGTCGAGCGAGTTGACCGGCAGCCGCACACGGAAGCAGGCCCCACCCAGCGGCGATGCGCCCACTTCGACGCTGCCCCCCAGTGCGGTAGCGCAGGCCTTGACCGAGAACAAACCCAAACCGCCGCCATCCGCCTTGCTGCTCAGCAGGGCATCGAACAACCCAGGCCTCCGCGCCTCGGGCACGCCAGGGCCATCGTCGTGGACCTCAAGCAGCGCGGCGTCATTCGTACGCTTGACCCAAACGTCGATCCGGCCGTGGCGCTGGGTGGCTTCGGCGGCGTTGAGCACCAGGTTGGTGATGATCTGGTGTACGAGCAGTGGGTGGGTGCGCACCACAAAGGCTTCGTCACCGTGTACGCGCACGTCGCAGCCGCGCACCAGCAGGTGCGAGTGGATCGAGTCGAGCGCGTGACGAATCTCATTCAGCAGGGGGACGTCGCGCACCTCGCCCGCGCGGCCGTGGCGCACTGTGTCCCCCAGCCGGCAGTTGAGCGCGATCAGGCGCTCGGTGGCTTCCGTCAACCGTTCGACTTTGGGATCCGCGCCGAGCACGGCGCGCAATTCCTCGAGGTCGGCGATGACCGTCATCAACACATTGTTGGCATCGTGCGCAGTCGATGCGGCAAGCAATCCCGCGAACACCCGGCGCTCGCTGGCGAGGATCGCGGCGGCGCGACTGCGGTTCTCGGCATGAGCGCGTTCGAGCCGCGAGAACATCGCCCAGGAACCCGCGAATACCGCGAGCGCTGTGACCACGACGAACAACACGCCCTTCGTCGTCTCGATGCGGCGCAACTCGTCGACGCTGGCCGACAGGTTCGCGGCGATGCGGCTCGACACGACAATATAGATGGCCGCCAGCAGGGCGTAGCCGCCCGCCAGCGCCAATGCATAACGCGCGCTCTTCAAGAAACCGCCTCCGGTGCGAGGGACTACCGATGGGCGAGTGGCTGGGAGGATGCTGCCGCGGGGTTGGGACGTCAATCCTCAAGCGGCACCCCAGGCTACGCCGCGAGCCGTTGGGGCCTTGCGTGATGAGCCGCCGTCCCTCACAATCCGGGGCCACATTTGGTGCAGGGAAGGCCCCTCGAGGGGCAGCGCTGCTCCTCAATTCGCCAAAACCCCGCATCCTTTGGAGTACCCCAATGCTCGACGCCACCAAGATCAAAGTCGGAAACGTCATCATGCACAACGGTAAGCCGCACCGGGTGACGAGTGTCGTTCACGTCACCCCGGGCAATTGGCGCGGCATGGTGCAGACGCGGCTCGTGAACATCGAGACCGGCTCGAACGCCGAGCACCGCTTCCGCTCGGAAGACAAGGTCGACAAGGCGAATCTCGAGGAGCACATGCTCCAGTACAGCTACCGGGCGGGCAACGACTTCCATTTCATGAATAACGAATCGTTCGAAATGGTCGAGCTCACCTCCGAGGTGCTGGGCGAAAACACCGGCTACCTGGTCGAGGGCATGGTGATCGAAGCGCAGTACTTCGAGGGCCGCGTCGTCGGCATCGAGGTGCCGATGTTCGTCGAACTGACGGTCACCGACACCACACCGAACATCAAGGGCGCCGCGGTGCAGAACACCTCGAAGCCCGCGATTCTCGAAACCGGGCTCGAGATCAAGGTTCCACCGTACATCGAGCCGGGCAATCGCGTGAAGATCGACACGCGCACCGGCGAATTCGTCGAGCGCGTCAGCGGCTGAGCTTCGCCCCACGCCGCGAATAATTAAGCAGGCCCCGCTTGCGAGGTTCCGCGAGCGGGGCCTAAAAAGTGAGTGGGAGCCAGTTACAAGAGCTTGGGGGCCGCACCCAAGGTTCCCGTTTGCCGACTCCCTACCTCGCATATGTAGATGCCTGGGTGCATCGGGGGATTCCGGAGATTCACGCGGCGGGTGGGTTCGCGGAGGGATTTGGCAAGCGCTTGACGGATCGCTCCCGCGACCGCGGAAACACTGGGGTTATTGGAAGCGATGAACCACGAAACGCCTCGGTAGATTCACGGAGGCGCCTCGTGACTTCCCGAATCATGGCGTCGATTATTCGTTCACCTTCAACAGGTTGAGAATCTCTTCGTTGGTCTTCCAGCGGTTGAGCAGGTCGAGCAACTTCTGCATCGACTCCTGCGAGTGCAGCCCCGCCAACGCGCGCCGCAGGATGTGCAGCCGCGGCACGATCTCGGACGGGTAGAGCTTCTCTTCCTTACGCGTACCGCTTCTCGGGATGTCGATCGCCGGGTAGATGCGGCGTTCGGCCAACTCGCGCGACAAGTAGATCTCGCTGTTACCCGTGCCCTTGAACTCCTCGAAGATCACCTGGTCCATGCGCGAGCCGGTGTCGACGAGGGCCGTGCCGAGAATCGTGAGTGAACCGCTGCCCTCGATCTTGCGCGCCGCGCCGAAGATCTGCCGCGGCGACTGCATGGCGTTGGTATCGAGACCGCCCGACAT
>JANLOX010000441.1:0-1955 GCA_031366795.1 Candidatus Eiseniibacteriota bacterium | reverse complement strand
TGTCCTTGCGGTTTTTTCACGGGGGTTTGAATGGCTTACGGCATCTACACCAGCGCGTCCTTCCTCAACAGCGCCGGCATCGCCAACATCGCGGCGAGCTCCACGGTCGAGGTGCGCCGCGAGAGCGACAACGGCATCGCCACGATCTTCGCGGACGTGAACGGCTCCACGCCGCTCGCCAACCCGTTCAGCGCCGATACGGACGGGCAGTTCTCGCTGTATGCCGCCGGCATCGCGCGCGGCTACAAGGTCACCGTCACCAAGGGCGCGAACGTGCGCATCCTGCGCAACGTGCCGATCTCCACCGGCAACGAGTTCGACATCAGCGATTTCATGGGCGCGCTGCTCACCGCCACCAACGGCACCGCCTTCCTGGCGGGATTGGGCTCGGTGGCGAGCCAGCCCGCGGGCAGCGATTACGAACGCGCGCGCCGGCGCATGCGGCTGTTTGCGGCGACCAATCTAGTCTGAATCCAATCTCAATATTCCGGAGTCAACCATGATCGATTCGCAACTTCCCGGGCTGTGGAAAACCAGCACCGTGTCCCTGACGCTGGGCAACACCACGCAGGCCAAGATCCTGTGCGATGTCACGCCGCCGTTCATCCAGCCGGCCGTCTCCGGAGAGACCGCGATCCCCGGCGTGGGCGGCGCCGAGAGCGGCGTGCGCCAACGCGTGATGACAGGCGGCCAGCGCGTCATCGACGGACAGTGGACCTCCACCGACGGCACCGCGCGCTCCGCGCGCCTGTGGGTGGCAAGCCAGCTCTCGTTCTACGCCAACATGGGCACGGTGACCATCAGCGCCACGAACGCCATCAACCGCAGCGGCGGCTCGTTCATCACCGACGGCTGGCAAATCGGCGATAGCGCCATGGTGTTCGGGTCGGCCAACGCCGCCAACAACGGCATCCTGCTGCAGGCGACCGCGGTGACGGCCACCGTGCTCACCTTCAACGGCACACCGCTGGCCAACGTCACGGAAGCCGCGGGCTTTCGCGTCGTGCGCGTGGCGCTGCGCTATCAGAAACCGCTGGCGATCACTGCCGGCTCGATCGATGGCGCGCCGCCCGTACCCCTGCTCGGCGGCTCGCAGGATCCGGGCTCAGCGCCCCTGCCCGACACCGGCCTGTCGCTCGATCAGTTCGGCATGCTGCTCGCGAGCACGCCGGCCAGCCTCTCTGCCTTGCCGGCGCGCGTCGATGTGCATGCCGTGTCGATTCTCTACTGAGCACGGCCCTCTACTAAATGCTGCCCCTCTCTCTCGGCACCCTGCGCGGGCGCTGGCTGCCCTCGGTGGGCCACGTGCGCCGTGGCCAGGACCGCGGCGCATGGACCTCCGACGAGTCGCAGATCCTCGCCGGGGCGGCGGGCGACCAACTGATCGGCGCGGGCGCGCAAAGCGCAGCCCAGGTGGTGTTTTCCGCGCTGATGGCCGCCGGCACGAGCGCCTTCTATACCTCGCCGGACGGTTATCTGTTCACCCGGCGCACCACCGCGCTGGTGGGGCAGATCCTCGGCCTGGGTTATTCGCCGTCGCTCAACCTGTTCGTGGGCGCCGGGATGAACGGCGTGACGCCGATCATTTTCACCTCGACCGACGCCATCACCTGGACCGCCAGGACGATCAGCGCGACGCTCAACTCCACCAGTGGCGTGCGCATCGCCTGGTCGCCGTCGCTGTCGCTGTTCGTCGTCTGCGGCGCCTGCGTGAGCCCGGCCGGGGTCTCGTTACCGGTGGCCACGTCGCCGGACGGCAGCACCTGGACGGTGCGCACGGTGGACGCGGCGGCGCCGGCGGCGGCGTCCCTGAAGTCCGTCGTCTGGTCGCCTGAGCTGGCGCTGTTCGTGGCGGTGGGCGCCAACGGCACCGGCACGCACTTGCCGCTGATCTACACCTCGCCCGACGGTACGACGTGGACCCGGCGCGACGCGACCTTGCCCTTCGCCGCGGG
>JANLOX010000436.1:0-8030 GCA_031366795.1 Candidatus Eiseniibacteriota bacterium | reverse complement strand
CGTGCTGCAATCGAACCAACATTAGAATCCTCCGCAAGGGCCTCCGGTGTTCGCCCGCTGCGGGCCACCGGAGGCCGTTGTTTTTTGCGCAGGAATTCGACCCACCGCGAGCGAGCACCAGTGACCTATTTTGACCACAATGCCTCGACGCCCGTCCGCCCCGAGGTCATCGATTGCGTGCGTGATTGCCTCGAGCGGCTTCATGGCAATCCCTCGAGCATGCACCGCGATGGCCAGCGCGCCCGCGCCGCCATCGAGCGCGCGCGCGAGCAGGTGGCCGCACTCGTCGGCGCCGAGCCGCGCGCCGTGGTGTTCACGAGTGGCGGCACCGAGGGCGACCATCTCGCCCTGATTGGTGGCGCGCGCGCCATGGTCGGGCAGGGGCGAAGGGTGGCGATCTCGGCCGTCGAGCATCACGCCGTGCACGGCGCCGCTCAAGTGCTCGAGCGGGACGGCTTCGAGGTGTCGCATCTCGGTGTCGATTACGCCGGCCGCGTGAACTTAGGCGACATCGATGCGTTGCCCGCGGGCACCACGCTGGTGTCGCTGATGCTCGCCAACAACGAGACCGGCGTCATCGAGCCTGTCGCGGATGCGGCGGCGCGCGCCCATGCGCGCGGCATGCGCCTCCACTGTGACGCGGTGCAGGCCGCGGGCAAGCTCGTGCTCGACGTGAAACGCCTTGGCGCCGACTACCTGGTGCTGTCGGCGCACAAGCTCGGCGGCCCCAAGGGCGTGGGCGCATTGGTGCTGGCGGGTGATGCGCCACTCGAGTCGCTGCAGCGCGGCAGCTCACACGAGCACGGTCATCGCGGCGGCACCGAGAACGTTTCGGGTATCGTGGGATTTGGCGTGGCGGCCATGGCGGCCGCGGCCGAGCTCGAGCAGGAGCACACGCGCCTGGGAACGCTGCGCGCGCAGTTGGAGCGTGGCCTGCTCGAGGCGCTGCCGGACGCCGTGATTCACGCCGCTGCCGCCGAGCGCCTGCCGAACACCGTGAGCGTCTCGATCCCAGGTGCCCGCAGCGACATGATGCTGATGGCGCTTGATGCGCGCGGCTTCGAGATCTCGGCGGGAGCGGCCTGCGCCAGCGGCGCGGTCGAGCCCTCGCCGGTCATGCTGGCGATGGGCGTACCGCGGGAGCTGGCGATCTGCGCGCTGCGCCTGTCGATGGGCCGCACCACGAGCGCCGCCGACGTCGATGCCTTGCTCGCGGCGTTCGTGCTCTCTGCCCGCGCCGTGCGCGCCATGCAGCTCGCGTGAGCACGAACCCCATGCTGGCGATCGCTCCCGGCACACGCGTGCTGGCGGCCATGAGCGGCGGTGTGGACTCCGCCGTGGCCGCCGCTCTGCTTGCCGAGCACGGCTGCGAAGTGACCGGCGTGACGCTCAAGCTGTGGTGCTACGGCCAGTCGCCCGTGTCCCCGCGCGCCTGCTGCACGATCGACGCCATCGATGACGCGCGCCGCGTCGCCGAGCGCTACAATTTCCGCTACTTCGTCGTCGACGCCGAGGAGGTCTTCCGCGCCCGCGTGCTGCAGCCCTTCCTCGATGATTACGCCAATGGCCGCACCCCGTACCCGTGCGCGCTGTGCAACCAGGGCCTCAAGTTCGGCGATCTCGTCAGTCGCATGGATGCGCTCGGCTCCGAGCGCCTGGTCACGGGCCACTACGCGCGCTTGGGGCCCGACGAGCACGGCGCGCCCGCGCTGCGCCGCGCTCTCGACCTCAGCAAGGACCAGTCCTACGCGCTGGCGCTGGTCCCCTACACCTCACTCGAGCGGACGGTATTCCCGCTGGGCGAGCTGACCAAACCCGAAGTCCGCGAGCATGCTGCCCGCCTTTCGCTGAGCGTATGGGACAAACCCGACAGCCAGGACCTGTGCTTCGTCCCCGACGGCGACTACGCAGGATTCATGGAGCACCAGCTCGGCGAGAAGCGTGGCAGCGTTGCGGGACCGATCGAAACTGCGGAGGGCGAGCGCTTGGGAACTCACCGTGGCATCGCGCACTTCACGGTCGGACAGCGCAAGGGCCTGGGGCTGGCCGCGCCGGAGCCACTTTATGTACTGCAGGTCGATGCAAAGCGAGATGCTGTGATCGTAGGATCGCGGAAAGATCTCGAGCGACCGGGACTTGAGACAGGTGTCGTGAACTGGTTGATGACTGCCCCACCGGCTGCGGGCACGCGCGTAGACGTCAAGATCCGCGCACATCATGAGGCCGCTGCCGGACGGCTCGACCCACGAGCCGACGGCACCGCCGAAGTGCACTTTGACGTACCGCAGGCCGCGATTACGCCCGGCCAGCTGGCTGTGTTCTACGCCGGTGATCGGGTGCTCGGTGGCGCCCCAATCGCGAGGGCCCTCTAGTCCTGCCTGCCTGCCGTTGATTTTACGGCGATGACTGTTCTCGGAGCGCGTGAAGGACACTCCCATCCTGTCCGCCCAGCGCCCCCCGTGCGAGCAACCGGGCGCCACGCTCAGGGTCGACTCTTGCGCCATCCGGACGTGCAAACTAACTTGCTGCCATTGCCCCGATACTCTCCCCGCTCCCTTCCCGTGGAGAATCTCCCATGCAGCGGTCGCGCGTAGTTCCAATCGCTCTCATTGCGATGTGCCTGGTCGTTTCAGCTTCGCTGTGGTCGTGCATGCCGGCCGGCAAGCAAGAGGCCGCAGCGCCCGCAGCACTGACTGCGGATCAGAAGCTGGCTCGCGGCCAGTATCTCTCCGTCGTTATGGGCTGCAACGATTGCCACACGCCTGGCTCGCTTTACGGTGCCCCTGATACCACCCGTCTGCTGTCGGGCAGTGAACTCGGTTGGCGGGGGCCCTGGGGCGTGAGTTTCGCGCGCAACCTGACCTCCGATACGGAGACAGGACTCGGCTCGTGGACCGAGGCGCAGATTGTCACCGCGATCCGCGAAGGGCGGCGTCCTGATGGCACCGCGTTGCTGCCGCCCATGCCGTGGCCGAGCTTCGCCCACCTGACGGATGACGATGCCAACTCGCTGGCCGCTTACATCAAGGCGC
Organism: Candidatus Eiseniibacteriota bacterium; assembly: GCA_031366795.1. GTDB lineage: Bacteria > Eisenbacteria > RBG-16-71-46 > RBG-16-71-46 > RBG-16-71-46 > JANLWK01. The sequence goes on along the minus strand of JANLOX010000436.1, from coordinate 4,998 downwards.
TGCCCGCTGTGCGCCACGTCAACCTCAATCAGGTGCCGCCGGGGCAGAAGTATGCGGGGGGCGCGCTGACCTTCCCGCCGCCACCGGCCTGGGATGCGATGAACTTGCCGAAGCCGGGTGCGGCCCCGGCGGACAGCGCGAAGAAGAAGTAGAGCGCTGGGCGTCGGGCCGATCGCGGCGCGTAGACTTCAGCGCGGCGCAATGGGTGCGAAGATGGGCCGGGCGCCTAATGGCACCCCGCCCATTCGTTTGCCCTGTGACTTTGAGAACGCTTATTGCGCTGCTTGCAACTCCGTCAGCATCTTCGCCACCCGCGCGCCCTCACGTTCGCGGAGTGTCGCGCACTCGGTGATGCGGTCGGTGAGCTTGGCGAGTTCCTGTGCGGTTCCCAACGGCGCCCGCTCGGGCTGCGCGAAGAACGTCTGCGCGGCCGCGATGCGTTCGCGCTTACAGCTCATGGCGAAGTAGACGAGATAAATCTTGAACATCGGTGGGATCCTGCCCGCGATCGCATCATAGTTCGCCTGTAACCAGTTCCAGCCCTTGTCGACATTCTCGGGTGAGTCGAGCCCGCGGAACCCGCCGAGCAGTTCCTGCGGCTTGAGCGGCCCGACAAGGGAGTAGCGCAGCGTTTCGTCCACCAGTGCGGGGTCCTCGAAGTAGTACAGCGCGCCCAGGTAGCGGCGCCGGTCATTCGGGCTCTTGGCACTCTCGAAGCGGTGGCGAAACTCGTAGTAGAGCGTGGTGTCGTTGGCTGTCGCCGCGAGCCTGAACGCCGTTTCGACGAGTGAGGGGTCGACTGCCTTCGGGTCGGCCAGGAACGCTTGGGTCATCTCGGTTCCCTTGCGGCGCAACGTCTCGTCGTGCCCTGCCACGCCGAGTTGGGACATCAATTGCGCGCGCAGGCCGGAAGCAGTCGGGCCTTCAGCCTGCTTCGGCGTGTCGCCCAGGCGGTCCAGCGCGGGCCGCAGCGTGCGGCGGATGTAGCCAGCATAGGCATCGCGCAGGTCGGTGGTGATGAAGGCGGGGCGGACACCGCGCAGGCCATCGAGTAACGCTTCGATGACGGCCGGCGACGGATCCGAACCGAATGCCGAGAGCGACTGCAAGTATTCATCGCCATGAAGCATACCGCCTTCCAGCAGCGTGTGCAGGTTGGTGACCAGGCCGGCACGCTCAGGTTCGGACAACCCCGCCCGCGCCTTGGTGGTCAACTGCCTGAGCATTGCGGTCGACACATTCCAGTGGTAGTAGCCGTTCTCGTCGGCATTCGGGTGAATCCACACCGGTGTCACCGCAGGCTTGAGCTTGACCGTCATCACCGGTTCGGTGAGCAGCACGCGCTGCGTGTAGGTCTGCTTGCCGTCGGAGAACTTGAGCATCACCGGGATGTGCCAGTTCTGGGCGCTGGGTGCGGTCTCGCCGTACGGCAGGAAGCGCTGCTGGCTGAGCCGCACCTGGCCATCGGTCATCAGTTCAGCCATCACCGTCGGCACGCCAGGTTGGTCGAGGAACGTCGACATTGCAGGTCCAAGATCCCGCCCCGCGGCCTTGGACAGCGCGTTCCACAGGTCGGAGCCTTCCGCGTTGCCCCATGCGTGGCTCTTCAGGTACTCGATGACGCCCTTGCGGAAGACCTCAGGCCCGAGCCACGCCTCGTACATACCCAGAACCGCCTGCCCTTTCTGGTAGGCCAGCGCATCGGCGAGTTGATTGAGGTTGATGTGTTCGTCCACCTTCTGCCGGATCGCGCGGGTCGAGAGGTGGTCATCCGTGTTGTACGCATCCGTGGTGCCGGACAGCACTTCCATCGGGATGTTGAACTGTGGATAGACCTCATTCGTAGTCTTGTTGCCCATCCATTCGGCGAAGGACTCGTTGAGCCACAGGTCGTCCCACCACTTCATGGTCACCAGGTCGCCGAACCACATGTGGGCGAACTCGTGCGCGAGGTCGACCGCGAGGACGCGGCGTTGGCGGTCCGTCGTGGACTTGGGATCCAGTGCCAGCACCCGGTCGTTGAAGGTGATGGCGCCGGGATTCTCCATCGCGCCGTAGTTGTATTCCGGCACGGAGATCAGGTCGAGCTTCTTGAACGGGTAGGGACGGCCGAAGTAGCGCTCCAGCGCCGCCATCAGTGGCGGCGCCATGTGCACCGCTTCGCCCGTCATGCCCTGCTGGCTCTTGACCGTGATGACGCGAGCGGGGACGGACATACCGGGAATCGGCGTGGCGACGAACGGCCCCGTGGCAAACGCCACGAGGTAGGAAGGCATGGGAGGGGAGGTCTCGAACGCCACCTCGACCATTTCCCCCTTCGCCGCGCGCGACAGTTCGGGCGTGTTCGCCAGCACCAACTGGTCCTTGGGAACTGTCAGCGTGAGCGTCCAGGGAATCTTGAATTCCGGTTCGTCGAAGCACGGGAACGCCTGGCGCGCGTCGTCGGCCTCGAATTGCGTGAAGGCGTACCAGTCATCACCGGATTTGAGGCGGTAGAGCCCCGTGGCCTTCTCGTCGAACGTGTTCGTGAAGGCGATGTCGAGTGAGTACGCGCCCGGCTGCAGGGACTGCGCGGGATGGATCGACAGCCGTTCGAACTCGGCATCGTTCGTCGTCGTGGCGATCTGGCCCTTGGGGCCCGACAGGGTCAGCGTGCCCAGCTTCAGGCCGCGCACGCTGACCTGGAACGAATCGGCCTTCACCGACGCCTTGAGCTCGAGATGCACCGAGCCCGTGTACTCGCGCTTGGCGGGGTCGAGCGTCAGTTGGACCTTCTGCGAGGTCGGGATCACTTCATGGCGCAGGCGCGCCAAATTGAGTTCGGCACGGGCAGGCAAGGCGCCGGAAAGTCCAAGTGCTGCGCCGATCAGGGTCAGCGATACAAGACGTCTCATTGGCGGGAAACCTCCGGCAAATGGGGGGTGCGGCCCATGGCTGCTGAATGCCGCGCACTATACCGGGGTGTTCGTGGCTTCGCGACTATGCTTCGGCTGGCGCCACGCCAGAATGCGCCACGTGAGCATGGCGCCACCCCAGCCGTTTACAGACCCAGGCAGGGCTCACTAGCGTGCCCCGAGCATGGACTTAGGCCTGCCCCAGTCACCCGCCGTCGAGATTTCCGCGCTGGCCCGCGTCTTCAAGGCCGGTCGCGGGGGTGGCGAAGTCGTGGCGCTGGCGGGGGTGGATCTCAGAATTGAACGCGGCGAGATATTCGGGCTGCGCGGGCCCAATGGCGCCGGCAAGACCACCTGCATCAAGATCCTGACGACGCTGTTGTTCCCGACCGGCGGCGTCGCGAAGGTGGCGGGCTTCGACGTGGTTGCCCAGGCGGCCGAAGTGCAGCGCCGCATCAACCTGGTTTCGGGCGGCGAGAGCAGCGGCTACGGGATCCTCACGGTGCGCGAGTGCCTGTGGATGTTTTCCCAGTTCGATGGCGTTCCCACCCGCGAGGCGCGCCAGCGGATGAATTTCGTCCGCGGCTTCGTCAGCGATCCCGAAGTGCTGTTCCTCGATGAACCGACGCTCGGGATGGACGTCAACGCCGCGCGCCGGTTGCGCGAATTTGTCGGTGCCTGGGTGCGCGAACGCCCCGGCCGGACGGTATTGCTGACCACTCATTATGTGGCGGAGGCCGACGAGCTGTGCGACCGCATCGCCATCGTCGATCGCGGCCGTGTGCTCGCGGCGGCTCAAGCTCGCCGCGTGGCTGGGCTGGCAGATCGAATCGAACTGGGCAGAACCGCTCACGTTCGTGGTCTACTCGGTGCTGCGCCCCGTGGGCACCGCGCTGATCCTGGCCGGCATGTACTGGGCAGTCGCCCGCCACGGGGCCCAGCCCGCGGCGTTCGTCGCGTTCTATGTCGCCAACGCATTCCATGAGTACGTCGTCCGCGTCGTGATCGGCATGGGCTGGATCGTCGTCGAGGACCGCGAGGAGTACGAGACGCTGCGTTACGTGTGCGTCTCGCCGGTGGGATTGCTGACCTATCTCGCCGGGCGCTCGACGGTGAAATTCGGGCTCGCGACGTTGAGCGCTGGTGTTGCCGCGCGTCGTGATCAATCTCATCGAAGGCATCGGCGTCGCGCTGTACTTGCTGTGCGGCGTGATCTTCCCGATCGACCTATTGCCGCGCGGCTTGCGCGAGCTGTCGATGCTGCTGCCGTTCACCTACTGGTACGAGTCGCTGCGCAGATTCCTACTCGGAGCATCCGCCACGAAAGTGTTCGCGGCATGGTCCGATGCACAGTTGGTGATGGCGCTCGTGGTCACGACGATCATCACCGCGAGCGTTTCGGTGTGGGCGTTCCAGGCACTCGAGCGGCGCGCGCGCCGGCTCGGCCGGCTCGACCACTCTCACGTTGTTCTAGGCCCAACACCCTAGCGATCGCACCCAATTCCCCGACGGCGCGATCCGGCGTTTCGGGCGTGGATGCCCAATTGGGTGAAATCGTGCTGTCGGTCCTGACGACAGCTTGAGGGCCGTTGGGGCCGCGCCGATCGCGCTCGCGACGCATCTTTGCGGTTCGATCCTGTTGCGCGCGAGGGGCGCGCGGGCGCGCCTGCAGCGTGAGGCACAACCGTTGCCCCTTTCCCCAGCGTCATGCTCCACCTCGCAAGAGGTGACGGCCCGACGGTTTGTCCTGGTGAGGCTCCCGGGGGAAATCCGAGCGGCCGGTTCTCGTACCTCGCGGATGTGAAGGTTCATCGCAGCGGATGAGCGCGTCGCGAGAAGTCTGGTCCTCACAACTTGCCCAGGAGTTTCTTATGCGGACCCCGGTTCAGTCCCTGTTCGAACGTAACGCGCGCACGCCGATGTTCGTGCCTTCGTTGCTCGTTGCGGCCCTGTTCGCGGTCGTGTTCGGTGCCGCGCCGGCGTTTGCGACGAGCTACTTCAACCAGACCTTCCAGGCCAATACGACGCTGGGCACTTACGTCGGCACGGGCGCGAACCAGTTCGATGATATCGGTTCATCGGGTACTACGCCTACCGTGGTGAA
>JANLOX010000414.1:0-20103 GCA_031366795.1 Candidatus Eiseniibacteriota bacterium | reverse complement strand
TGGCGGCAAGCGCCTTCGGCTTCATCGCGATGTTTCGCAACGTCACGCCGGCCGTGGGCGCAATCGCGGAAGTGAACAACTACGTGCTGCCGCTATGGCTGGTCGTGCTGGGAGTGGCCTTCGTGCGGGAACGCGCTCGCGACTGATCTCGCCGCAATCGCCGCGCCGCCGCCCGCTACCGCCCCGTCACCCTCGGTTCCCGCCGCTCTCTCGCCAGCGCCGGATGCTCGCCATGCAGGAAGCTGACGCAATCCTCGACATCGCGCTTGCTGCCGATAAACAGCGGTGTGCGCTGGTGCAGCGACTGGGGCGAGAGTTCCATGATGCGTGACTTCCCATCACTGGCGGCGCCGCCGGCTTGTTCGGCGATGAATGCCAAGGGTGCTGCCTCGTACAAGAGCCGCAGCTTGCCCTTCGTGTTGCGGGTGTCGCTCGGGTAGAGATACAGGCCGCCGTACAGTAAATTGCGATGGAAGTCGGCGACCAGCGAGCCGATGTAGCGCGCGCTGTAGGGGCGGCCGGCATCTTCGTTCTCTTCCTTGAGCCAGTCGATGTAGCGCTTCATCTCGTCAGACCAGCGCGCGTAGTTGCCTTCGTTCACGCTGTAGATGCGGCCATTTTCGGGCGTGCGGATCTCGGGGTAGGAGAGCAGGAACTCGCCGACATCCGGCTCGAACGTGAAGCCGTGAACGCCATGGCCGGTCGTGTATACGAGCATGGTGCACGAGCCATACATCACGTAGCCGGCGCAGACCTGGTGCATGCCGGGCTGCAGGCAATCCTCGAGCTGGCCCAAGCCGTCGACCGTGACGCGCGGCAGCACGGAGAAGATCGTGCCGATGTTGACGCCGGCGTTGATGTTCGATGAGCCATCGAGCGGATCGAAGTTGACGACGTAGCGCCCGAGCGGAATGTCCTTCGGCACCGGGATGATATTCTCGTCTTCTTCCGATGCCATGACCGCGAGCTGGCCGGTCGAGCCCAATACGCGCGAGATGGTCTGGTGCGCGAACACGTCCAGCTTCTGCACGCGTTCGCCGTGTATGTTCTGCGCGCCGGTATAACCGAGCACATCGGTCAGCCCGGCGCGAATCACCTCGCGGTTGATCATCTTCGCCGCCAGCTGGATGTCGTGGAGTACGCTCGTGAACTCGCCCGTGGCTCCCGGGTTCGTGCGCTCCTGCTGCATGATGAACTGCGACAGCGTGACGGCTCGAGCGTACATGGAGGATCTCCCTAGGGGAGCTGGTTCCGGTGTGTTTAGGCCGGACTAGTCTGAGAGCCCGCTGACGTCCTCGGGTCCACGCCCGGCCGCCAGGCCGTGGCCCAACTGCGGGAAGGTCGAGGGAACGAACGGCGCGTACTTCTCCGCCAACGCACGAGTACCTTTAAGCGCCAGCGTGCCGAACAGGAACTCGAATTTCTGCTGGAGCGTGTCGCGAATCGCCTGGCGGGCATCGGGAGCGATGTCCCAGATCTCGCGCTTGAACATTCCGAGCGCCTTCTTGCGCGTCTTGTAGAAGAACTGCTCGTCGGTGTCGTTGGCCTTGCGCTCGTCGGCCGCGGCGGTGCGCAGCTTCTCGTAGATCACGCGCTTTAAGTCGGCGGGGAAGCTCGGGTGGTCGAGCAGCATGTTTTGGAATTCCGTCGCCAGGTGGATCTCGACGGCGCCGAGCGCCGCAAAGCGGTCGAATAAGTTGGCCAGCAGGGTCGAGGCACCATGCTGCACGGCGCCGCCCAAGGCGTATTGGTCGCGCGCGAGTTGCGACAGGTTCTCGATCGCGGGGAAGTCGACGTTGACCTGGGCGATCGAGCCGTCCGGCAGCGGCACGCCGCCGTGGCTGGTGCCGGTCTGGATCGAGATCTTGCTGATGCCGGGTTTGCCGGCCGCCAGCTTCGTCATGGCGGTGAGGTACACCTTCATGAAGGCGTGCAGTTCCTCAGGGGTAGAGTTCTTGCCGCCGACCTCGCCGATCTCGCCGCCGACCGACACCGTCACGCCCTTGGGCTCGTGCGCGCGGATGAACGCCGTCAACTCTGCGCACAGCTCGCCGTTGTTCGCCTGCTGCTGCTCGAGCGTCTGCTGGTCGAGGTCAACCAGTGTCGAGGTATCGATGTCGATGTTGTAGAAACCGGCCGCGATGGCTTCGGCACTCAGGTCTTTCACCGCCTGGAGTTCGCCGGCGGGATCGGTCGCGTACTTCTTCGCGCTGATCTGGAAGTGGTCGCCCTGGATGAACACCGGGCCGCGCCAGCCTTCACGCAATGCGGCGCCGAGCAACACGAACACGTACTCCTCGGGGCGCTGGTCGGTGTAGGTGATCTCGGAGCGCGCGATTTCGCAGATGACCGGACCGGCATCGAGAGCGATGCGGGCGCGGAACAGCGCGCGAGCCGTGTCGTACGAGGCGCCGCGGATGTTGACGGCGGGCACGGTGAAGTTCGAGGGCACCTCGCCGCGGCCACGCGCGACATAGAGATCGTGGATCGAGGCAGGGTAGATGCCGACTGCGCGGGCCTGGTCGAGCACGGCGCCACGGGCGGCCGCGCGCGTGGCCTCGGTGCCGAACACGCCGGTGTAGACGAGGCGGTCGAGGGCGTCTTGGTGTCCGGCGGCCATGGCGGAAGCCGCGTGACTGATTTCATCCAGGCTCTTGAGTTCCATGGGGAGCTCCTTCTCGTGAGGGGCGTTTCCGGATCAATCGGCAAGGCAGCCCGAGGAATGTTGGCAAACGGTGTGTGGCACGCAGTATAGCCCCGCTAACGCGGCACGGCGATGAACGGTCCCTGGTGCTTGGCGAGTTCGGGGAAGCGCGAGGGGGCGAAGCTCTGGATGCCGGGTGAATCGCGGAACGCCAGCAGGTCCGCGAGTCCCTCGGTGCAGGCGGCGGCCATGCCCATGCCGTGCCCGGTGAAGCCGGCGCACACGGCGAGGTGGCGGTCTGCATCCAGCCAGCCGACCAGCGGACGGCCATCGCGCGAGAACCCCATGGTGCCCGCCCAGCGCTGTTCGATCACGGCGCCCTCGGGGACGAGTTCGCGCAGGCCCGCTTCGATCGAGTCCTGAATCTTCTCGCTCGTCGCGTCGCTGTAGCCGGTCTCGCCGTCGAGATCGGTATCGCGCCAGCCGCCGATGACGAGCCGTCCGTCCTGTGTCTGCCGCCAGTACTGATAGCCCCAGTGCGCATAGGTAGGGCGCGTGATGATCTCGCGTCCCAGCGGTGCCGTCGCGAGCATCTGGCCACGGCGCGGTTTGATCAGCGGTTCGAGCACGGGACACAGCTGCGGCGAGAACGCGTTGGTCGCGAGCACCAGCACGCGGCCCGCGGCGACGCCCTGCGTTGTCGTCACTTCCCAGCCGGCGGGCGACCATTGCGCCCCCGTCGCGGCGGAGTGCTCATAGAGTTGTGCGCCGCGCGTGGTCGCCGAGGCGGCAAGCCCGCGCAGGAAGCGGACCGGATGGATCTCGCCATCGTCGGGATCGAAGAATGCGGCGCGGAACGAGCCGGCAGTGTGCGCAGGCACCACGTCCGCGACCGGAACTTCGGCGGAGCGGTTGCCGTCCTCGCGCAACAGCGGCAACGAGGCGCGCTGGTCTTCGGCTTCTTCATCGGTGCGGGCCAGGCGAACGCTGCCACGGATGCGATGCTCGCACTCGATGCCGTGCTCGGCGATCAGCGTGCGGATGCGTTCGTGATTGCGGCGGCCGGTGTGCAGCACGGCGCGCGCGCCGGCGCGACCGTACATGGCGATCAGTTCGGAGTAAGGCTCGGCGGGGCCAGCCATCAGGAAGCCGGCGTTGCGGCCGCTGGCGGAGCCGGCGATCCAACTGGCGTCCACGAGCACGACGCGCACGTCCATGGCGGCGAGCGTCCATGCGAGCGTCACGCCGGTGATGCCACCGCCGATGATGACGACATCACCTTCGGCGCGGGAGACGAGCGAGGGGTAGGGCGTTGCGGACTGGTTCCACCACACGGATGCGGGTGTCTCAAATTGGGAAGTCATGGGCCCATCATCCGTGCTGCGCGGTGGCGGATCAAGCTTGCTTCAGGGGCGCTAAGGGGGTGAGCGGTTGACAGCGTTGCGTATGGGCGTTTGAATCACACGATCCACTCTGAGCGCAGCCTCTGATGACCCCCGCGGGAGTTCCATGAGCCACCCCGAAACGACGCTGTGCCGGCTGCGTGTCAACGGTGACCTGCGCGAGTGCGCCGTGGCGCCGCACACGACGCTGCTCGAGGCGCTGCGCTACGCGCTGGGGTTGACCGGCACCAAGCAGGGCTGCGACAAGGGTGACTGTGGCGCCTGCACCGTGGTGGTCGGGGGCAGGACGGTGCTGAGCTGTATCTCGCTCGCACTGGCTTATGACGACGGCCCCGAGGTCACGACAGTCGAGGGGCTCGCCCGGAGCGGCATACCGCATCCACTGCAGGACGCATTCGATGTGTGCGGCGGAGCGCAGTGTGGTTTCTGTACGCCGGGAGTCCTGATGAGTGCCTGGGCGTTGCTCGAGCGCGAAGCCGATCCTTCGCGCGAGACGATTGCGCGCGCGCTGGCCGGCAACCTGTGCCGCTGCACGGGCTACACGAAAATCTACGAATCGGTCGAGTACGCCGCGCGATGCTTGCGTGAGACCGCGGCGGCTGACGCGAAGACGGAATCGCGATGAGCACAGGGAAGGAGATCCCCGCCGGCCGAACGATGCCGCGTGAGGAACGCCTGACGCCGCCCCAGTGGCCTGGCGGCCGCGCCGCTCCGCCGCAGGGCGAGTTCGCCGTGATCGGCAAGCGCAACCGCAAGCTCGAAGGCTTGGCCAAGGTGACCGGCCGCGCCATCTACACCGATGACATCACGCTGCCGCGTATGATTCACGCCAAGCTGCTGCGCAGCATCCATGCGCACGCGCACATCGTATCGATTGATGCGAGCGAAGCGCTGGCGATGGCGGGCGTGCATGCGGTGATCACCGGCCGGGACTTGCCGGGCTACTACGGCATCATCCCGTGGACCGAGGACGAGCAGGCGTTGTGCGAGACCAAGGCGCGCTACGTCGGCGATGCCATCGCGGCGGTGGCGGCGGACTCCGAGCTGTTGTGCGAGGAGGCGCTGGCGATGATCCGCGTCGAGTACGAAGTGCTACCCGCGGTGATGGATGTCGAGACTGCCCTGGAGCATCCCGAGTGGCAGGTCAACGAGAAGACGCCCAAGGGCAACATCTCGAAGCAGGTGCAGCTCGAGTTCGGCGACGTCGAGGCAGCACTCGAAGGCAGCGACGCAATCGTCGAGGCCGAGTACTGGTACGAGGGCTCGACCCACGCGCCGATCGAGCCGCATTGCGCGGTGGCCGACTTCGACGCCACCGGGTTCCTCACGCTGTACTCGAGCACGCAAGTCGCTCATTACCTGCACCGCGATCTCGCCAAGGTGCTCGGGCTGCCGACGCAACGCATCCGGGTCATCCAGCCCGTGGTCGGTGGGGCGTTCGGAGGAAAAAGCGAACCCTTCTCGCTGGAGTTCTGCGCCGCCAAGCTGTCCATGGTGACGGGGCGCCCGGTCAAGATTCTCTACACGCGCGAGGAAGTGTTCTACGCGCATCGCGGCCGTCACCCCATGCGGCTGCGTTACCGCACCGGCGTCACGCGCGACGGCAAGCTCACGGGCGTCGATGCGCGCATCCACATCGATGGGGGCGCCTACTCGTCATTCGGTTTGGTCACCACCTATTACTCGGGCCAGCTGCTGAGCGCGCCGTACGCCCTGCCGGCCTACCGCTTCGACTCGACGCGTGTGTTCACGAACAAGCCGTGCTGCGGCCCCAAGCGTGGGCATGGTTCGGTGCAGCCGCGCTTCGCCTTCGAGTGCCAAGTCGACAAGCTCGCCGAGGTCATCGGGCTCGACCCCATCGAATTGCGGCGCCGCAACCTGATCGGCGAGCACACCCAGACCGTCAACGGCATGCGCGTCACTTCGAACGGCTTCCCGCAGTGCCTCGACGCCGTCGAGAAGGCCTCAAGCTGGTCGTCGCGCTTCCGCCGGCTGCCGTACGGAAAAGGCTTGGGCATCGCGGGCAGCATGTACATCAGCGGCACCAACTACTGCATCTACCCGAACGAGATGCCGCAGTCCGCGGTGCAGCTGCGGCTCGACCGCAGCGGGCGCGCCACGGTGTTCTGCGGCGCCTCCGACATCGGGCAGGGCGTCGAATCGGTGCTCGCCTACATCGTGTGCGAGGAGCTCGGTCTCGAGTTGCGCGACATCCGTGTCGTCGCGGCCGACACCGACCTGACGCCCGTGGACCTGGGCTCCTACTCGAGCCGCGAGACCTTCATGTGCGGCAATGCCTGCCTCGATGCCGCGCGCTCGTTGCGTGACCGCGTCGCCGAAGCCGTCGCCGCCGTGTGGGAGTGCGGCAAGCACGAGGTGTCGCTGAGCCGCAATATTGCCTGCTGCACCCGCGATCCGCAGGCCAAGTGCATGAGCGTGCGCGAGGCGTTCCAGCTCGCCGAGGCGCGCTTCGGCACGCTGGGTGCGGTCGGCTGGTACCAGAGCCCGAAGCTCGGCGGCGACTATCGCGGCGGCACCATCGGCGCATCGCCCGCGTACTCGTTCACCGCGCATGTGGCGGAAGTCGATTGCGATCCCGAGACGGGCTTCGTGCAGGTGAAGAAGCTCTGGGTGGCGCACGACTGTGGGCGCGCCCTGAATCCTGTGACGGTCGAGGGGCAGATGGAAGGCAGCGCTTACATGGGATTCGCCGAGGCGCTGATGGAGGAGCAGGTCTACAAGCCCGCCGCACCCGGTCACGGCGCGGGACTTCACCACGGCCCCTCACTGTTGGACTACCGCATCCCGACCTCGCTCGATACGCCCGAGCTGGAATCGTTCATCATCGAATCCATCGATCCCGAGGGTCCCTACGGCGCGAAGGAAGCGGGCGAGGGCCCCCTCCACCCGAGCGTGCCGGCGATCGCCAACGCGATCTACGACGCGCTCGGCGTGCGCTGCGACCGCTTGCCCTTTAGCCCCCCACGCGTGATGGATTTGCTGCGTGCGAACGAGGGCAAAGCGCAGTGGGAGCGCGCGCGGCGACAGGTGAGTGGCGCATGCTGACGCTGCCACGTTTCAATTGGGTGCGACCGCGCACGCTCGATGCGTTGCTCGCGCACTTGGACGTCCACGCCGGCGAAAGCCTGCTGCTGGCGGGCGGGACCGATGCTGTTCCCAACCTGAAGCACCGCCTTCACGAGCCCCGCTATGTCGTTGCGATCGGGAGCATTGCCGAGCTGGACTTCGTGCGCCAGGAGGCCGACGGGCTGCACCTCGGCCCGCTCGTCACGCTGGACCGCATCGCCACCGACGCGCGCATTCGCGCCGAGTTCCCTTCGCTGGTGCGCGCTGCGGGACTCGTCGCCGGGCCGCAGTTGCGTAACATGGGCACCATCGGCGGCAACCTGTGCCTCGACACGCGCTGCACCTACTACAACCAGACCTTCTTCTGGCGCGAGTCGCTCGGCTTCTGCCTCAAGAAGAGCGGCACCGTTTGCCACGTCATCACGCAGGGCAAGCGCTGCGTGGCGGCGCACTCATCGGACACCGCTCCCGTATTGATTTCGCTCGGCGCGCAGGTCGAGATCGCCAATCGCGCAGGGCGGCGAGTCGTGAGCGTGGAAGAGTTCTTCGTGCCCGATGGCGTGCACAACAACATCCTGGTACCCGGCGACGTGGTGACGCGGCTGTTCATCCCTGCCGCTTCGCGCGGCATGAAGGCTGGTTACCAGAAGTTGCGTCCGCGCGCCTCGATCGACTTTCCGATGCTATCGGTGGCATTCGCCGCAACGGTGAAGGGCGTGTGCGAGTCCGGCAGCCTCGTGGTCAGCGCCATCGCGGCCAAGCCGCGCACCATCAACGGCGTCGATGAACTGGTGCGCGGCAAGGCGCTCGATCTCGACATCGCGACGGCACTCGGCGAGTTGGCCTTCAAGCAATGCCAGCCGCTGATCAGCATTCCTTATGACCAGGCCTACCGGCGCTCGATGGTTCCTGTGTTCGTGCGCCGGGCGGTTCTCGAAGCGGCGGCGACGTGATCCCCTCGACGCCACACGATCCCCGCGCATTCGCTCCGCTGCGCGATGTCGCCGAGCCCGACGTGTGGGCGACGCTTGCGCGCTGGCGCGCAGTTGGGAGGCGCATCGCCCTGTTGTCGGTCGCCGCTACGCACGGCATGACGCCGCGCAAGGCGGGAGCGCGCATGTTGCTCGCGGAGGACGGCGAGGCGTGCGGCACGGTGGGCGGGGGTGCCATCGAGCAGGCAGCACTCGCGGCGGCGCGCGAAATGTTTGCCGCGGATGAGCCGCAGCGTGAATTGCGCTGGCAGCTGACTCAAGAGCTCGGCATGTGTTGTGGCGGCGAGATGACGATTCGCATCGAGGTGCTGGAAGTCGCACCCGCTTTGATCGTGCTGGGCGCCGGCAATATCGGCGGCGCGGTTGCGGTGATCGCGCACGGCTGCGGTTTCCGTGTCACGGTCGTCGACGATCGCGGGGAGTGGGCGGACCCCGCGCGGCTGCCGGGCGTAACGGTCGTCTGCCGCGACCCTGAAGAGTTCCTGCGCGCCACGCCACCCGGCCCGCGCGATTACGCCGTCGTCGTCACGCATGACCACGTGCTCGACCAGCGGCTGATCGAGCGGTTGATGGAAGCGCCGCTCAAATTCCTCGGGATGGTCGGGAGTCTCGCCAAGCAGCGGAAGTTCGTGCAGCGGTTGCGCGCGCGGGGGTTTGCGGAGGACGTGATCGCGCGCATGCGCAGTCCGCTGGGCGTCGCCATTGGTGCCGCAACACCGGAAGAGATTGCGATCAGTATCGTGGCCGAGTTGATCGCGGCGCGTCGCGGAGTGGAAGTGGGGACGTCGGGCGAAGGCCTGCTGCGGCATGAGGGGGCGCGACGCGCGGCCCGTGGCGCTAGGCCTGAACCGGCACATATGGAGGTGGAGATCCCATGATGGTAGGAGTCCTGCTGGCCGCGGGTGCCTCGACCCGGATGAAGTCGCCGAAGGCGCTCAAAAGGCAAGGCAAGTCGTCGTATCTCACCATCGGCGTGCGGCACCTGTGGACGGCGTGCAGCACCGTCGTCGCGGTGCTCGGTGCCAATGGCGCCGCGATCCAGAAGTCGGTCGAGGAAGAATTCACACTGCTGTCCGAGTCGGGCCAGTTGAACATCGACATGGCGGTGGCATTGAAGCGGGGCGTAAAGGGCTTCGAGATCCACTTCGAGCGGAACGCCAGGTGGAAGTCGGGGATGCTGTCCTCGGTGCAGGCGGGTTTGCGCTCGGCGCTCGAGTTCAAGCCGAAGGGCATTCTCGTGCTGCCCGTCGACCACCCCAGCGTGCAGGCCGCGACCGTGGCCGAACTGGCGACCGTGCTCGAGCAGGCGATCGCTGCGTGCGGCAAACCTGCCGAGCGACGCAAGTTCGCCTACGCGCTGGTGCCGCGCCATCGCGGCCGTCGCGGCCACCCGCTGGCGTTGTCGCCCGCGCTCGCCGCGGCGATCGTCGCGGACCGCCAGGCCGAAAGCCTGAGCGATGCGGTGCGCCGCAACGCGCGCCTCGTCGGCTATCTCGATGTCGAGGACGCAGGCATTGTGCGGAACGTCAACAGCAAGGGCGACTAGCGCTGCGCTTGGGAACCCCGATTGCTGCGTTGGCTGCGTCGCTCCTCGCTGCGACGTATCTAACGATAAGTCTCACTCGTCACTCCTTGCCGCCTTGCACTCGGGGTTCCCAGGCGCAGCTTGGAGTCGGTTCAGCGGAACCGCTGCTTCAGCGCGCCCCATGATTTGCGCACGGCGGGCGTCGTGATGCCGCCAAAGGCGAACGAGGTGTGGTACTCGAAGTTGTGGATCCACAATTTGCCGTCGGGGGCGAGCGCGTTGTCTTCCCAGCCGTTCAATCCCGTGTCGGGGAGGGGGAAGGAATCCAGCACGGCGCCGGTGACACACGAGACGGCGTAGCATTGGCCATGCCCGACGCGGTCCTGGTAGAGGATCGCGTCGCGAGCGTAATCGTAGGCCGCTCCCGCGATGCGATGCGCATGGTCGAGATGCAGCGTCACGAGTGGCGCGCCGGTCATGGCATCGAGTGCGTAAAGCATGCGGGTCTCGAAGTCGGTGACCCAGTAGGCATCGCGCGTCGAGTCATACGCGGCCCCGATCGAGCCCGTTCCGGGGGCGGGGAACTCGCGCACCACATTGCCCCGCAGATCGATCACCGCGATCTCCTGCAGCTTGGGATCGGGCACCACGAACTGGTCGCGCCGCCGGTCCCAGCCGAGCCCCGCCGCCACTCCGCGGAAGCCCTGCACCGAAATTACCTGCACCGGTTGGCAGTTCTCGAGGCGCGTGAGCGTGCCGTCCTGCGCCATCGTCCACAGCTGGTCGTAACGGAACTCGATGCCAAACGTGTTGAGCACAGGGTCCGCGCAACTGTCGCTGATCTGGGACCCTGGGTGATCCATGCGCGAGGCGCTGCCGGCGATGGGCAGCGTGGCGAGCCAGCCGACGATCAATGCCAGCGGCAGTGTGCGCAACAACCACCCCCGCCGTGCCGTCGAGGTCTCAGGACGCATCGCTGGCCTCCGCGCGCCCGGTGCACCAGAGCGCACCGTCGAGTTCATCGAGCGCCAACGGTGTGAGCCGCGCGCCCACGCAGGGGCCCGTCGTGCACACGCCCGTCGTGGGCTCGTAGCGGGCACCGTGGTGAACGCACACCAGCGCATCGCAGGCGTCGTCGAAGAACACCGCGTCGCCGAAGTCGAGCGGCAGCGACTGGTGGCGGCACATATTCACGTAGGCGCGCGCGACGCCCTGGAGGCGCACCGCGAAGGCATCGCGCGCAAGCCCAAAGTCCAGCACACGGAAGCGCACGCCTTCGCATTCGCCGAGCTTTGAGGCGGCGGCCAGGACCATGACGCGAACCGGGGGGGTGGGGGTGGATTGCATGCAGGGAGTATACCCGACTGGTCCCTCCGATCGTGTCATGGGAGACTATTTCCGCGGGGGGCCGCACTCGCCCCGATCCAGCGCCGAATTGTTCGTCCCGATTGGCTCCAGAACCGGAGGTTTTGTGGCAAGCGACCCGCCGTTGATCGCCGTGTATGGCAGCAGCACAATTCACCCCGGGGACGCCGCCTGGCAGTTGGCCCACAACCTCGGGCGGGAGCTTGGCCTCGCCGGCGCCGCGGTGATGACCGGTGGCTATTGTGGCGCGATGGAGGCGTGTTCGCAGGGTGCCCACGAGGCGGGCGGTCACGTGGTCGGCGTGACGGTCGAGTTGTTCGAACACCGGAGCCCTGTCAACCGTTGGGTGCACGAGCGCGTGCACACGGATCAACTCTACCAGCGTCTCGAGTACCTCGTGGAGAAGGCGACGGGCTTCATCGTGCTGCCCGGCAGCATCGGTACGCTCAATGAATTATTCCTGACCTGGACGCTCGTCAGCGTGAGCGGCCGCCCGCCCGCCCCGATCGTGTTGCTGGGTGCGCACTGGGAGCGGTTCCTTGAATCGCTGCACGATCCCGATCTCGTGCGACCCGAATTGTTCCGCTTCGTCCAGTATGCCGCGACTCCCGCCGAGGCCGCGCGCCTCGTGCTGGCCACTGCCCCGCAGCCGCAGCCGCAGTCTCACCCCACGCCGTCGAGCGCGTCGTGACGCCGCAGCCACCCATCACCGCCGATCCGCTGCTGACCTGGCGCGACGAGTTCGTGGGCATTGATCGCGTGCTGCATTTCATCTCGCACTCGCTGGGAGCCATGCCGCGCGGCGCTGCCGAGATGCTTGAGCACTACGCCCGGATGTGGCGCGAACGCGGGATCCGCTCGTGGGAAGAGGAGTGGTTCGAGTTGCCCACGCAAGTCGGCGACACGCTAGGCGCGATCTTCAATGCCGAGCCCGGCACCGTCAGCATGCACGAGAACTGCACCACCGCGCAGGCGATCGCGCTGTCGGCACTGGCGTTTGCGGGGCCTCGGAACAGGTTGGTATGCACGGCTGAGGACTTCCCCTCGGAGCTCTATCTTTACGAGGGGCTCGCGCGGCGCGGCGTGGAGGTGGTGCGCGTGCCGGCGCGCGAAGGGCGCGCGATCGAAGAGGCCGACATCGTCGCCGCGATCGACGAGCGGACCGCGGTGGTCGCGATCTCGCAGGTGTTGTTCCGCACCTCGCAGGCGCTCGATCTTGACCCCATCATTGCGCGAGCGCATGCGGTGGGAGCACGGGTGATGATCGACGCCTACCAGGCCATCGGCACCGTCCCGGTCGACGTGCAGGCGCTGGGTGTGGACATGCTCACGGGTGGCTCCGTGAAGTGGCTGTGTGGCGGCCCCGGGGCAGGCTATCTCTACGTGAGTCCGCGCGTGCGCGCCGCGTTGGAGCCTGCGTTCACGGGATGGATGGCGCACGAGCAGCCGTTCGCGTTCGATTCCTCGCCGACGCAACGGCACGCGGGGGCGCGCAGGTTCTGGACGGGCACGCCCGGCATTCCGTCGTTCGCGGCGGCCGTGTCGGGCTATCGCATCGTGGCGGGGATCGGCGTGGAAGCGATTCGCGCCAAGTCGCTGCGCCAGACCGAACGCATGATGGAGTGGGCCGACGAATTCAAGCTGCGAGTCATCTCGCCGCGTGCGGCGGCCACGCGCGGCGGGACGATCGTCCTCGATGTGCCCAACGCCGAGACGGTGTGCCGCGCGCTGCTGGCGCAGGACGTGTTGCTCGACTTCCGGCCGGGAGTGGGACTGCGCCTGGCGCCGCACTTCTACACGCGCGACGACGAGGTGGACCGCGCCATGAATATGGTGCGCGACGAGGTCGCGCGCGCCAAGTAGCCACGCGATTCCCCTGTGCTAGACTGCCGCACTACGCATTTGAATTCACCCGCTTCGCACCCCCGCTCACGAGAGAGCTCGCCATGACAGCGACCCAGGCCTTGGCCGACAAGACGTTGCGCATCGTCCTCGAGCCGAGCGTGTACATCGTCGGCCGCCAAACGATCGATACCTCTGGCATTCAGGCCTTCCTCGACGACCACGAAGTCAGCTGGAGCACCGACACCGAGGTGGGCGGGGAGCAGCTCGCCGAGATGGCCGGGCGCGTGTGCTACATGTCGTATGGCAAGGGACGCCGCACCAACAAGGAATTTCTCGGGCACATCGTCGATGTGGGTCACGGCTCGGTGCTCGAGCACGCGGTGTGGAGCTTCCTGATCACCGGCGTGTCGCGCTCATTCACCCATGAGCTGATTCGCCACCGCCACTTTTCCTACTCGCAGTTATCGCAGCGCTACGTGGATGAGTCGGACTCCGAGTACATCGAGCCCGAATGCATCGCGGCGAACCCTGAGCTGCACGCGGTGTGGGTCGAGTCGGTGAATGCGACGCGCTCGGCGTACGACCGGCTGGTGAACGGGCTGCAGGAGATCTTCGCCAACGAGCCCGACAAGACGCTGCGTCGCAAGCTGGCGCGCCAGGCGGCCCGCTCGGTGCTGCCGAACGCCACCGAGACGAAGATCTTCTTCACCGGCAATGCGCGCGCCCTGCGGCACTTCATTGAGCTGCGTGGCAGCGAGCATGCGGACACCGAGATCCGCAAGGTGGCCGTTGAGGTGCTGCGGCTGATGCAGGCCGAAGCCCCGTCGATCTTCTCCGACTACACGCTGGTGACGCTCGCCGACGGCTCGTTGGCCACGCACACCGATCACCCGAAGGTCTAACCAGCCCGTCCGCCGCCGGCGGGCAGCGCGCGTGAAAGGCTGCGAGCCGATGCCGGAGCGCCAGGTCACTCCGCGACGCATCCTGCGGGTGAACGCCGAGGGGGCAAGCCCGCTCGATGATCACGTCGTCGTCGAAAGGGCGCTCGAGATGCGTGTCGGCGGCCAGTCGCTCGTCGTGACCCTGCGCACACCCGGCCGCGATCGCGAGCTGACGTTGGGCTTTCTCGCCAGCGAGGGCGTGATTCGTGAGACAGCGGACGTGCTCACGCTCACCGAACGGCCCAGTGCCTGCGCCGACGAACCCGATCATGTCGAGGTGACGCTCGCGCCCGGGACGCAGCTCGACTGGACCCGATTTGAGCGCAATTTCGCCTCGAGCTCGGCGTGCGGTCTGTGCGGCCGCGCGCATCTCGATTCGTTGCGCGCCGGGCTCGTCCCCCTGACGCTCGACTCACGTGTGGATCCGCTGGCGCTGCTCGAGTGGCCCGCGCTACTGCGCGAGGCGCAGCAGGCATTCGCGCTCACGGGTGGGATTCACGCCGCGGCATTCGCGATGTCGTCCGGAGCGCCCGAATTGCTCCGCGAAGACGTCGGCCGGCACAACGCGGTCGACAAGGTGATTGGGGCCCTGTTCGAGCAGAACCGCTTTCCACCCGGCGGCGGGGTGCTGTGGGTCAGCGGGCGCACGGGGGCGGAGATCGTGCTCAAGGCCGCGCGGGCGGGTATCCCAGTGCTGGCATCCGTGGGGGCGCCCAGTTCGCTGGCGATCGAGCTCGCCGAGGCGGCGCGGATGACGCTGATCGGTTTCCTCCGCGAGGGGCGGATGAATGTCTACTGCGGCGAGGAGCGGCTCGCAGGCTGCTGAAATCGCCCGATTGCTGCGTTGGCTGCGTCGACATCGCTGCGACGTATCTACGATACGTCTCACTCTTCGCTCCTTGCCGCCTTGCACTCGGGCGATTTCAGCAGCCTGCCCCATGGCGCCGTCCGTCGGATTAGGGTTGCCGAAATTGCCCAAGTGGAGCGATGATTGGGCGTTACGGAGGCCCCGCATGAAACGACTGAACACAGGGACGTCGTCCCAACTCGTGCAACTGTGCGCCGGGTACTTCATCTCGTACGTGCTCACCGGCGTGCTGGTGAAGTACTTCACCGTGCTACGCGCGCCTAAGATGGGCGAATTCACCTACCTGTTCAACAACACCGCCGCGAGTTCGCTGCTGTGTGTAGGCGCAGTGTTGGCAATGGGTTGGATCGGGCGCCTCGCGTTGAGTTCCAACCGCTCGATCATGCTGGGCGCGCTGAAGGTTCCCGCGGAAGTGGCCTACATCATTCCCTCCGGCATCTGCACGGCCGTTGTGATTCCCACCACGACCCTGATGTACTCGCTGCCCATCTCCGTGATGGTGGCGATGGTCATCATGCGGGGGAGCGTCATCGTGATCAGCCGGCTGGTCGACGAGGTGCAGATGCGCCAGGGGATCCTCAAGCGCCGCGTGTACGCGCAAGAGAACATCGCCGTGCTGTTCGCTCTGTTGGCGGTGGCGACGAACGTGCTGCTGTTGCCGTTCGAGGATTACCTCTACGCGCATGGCGCCGGATTGCCCGCGTGGACGGGCTACAAGCCAGGGGCAGCCAAGGGCAGCTTCGACTTCCTGCACAATCCCTTGGCCATGACGATCCTCGGCAGCTACATCGTGGCCTACGCCGCGCGCATCTACATCATGAATTACTACAAGAACACGCGCGGCAAGGGCGTGAAGCTCGACAACCGCGGCTTCTTCGCCGTCGAACAGCTGTCTGCCACGGCCATGATGCTCCTGGTGGGCGGGTTGATGGTGGTGGGGCCCAAGGCGTTCGGTTGGACCGACCATCGCGTCGTCGAGTTCAGCCAGGCCGCGTTCCATCCTGATCCTGCGGCGTTGATCGCGGGTGTGCCCTACGCGCTGGTGGCGTTCTTCTCGGTGTTCATCTTCATGTTCGAGGGTCGCACGGCGACGTTCGCGGGGCTGGTGAACCGGCTCACCTCGCTGCTGGCCGGCACGACCGCCACGCTGCTGCTGTGGGTGCTGTTCAAGCAGAAGTTCCCGGCCATCCAGGACTGGGTGTCGGCCGGCTTCATCCTGGTGGCGGTGTACTTCCTCACGCGCGCCGAGCGGCGGCGCACGGCGGAACTGGCGAGCGAGCCGGCACGAGTCTAACCCTCCACGCCGTGCACCTACGCGCGCGATGTGCGCGTAGGTGCGCATGCGTGCGCACGCCGCGTAAATCACCGCGCTTGGTGCCCGCTCGATTTCGCCGGTTGGGCGTTCCAGATCCGCGTCATGATCAGTGCGCCGAGTACGGAGAACGGGATGATGCTGCCGACCCACACCAGCGCGTTCTTCGGCTGGTAGCCGGCGGCCAGCGCCGTGCCGTCCCAGCCATAGGTCTTGAGGATCCAGCCGAGCCCGAAGCCGGTGAAGCCCGCGGCGACGTACTGGACGCCGTCGAGCATTCCCGCGGCCGTGGCCGCGGCCTTGCGACCGCCGAAGTCCATGCTCGCCGTACCTGAGAGCATGCCGTGCACACCGAAGATGAACATGCAGCTGGTGCCGATCATCAGCGTGGCCATCAGGGGCGAGGCTGCGTAGCCGAGCATCAGCAGCGCGATGACCTGCCCGATATAAAAGATGAAAGCCACCGGCGGCCGGCGGCTCTGGAACAGCTTGTCGGACAACCAGCCGCACACCAGTCCGCCGGCGATGCCACCCAGTGTGATCGCAGTGCCCGCCCACCAGAACATCGGCGAGCCCGGACTGACGTGATGCACTTCCTTCAGGTATTCCGTGAAGTAGAGCAGCAGTCCCTGCCGCACGAACCCCGTGCAGAATTCCGCCGCCGCGATCGTGACGATGACAGGGTGCGTGAACACCTCGCGCACCAGGTAGCCCCAGTTGACCGGCGTGTCATCGCCGGCGGAGGCATCACCCGTGTTGAAGTCCTTGAGCCCCGCCTCGCTCGGGCGGTCGCGCACCACCAGCAGGTCGACCAGGAACATCAGCGCGATCGCGCCGGACGGGACGAGGAATACCCAGTACCAGGCGTAGTGGGCGAGGATCCAGCCGCCCACCGCCGTTGCGAGGAAGTAACCCGCGGAGATCATCGAGCCGAAGATGCCGCCGAACACACCGCGTTCCTTCACGTGGAACCACGCCGCGTTGACCTTCACGACCGACAGCGCCCCAAAGCTCTGGAAATACATGTTCGCCGAGTACAGCAACGACATGCCGAGCAGCACTTTCGTCGACCAACCGTTGAGGAACAACAGACCGATGATCAGGTTGAGCGCCAGCGCGCCGACCGCTCCGACGAGAATCGCCTTGCGTCCACCGATGCGATCGGCCAGCGGGCCATTGAAGATGACGCTCAACGCGTAGGTCCAGAACCCGGCCGTGGCGATCAGGCCCATCTCGGCCTTGTCGAGGTGGAAGCGCGTGCCCATGTCGCCCTTGACGACATTGAAGTTGTAGCGGCCCATGTAGAAGGTGGCGTAGGTCAGGCCCAGCGGGATCCAGTTCAGAATCCGCCGCCCGCGGAACTCGGAAGAATGTTCGGGCGCCGCGAGTGAATTGTTCGGCACGGCTTCGACCGGGCTCATCCTCACCTCCGGATTTTGGGGCGGCTGCAACGCAGAGCGTAGTGCGCGGCATCATGGAAGCGCGCGGAGATCGCGGTCAAGCGTGCCGGGGGTTGCTGCAATGGCGTACTGCCGTGGAATTCAGGCGCCCAGGCGTTCGCGCAGTTGCCGCGCCCGTCCGCGGCTCACCGGGACTTCGGTGCGCGCCTCGTCCTTGAGCTGCAGCCGGTAGGTTCCCGCGAAGCCCGGCCTCAAGGCCGCGGCGAAATCGAGATTGACGATCGCGCCCCGGTGCACACGCGTGAAGCGGGCCGGGTCGAGCTTCTGCTCCAGCTGGTCGAGCGTGAAGTTCACGTAGTGCCGGTCCGTCGCGGTGGCGGCGAACACCAGCTTGTCCTCGGCGCCGAACCACAGCACGTCCTCCGCCTTGACGATGACCTGCCGCGCCCCCAGGCGCACGGCGAATCGCTCGAGGAACGGGGAGGGCGCCCGCGCGCGATCAAGTCCGCCGAGCAGTTCGGCGATGCGCCGCGACAGTTCCTCCGGGCGTTCGAGTTCGCGGCGCGCCCGCTCGATCGCCTGCGCGAGCCGCTCGGCGGCGAACGGCTTGAGCAGGTAGTCGATGGCGTTCTCCTCGAACGCGCGCACGGCGTACTGGTCGAACGCCGTGACGAAGATCACCGCCGGCCTGGGGTCCAGGGAGCGCAACAAATCGAAGCCATCGTCGCCGGGCATCTGCACGTCGAGCATCATCAGGTCGTAGCCACCGCCCGCGAGTTGCGCGCGCGCCTCGTCCGCCGAGCCGGCCTCGCCGCCCACCGTGACGCCGTCGAGTGCTTCGAGCATGCGGCGCAGGCGAGCGCGAGCCAGCGGTTCGTCGTCGACCACGAGGATGCGAAGGAGTTTGCTCATGCGAGCGGGTCTACCATGTCAGGGCGAACCCCGCCACTGCTTCGCTGCGGCTGAAGTAGGAGTCGATCGTCAGCCGCCGGGAGTAGTCGCGGCTGTAGGCGTAGTCCAGGACGTTGCGCGTGCCGAGGGCATTCAGCCACTCGACATACATCACGCACACGCTGCTCGCAGGGACACCCATCATCGTGGGCAGCGTGAACAACTGGCTCAGGCGCACATCGAGCCGTTTGTGATCGGGAAGCAGGCCCGACTGGTTCTCGGCCGAGACCGGAGTCCAGCGGCCCGTCGAACTGTTGAACACTCCCCCCAGGATAGGAGTGAAGGGACGTCCCGAGGAGTAGCCCCAGCGCGCGCCGAGCGACGTAAACGGGCGCAACTGGTAGGTGCCGACGAGCGTCAGCGAGTGACGCACGCCATAGAGGGAAGGCAACTCGCGCGGATCGTCGTGTTCCTTGCGGCGCGTGTCCATGTAGCCGTACCCCACCCAGCCGGTGACGCGGCCATGCGAGCGCTGCAGGAATGCGTCGATGCCCCGCGCGTAGCCAGTGCCGCCGTTGGTGATCCACTGCGCGGTCGAGTTGGTAACGAGATCGCGGTAGTCCTTGCGGTACAACTCGAGCCGGCCGTTGAGCCCCTCGGTCTTCCACTCGTATCCCGCGATCACATGATCCGCGCGCAGCGGCCGCAGTGCTGGATTGCCGTAGCGCGGATCGAGCTGCTCGGCTGCTGGGAGCTGGTGATAGCGCCCGGTCGCCACGCGCAAGGTCTGGCGCGCATCGATGCGCCATGCCAACGCCGCGCGCGGGTCCGCGGTCCATTCTTTAGAAGTGGTGGTGTAGTCCGCGCGTGCGCCGAGCGTCGCATACACGGGCCCATACACTCGCCACTCGTCTTCCAGCCACACGCCGGGAACCCAGGCTCGCGGTCGCGACTCTTGCGTGCGGGTCGAGGCGCCCGCCCCCAAGTCGGTGCTGTCGGAAGGGAATGTGCCGGTGAGCTCGGTGTCCAGGCGGTCGAGGCTCGTGCCGAAGCCAGCGCGGTTGTCGCGCGAAATCTCCCAGCGCCCGTCGAAGCGCGCGTGCGCATTGAGTTCATATTGCGCGCGATCCAGCACGCCGTAACGCGTTGCTGAAGTATAGCTTTGCATCGACAGGCTGCCGTTAAGCGCGAGCGAGGTGCCGACGCCCTGTTGCCACTGCACGACGCCCGTGCGGTTGCGGCTGTGGGTCGAGTAGACACCCCCATAGTTGAAGCGCTGGCTGATCACCTTGAGCTCATCGCCCGATTGCAGGCCGATCACGCTGAGCCTGCCGGTCGGTGAGTAGCGGTACAGCAACTTGGCCGCGCCATCCGCGCTCTGCGGCAACTCCGCGTAGTCGCGTGCGGTGCCATACAACTTGCTGAGCACGTCGAGCCGGCTGAAGCGGCCGGTGCCGACGAACGACAGCTTGTCGGGAACGTGGGCCCAACTCGCTGAGGCATTGGCGCCCACCATGCTGGCGCCTACGCTGACAGTGCGCAGGTTCAGCGGATCCTGTGTCTCGACATCGAGCACGCCGGACAGCGCGCCGCCGTACTTCGCGGGGAACCCGCCGGTCGAGAAGAAGGCGCTCTTGAGCATGTAGGCATCGAAGCTCGAGAACAGCCCGCCCGACGCGGACTCGTAGTGATAGGGATGCCCCATATCAGCGCCGTCGAGCCGGATCAGCGTTTCGTGCGGGTCGCCGCCGCGCACGTACAGGGCGGCGCCTTCATCCGGCGCGTTGATCCCCGGCAGCGCGCGCAGCGCCTGGAACACGTCGGCGGTGC
>JANLOX010000383.1:0-2123 GCA_031366795.1 Candidatus Eiseniibacteriota bacterium | reverse complement strand
ACGCCTCGAGGTCGCGCGCGCCCTCGCGGCGGAGCCGAAACTCGTGCTTCTCGACGAGCCGGCGGCCGGCCTGAACCAGACCGAGACCATGGGGATCGATGCGCTCATCACGCAGCTTGCCGGGCGCGGCGTCACGGTGGTGCTGGTCGAGCACAACATGCGCCTGGTGATGGGCGTGTCGAACGAAATACTGGTGCTCGATTACGGCAAGAGGCTCGCGCAAGGCGATGCCGCGAAAGTGCGCAACGACCCGCGCGTGATCGAAGCGTATCTCGGAGCCGGGGTTGCCTGAGATGCTCGAGGTTCGTTCGCTTGCGAGCGCCTATGGCCGCATCCCGGCCCTCAAGGGCATCGACCTCGAGCTCAGGAAAGGCGAACTGATCGCCCTGGTGGGCGCGAATGGCGCCGGCAAGACCACGCTGTTGCGTGCACTCTCCGGCGTGCAGCCGGTCACCGGCGGGACCGTCCGGTTCTGCGGCGAGGACATCACCCGGGCCACGCCCGAGCATCGCGTGAGGCTCGGCATCGTGCAGGTTCCGGAGGGCAGGCAGGTGTTCGGGCCGCTCTGCGTGGAGGACAACCTGCGCCTGGGCGCATATACGCGGCCGCGTGCCGAGGCCGAACGGGAACTTGGGCGGGTCTACGCAATGTTTCCCGTGTTGAAGCAAAAGCGGCGCAGCAGCGCCGGAACGCTCTCCGGAGGCCAGCAGCAGATGCTCGCGATGGGCCGTGGGTTGATGGCGCAACCCAGATTGCTGCTGCTCGACGAGCCGAGCATGGGTCTCGCGCCGCGGCTGGTCGCCGAGATCTTCGCCTGCGTGCAGGCGCTGCGCAATGCCGAAACCGCGATCCTGCTCGTGGAGCAGAACGCCGGGGCGGCGCTCGGCATTGCCGATCGCGCCTACGTCCTGGAAACCGGGCACATCGTCCTTTCCGGGACTGGCGCCGCCCTGCTCGCCGACGCCAGCGTGCGCTCCGCCTACCTTGGACTTTAATCTAGATCAAAAGGCGCCTCGATCAGCCGTGCTTCCATGGAAGAATGAAACCCACCCTCCAAGCCGGGCTCGCCGGCCGGCGCGAATTCCGCGTCGAACGCGAAAGCACAATCGATTTCATGGGCGAGGACGCCCGTGTCTACGCAACCCCGATGCTGGTTCGGGACATCGAGATCGCCTGCCGCGAACTGCTTCTCGCGCATCTGGATGCCGGCGAGGACTCGGTCGGCACGCGCATCGAAATCGACCATCTCGCGCCGACACTCCTGGGCATGACCGTGACGATCGATGCGAAAGTCGCCGAGGTCAAGGGGCGCGCCGTGGTGTTAGAGATTCAGGCCAGTGATGGCGTGGATGAGATCTGCCGTGGCCGCCATGCGCGCTTCGTGGTGGACGTCGAGCAGACCAGGAAGCGCCTGAGGCAGAAGAAGGAAAAAGCAGCGGCCCCGCCATGACCCGCATCGCGACATACTGCTACCAGTGCGTCGCAGGGCCCGACCTGTTGACCGTGAAGGTGTGCGACGGCGTCGCGACCGAGGTCGAGCCGAACTTCTGCGCTGCCGAGGTCCACCCGGGTGGCGGAAAAGTCTGCGTCAAGGCGTACGGCCTCGTGCAGAAGCTGTACAACCCGAACCGTGTGCTGCAGCCGATGAAGCGCACCAATCCGCGCAAGGGGCGCGACGAAGACCCCGGCTTCGTGCCAATCTCCTGGGAAGAGGCGTTCGAAACGATCGGCGCAAAACTGAATTCGATTCGCGCGACCGGGCTGCTGGACGAGTCCGGGTATCCGAAGGTCGCGGCGAGCTTCGGCGGCGGCGGCACTCCGCAGTCCTATATGGGTACTTTCCCCGCCTACCTGGCCGCGTGGGGTCCGGTGGACATGGGCTTTGGATCGGGGCAGGGCGTGAAGTGCTACCACTCGGAGCATCTTTACGGCGAGTTCTGGCACCGTGGGTTTACCGTCTCGCCGGACACACCACTGTGCAACTACCTGATCTCGTGCGGCGCGAATGTGGAGGCTTCAGGCGGCGTGGCCGGGGTCTGGCGCCACGCCAATGCGCGCGAACGCGGCATGAAACGAGTCCAGGTCGAGCCGCATCTTTCGGTGACCGGCGCGTGCTCGGCCGA
>JANLOX010000215.1:0-1657 GCA_031366795.1 Candidatus Eiseniibacteriota bacterium | reverse complement strand
CCCGCGTACATCCCCGCGAACGGGATGTCGCGCGAGGGCGTCGTGCGCGCTCCCCAGAACGGGGGCTTCGGCACCTCGACGTCGCGCGTCACGGTGACCTTGAAGTCCTTCTGGTTCGCCCCGGCTTCGACGGCGCGCGCTTCGAACGCAGCGGCCTGCGCCTTGAACTCGATCGCCTCTTGATGCGTGCGCTCGACCAGCGCGGGTTTCTGCTTCGGATCGGTCAGCGCGTTGACGACGTCGAGGCCCTCGAAGGCGTCCTTGCAATAGAACACGCCGGGCTCGTAGTAGGTCTCGCCTTCGATCAACGCGGCGCGCCGGCCGAAGTTGCGGTTGATCGCCGCACCGCCGATCAGCACAGGGATCTCGAGGTTCGAGCGGTGGAGCTCGCCGACGCAGATGGGCATCTGACGACTGGTCGAAACGAGCAGCGCGGACAGGCCGATCGCGGTGGCGCCGACTTCGCGCGCCTTGTCGATGATGGTCTGCACGGGCACTTGCTTGCCCAGGTCAAACACGGTGTAGCCATTGTTCGACAGAATGGTCTTCACGAGGTTCTTGCCGATGTCGTGCACGTCGCCATACACGGTGGCGAGCACGATCTTGCCCTTCGAGACGTCGGCGTTCTTCTCGAGGTACAGCTCGAGCTGCACCACGGCGCGCTTCATCACTTCGGCGCTCTGCAGCACGAACGGCAGGATCAACTCGCCCGAGCCGAACTTGTCGCCGACTTCCTTCATCGCGGGCAACAGCACGGTGTTGAGCACGGTGACGGGATCCTGGCGCTTCACGGCGGCGTCGATCAATGCTTCGATGCCGGCGAGTTTGCGGTGCAGGATCTGGTAGTGGATCTTCTGCTCGACCTCGAGCCCTGCCTCCTCGCTCTCTTCCTTTTGCGCGCGGCCTTCGGCGGTGCGGCCCTCGAAGCGGTTGATGTAGGCGGCCAGCGCTTCGGGGTGCCGATGGAACACGAGGTCCTCGGCGAGCTTGCGCTCTTCCGCATCGAGGTCGGCGACGGGGATGATGTCGGCAGGGTTGACGATCGCCATGTCGAGGCCTGCCTGCACGCAGTGGTACAGGAACACGGAGTTGAGCACGGCGCGCGCTTCCTTCGACAAGCCGAACGAGACGTTCGAGACGCCGAGGCTCGTCAGCACGCCGGGCAGCTCGCGCTTGATCAGCTTGATGCCTTCGATGGTCTCGACCGCGGAGTCGTCGAACTCCTTGTCGCCAGTCGCCAGCGTGAAGGTGAGGTCGTCGAACACCAGCAACTCGGGGGCGAGCCCGTATTCCTTGGTGACGATGTCGTGAATGCGCCGCGCGACCTCGAGCTTGCGCTGCGCGGTCTTGGCCATGCCGGTCTCATCGATGGTCAGCGCGATCACGGCGGCGCCGTAGCGCATCACCAGCGGCATGACGGCATCGACGCGCTCGCGGCCATTTTCCAGGTTGATCGAGTTGACCAGCGCGCAGCCGGGCCACGCCCTGAGCGCCTGCTCGATGGCCGGCCACTCGGTGGAGTCGATCACCAGCGGCGCCTCGACGGAAAGTGCCAACTTCTTCGTCAGGTTGCGCAGCATCTGCGCTTCGTCGGTGCGCTCGGTCAGCGCCATGCAGATATCGAGAGTGTGGGCGCCGCCTTCGACCTGCTCGCGCG
>JANLOX010000213.1:0-4371 GCA_031366795.1 Candidatus Eiseniibacteriota bacterium | reverse complement strand
CGCTTGTCCTTGAGCGAGCCCGACCCCGGCAGGTGGATCTCGACGCGAACGATGCCGACGAACATGGCGTGCGTCCTGCGAAAAGGGAGTCAGCACGTGAGCGAGGGCGAACCCTCGCTCACCGCCGGATTACGTTTGAAGCGTGCGCGCGAGCTCCTCGACCTTGAAGGCTTCGACCACGTCGCCGACCTTGATGTCGTTCATGCCATCAAGGGAGAGACCGCATTCGAACCCGGCCAGGACTTCGCGAACGTCGTCCTTGAAGCGCTTGAGCGATTCGAGACGCCCCTGCCACACGGTGGCGCCATCACGCAGCAGGCGCACCTTGCCGGTACGCGGAATGGTTCCCGAGGTCACCATGCAGCCGGCGATGGTGCCCGCCTTGGACAGCTTGAACACCTGCCGGATCTCGGCCGCGCCCAGCACGACCTCTTGAAGCTCCGGCTTGAGCATGCCTTCGAGGGCCGCATGCACGTCCTCGACAGCCTTGTAGATGATTTCGTAGAGGCGGATCTCGACCTTCTCGCGCTCGGCCAGTTCGCGCACGCGCGCGTCGGGACGAACGTGGAAGCCGATGACGATGGCGTCCGAGGCGGCGGCGAGTAGCACGTCCGACTCGGTGATCTGGCCCACGGCCTGACGGATCACGCGCACCTGGACTTCCTTGTTGCCCTGCTTGCTGAGCGATTCCGAGAGCGCTTCGACCGAGCCGTCCACGTCGCCCTTGATGATCAGCTTCAACTCGTTGAGTTCGCCCTGGTCCATGCGCAGACGGACTTCCGCGAGCGAGATGGTCTTGTCGGCGCGGAATTCCTGCTCGCGCTGCAAGGCCGCCCGCTTGGTCGCGATTTCGCGCGCCTCACGCTCGTCCTGGAACGCCACGAACAGGTCACCGGCCGCGGGGGCACCGTTCCAGCCGAGGATCTCGACGGGAGCCGACGGCCCCGCGGAACGCACGGCCTGGCTGCGTTCGTCGAACATCGCGCGGACGCGGCCGTACTGCTGGCCGGCCACGAACGCATCGCCCGGCGTCAGCGTGCCCGACTGCACCAGCACGCTCACCACGACACCACGGCCCTGTTCGACGCGCGACTCGAGTACGACGCCGCGAGCGCGACGCGTGGGATCCGCCTTCAGCTCGAGCAGTTCGGCGCTGATCAGGATCATCTCGAGCAGCTTGTCGACGTTGTTGCCCTTCTTGGCTGAGATCTCGACGCACACGTACTTGCCGCCGAACTCTTCGACCACGACGCCCTGCTGGGCCAGTTCGTTCTTGATGCGCAACGGGTCCGCGGCTGGCAGGTCGACCTTGTTGATGGCGACCACGATCGGCACGTTGGCGGCCTTGGCGTGATCGATGGCTTCGATCGTCTGCGGCATGACACGATCATCCGCGGCGACGACCAGCACGACGATGTCGGTGGCCTGGGCGCCACGGGCACGCATGGCTGTGAACGCCTCGTGACCGGGAGTATCGAGGAACGTGATGGCGCGGCCGTTCGGCAGCGTCACTTCGTATGCGCCGATGTGCTGGGTGATGCCGCCGGATTCGCCCGCGACGACATTGGTGCGGCGGACGTAGTCGAGCAGCGAGGTCTTGCCGTGATCGACGTGACCCATGACCGTGACGATCGGCGCGCGCGCGACCAGCTTCGTCTCGTCGACGACTTCAGCTTCGGCGGCCGAGGTCTCTTCTTCGTACTCGGTCACGAACTCGACTTCGAAGCCAAATTCGTCGGCGACCGCAAGGATCGAATCCTTGTCGAGCCGTTTGTTAATAGTCGCGAGAAGCCCAAGGCGCATGCAGGTGGTGATGACTTCCTGCGGCTTGACCTCGAGCATGTTCGCGAGCTCGGCAACGGTGATGAACTCCGTCGCCTTGATCAGCTTGCGATCCTCGATCACCTCGGCGCCATTCTCGTCCGTGGTGCGGCGGTGCTTGCGACGGATGGTGCTGGAATCGAGGCTCGCGAGAGTCTTACGAACGTTCTCCTGGACGAGCTTCTCGTCGACGACCTTCTTCTTCTTGTCGCGACGGCGGCCACGGAAATCCCCCGGCCTTCCCGCCCCTGCGCTCGGCGCTCCCGGACGATGCCCGCCTGCTCCCGGAGCTCCAGGACGCCCACCGGACGACGAACCGCCACCGGGGCGTCCACTGCCACCACCACCGAAACCACCGGGACGACCGCCACCCTGCGGCGGACGCGAACCCTGCGAGCCACCCGGGCGCGAGAAGCCACCGGGACGCGCGTCGGGGCGCGTGAATCCTGAGGACGGCGAAGTAGGGCGTGCGTAACCAGAGCCACCACCCGGAGTGGTCGGGCGCGGGTAACCGGAGCCGCCACCCGGCGTGGTCGGGCGCGGGTAACCGGAGCCGCCACCCGGCGTGGTCGGACGCGGGTAACCGGAGCCGCCACCCGGCGTGGTCGGACGCGGGTAACCAGAGCCGCCACCCGGCGTGGTCGGACGCGGGTAACCAGAGCCGGTCGGCGTGGTGGGACGTGGGTAACCGGACGGCGGCGTGTTCGCGCGCGGATAGCCGGGCGGCGGCGCACCGGGGCGCGGATAACCTGAACCACCGCTCGGACGTGACGGCGTCGTCGATGCCGGAGGCGCCGAGGACGCAGGCGGCCCAGTCGTGGGCGCTGCGGGTGCTGCTGCCTGGGCGGCTTCTGCTGCCTTGGCCGCGCGGGCGCGCTCTTCGCGCGCACGCGACTGCTCGTGCTCGTGCTTGCGCTGCTCTTCGTCGCGCACGTTCTGCTTCTGCGCGGAGAGTTCACCGCGAATGCGATCGACGACTTCGGGCACCAGCGTGCTCATGTGGTTCTTCACGTCGACGCCCAAGCGCTTGACGATCTGGAGGATTGCCTCGCTGGACATGCCGAGGTCCTTACCGACCTCATAGACACGTTGTTTCTTCGGGCCTTCTGCCTTGGTCACGATTCCCCTCCCTGCGCGCCGGACGGTTCGCTCGGGACGGAATCTTCCGCCTCAGCGCCAGTCACCGCCGCTGGCTCAGCCGCGGGTTCCATCTCCGGGGTAAATGCCAACTCTTCCGCCACCGGCTCTTCGGCCGCTGCGGGCGGATTCGCCACAATGTACTCCTGTGCCGTGATGAGCAGCTTTTCGGCCGTCTTCTCAGCGATGCCGGGGATCTCGACCAGCTTGTCGAGCGGCGTGGCCAGCAGCTCCTGCACGGTCTCGATGCCGGCAGAGATCAGCCTTTCGGTCGTGGCCTCGCCCAATCCCAGCTTCTCCACTTCAATGCGTGCCGCGCGAGACATCTCCTCGCGCTTCTTCTGGTCGGTCTTGGAGATCAGGTCGATCTTCCAGCCCGTGAGCCGCGCGGCAAGCCGAGCGTTCTGGCCGCCCTTGCCGATCGCCAGTGACAACTGGTCGTCGGCGACGATCACGTTCATGCGCTTCTCGATCTCGTTGACGCGCACGTCCATGACACGCGCCGGCGACAGCGCGCGAGAGACGAACACCGAGGGGTCCGTGGACCACGGCACGATATCGATGCGCTCTCCCCCCAGCTCGCGGACAATGCTCTGCACGCGCGAGCCCTTGAGGCCCACGCACGAGCCGACGGCGTCAACGCGCGGGTCGGTCGAGAACACGGAGATCTTCGAGCGTGAACCCGCCTCGCGGGCCACCGCCTTGATCTCGACGATGCGATCGGCGATCTCGGGCACTTCGGTCTCGAACAGGCGGCGCAGGAAATCAGGATGCGTGCGCGACAGGATAACCTGCGGCCCCTTGGCCGCCTTGTCGACGTTGATCACCACGGCACGGACGTATTCGCCCTGGCGGTGGTATGATCGCGCAATCTGCTCGCGCGCCGGCAGGAAGCCTTCGGAATGATCGAGCTTGACGATCGCGTTGCCGCGGTCGACCTGCTGCACGACACCGCGCACCAGCGTTCCGATCTTGTCGGAGTACTCCTGGAACACCTTGTCGCGCTCCGCCTCGCGCACGCGCTGGATCAGCACCTGCTTGGCGGTCTGGATGGCATTGCGGCCGAACTCGGCGATCGGCAGCGACAACTCGAGTACGTCACCCACAGCAGCGTCCGGCTTGGTGCGGCGCGCCTCGGCGAGACTGATCTGCAACGCCGGGTCCTCGATCATATCGGACACGTGGCGGCGCAGCAGGATCGTGATCTGCCCCGAGTCGGGCGCGAACGTCACGTGGACGTCGGCCGTGGCGCCGTACTTCTTGCGCACAGCACTTGCAAGCCCCTGCTCGAGCGTTTCGATCAGGAGCGCCCGGTCCACGCTCTTCTCCCGCGTGATCTGACTCAGCGCGTCCAGAATCTCATTGCTCATGGGCTTCCTCCCCGCGGGCTCGCCGTGACTTGCTCTTGTGTGG
>JANLOX010000209.1:0-6319 GCA_031366795.1 Candidatus Eiseniibacteriota bacterium | reverse complement strand
GGTGCTGCAGCCGCAGTTCGACCCGACGTTCTCCGAACACAGCTACGGCTTCCGACCGAAGCGCAGTGCGCACGATGCCGTGCGAGCGGCGCAACGCTACATCCAGTCGGGACGGCGCTGGGTGGCCGACGTGGACCTGGCCAAGTTCTTCGACCGGGTCAATCACGACGTGCTGATGGAGCGACTATCGAGGCGAATCGCGGACGGACGCGTGCTGAGACTGATCCGCCGTTACCTCGTCGCCGGAGTAATGGCCAATGGCGTGACGGTGGAGCGACATGAGGGCACGCCGCAAGGCGGCCCGCTGTCGCCACTGCTGGCCAACGTGCTGTTGGACGAAGTGGACAAGGAACTGGAGCAACGTGGCCTCGTGTTCGCACGCTATGCAGACGACCTGAACGTGTACACCGGGTCGAAGCGGGCGGCGAACGATGCGATGGCCACGCTCAAGCGGTTGTTCGCGCGACTCCGGTTGCAAATCAACGAAGCCAAGAGCACGGTGGCGCGAGCGTGGGAACGCAAGTTCCTCGGTTACAGCTTCTGGGTGGCCGTGGGGCGAGTGATCCGGCCTCGTGTCGCACCGGCAGCCCTCGCGGAGATGAAGGCCCGCGTGCGCGTCATCACGAGCCGCAACGGTGGACGGAGCATGGCGAGGATCGCTGAAGAACTACGAAGCTATCTCACTGGCTGGAAGCTGTACTTCCAGCTGGCCGAGACGCCACGGATCTTCGAGGACCTCGACAAATGGCTGCGTCACCGCCTGCGTGCCGTGCAGCTCAAGCAGTGGAAGCGAGGCACTACCGTGTACCGCGAACTTCGCGCCCGGGGAGTCCCGGAACGCGTGGCCCTTGCGGGAGCGGCGCACGCGACCCGCTGGTGGGCGATGGCCGCACACGGAGCACTACAAACTGCGCTGCCAATCTCTTACTTCGACCGACTCGGCGTACCTCGCCTTGCCGGTCCTTGAAACCGTCGAACCGCCGGATGCGGACCCGCTTGTCCGGTGGTGTGGGAGGGGAAGCGCGGGGTAATCCCGCGCTCCCCTATCCCGATTAATACGCCCAGCATCCCGTGCCGACGCCGCGCTTTCCAAGTTGGTGTGGATCCGGCACGGCAGTCACCGGGGCCGCCGAGACCTGCGCAGGATCCTCGCAGGGGCGACTCGTGACGAGCTTCGCGCCGTGGAGCGGACGGCCGGTGAAATGCGTCTGGCCGATCTGCTCGCAGAAGTGCTCGACGATCCGGACGAGATCGGGGTCTAGCGCTCCCGGAGCCCGCGCTGCGCAGAGGCAGGGAGGATGGGGAGCAGCTAAAGTTGGCGCGCCGCCTTGGAATCGAACCAAGAACCTATGTGATTAAGACACGCTAACAATCGCCAGCACGGGACTACTCGCCCCGTTTGGGGTCGCAAATTGCCCAGTCTGTCGTGGTGCTCGAGTCTCTCTGTGTGGCCCCGATTGACTCAGCCGGGTCGGTGGAGGGGGGCTAGCGGCCGCCGAGAAGCAGGATCTTCATCCGCTCCACGAGGAGCACGTCCTCGGCGGCGCTCACCACATCCTCGTCAAACGCATCGGCCGCCCGCATCTCCGCGAACTGGTCCTCTGTGAGGGTGTGGCCCGTGGCGCCCAGCCGCCGAACCCCGGAGAGGTACTCCCGCATCTCCCAAGGCTCAAACACCGCCCTGGCCTCGGCGACGAACTTCGGAAGCTCGGCGGCGAGCTTGGGGTGATGATCTGAGGCGCGAAGGAAGTTGAGCAACTTCTCACCGAGGAGGTAGCCGAGGGCTTTCTTGCTCCCGAACTGTTCCTTAATGCCGCGGGCTGCTTCACACTGATCATGCCAAAGGTATGCGCTCATGGGGGACTCCTAAGGTTGGTGTGCTTTCACGCTCACGAACGTCGAGGGTCGACTTGCTCGGGTCTCGGCCCTCGACGCGAAGCATGGCGCGAGCCGAGCTTCCGCAGTGAAGCGCGTCGCCGGGAAGGACGAAGACAGACCTTCTCGGGCATGCGAGATCCCACTGCATTCATGGTCCGGCGGTCCTTGCTGACGGCCCCTGGCTACGCGCAGCGATCGCGTACGCGTCGAAGTACCGCTGGAGGGAATCTCCGGTAGTGCCGTACTCGTTCGAACCGGCAAGGAAATCGACGACCACCTCCCGGGCGCGGGCGATCTCACGGAGACGGGCGACCGAACCACGGAGCCGTGGATCCGAGAGGGTCAAGTCCAGAAGCTCGAGCGCACGCGCCAGTGCTCCCTCGGCCAGGCGCTCGTTTCGAGTCTTCCACCGAATCGCCCGGCTCACTTCGCTCCCAATATTGCCCAGCTGCTCCGCGAGCGTCAGTTCATGCCAACGGCCCGCGGCCATGTCGCGATGCTGAACAGCATTCATCGCTGTACCAGACTCCGCACGATCTCGCTGATCCGTTCCCGTATCGCCGGATCGTCCACGGAGCGAGAGCGATTCCCGAACGAGGGACGCAAGTTGATCATCGAATCGAACTCCAGCCAATCTGCTTCGGGAAGATCGGGATAGAGGTTGATGCCCCAGAGATCTTGCTGGCGGGACCCATCCGAGAGGAGCTCAGCCTCCTCGTCTGAATGCATTTCGCCATCGACCACCATGAGGCGTCGCTCGAGATCGATCACGGCCTTCACGAGATCCCCAAATCGGGCAGCGGACATCTCCCGCAAGTCGGCGAGCGAGATCGGCGTCAGTGGAGCGATTGTGCGCATGGTGCGGCAGCCTACCACGACCCACGGTGATAACCGGGGAGCACCCGCCCGCGGCCGTGGGATCGCCAGCTTGCGGAGACGAGCCCACGAGCTAAGTTGGTGCGCCGCCTTGGAATCGAACCAAGAACCTACTGATTAAGAGACTCTAACCGCCGCCAGCACGAAGCGATTGTCGCGCAATGTATTAGCAAAAGCCGCAACGAATTACGCCTGGAGCGCACGGGCATTGTTAGGGTACGCAAAGGCACCCGAAGGAACGCAAAACGGGACCGCTTGTCCCGTTTGTGATCGATGCCGATGCCCACGGGTTGCTGGAAGGATTCCGATGACCCGGTCGTTCACGCCGTCCATGATCGCGACGATCGCCTAGGCACTCGGGATCACGTGCTGCTTGCACTTGCGCTACGGTGGCGCGACGTGAGGTGGGCGTCGACTATCCTGATAGTGAACGCCGTGTACGAATGGAGGACGAGACTTGATTGGCGTTATTGGTGGCACGGGGCTCGGAGATGCCCTCGGAGGGTTAGGTCCAGGCCAGCGGCACGAGCTTGACACCCCGTTCGGTAGGCCGTCGGGGCCCATCCAAGTTGTCGATGTCGCAGGTGTCCCCGTGGCGTTGCTTGCTCGCCACGGCGAAGGCCACCTGCTGAACCCCTCAAGGGTGCCCTACCGCGCGAATATCTTCGCCCTGAAGCAGTTGGGCGTCACGCACATTCTTGCGAGCGGCGCCGTCGGGAGCCTCCGTGAAGAGATCGCCCCGCGCGAATTAGTGCTGCCAGACCAAGTCATCGACCGAACCTTTCGCAGGGCAGGAACCTTCTTTGAGGACATCGCCGTGCATGTCGAACTGGCTTCGCCGTTCTGCGGGGCGCTCCGTGCCGCGCTCGGTCGCTGCGCGCCGGCCGGTGGTGTGCGCCTGCATGATCGAGGTACCTATGTGTGCATAGAGGGGCCACAGCTTTCCACGCGAGCGGAGAGCGATTCGTACCGAGGGTGGGGTGGCGATCTCATCGGCATGACGCTGATGCCCGAAGCCAAGCTCGCGCGCGAAGCTGAGATCTGTTATGCGGCGGTTGCGCTCGTCACCGACTACGACTGCTGGCGCCCACACAAAGCCCAGGTAAGTCAGCTGCGCCTGCTCGAAGAGATCATTTCTAACATGAAGTCAGCAGCTGAGAGCGCGCTCGCGCTCATCCGGAACACGATTCCCACGATCGTGGTGGAGTCCGTGCCTTCATGCACCTGCCAGTCGGCGCTTGAACTCGCCATCTGGAGCGATCGCGACAAGATCGACGCATTGACGCGAGAGCGCCTGGCGCCGCTGTTGGGGCGATATCTCGCCTGACGGAGCTTCGCCCAGCCGCGACGCCGTCGAAGCATTCCTTGATGCCGGATTCGAGGAACGCCACATCCTGGAGATGAGCCTGACCATCTCGGTGAGGAAACCGAGCAGCTGCGCCAAGTCAGCTCTTCCATGCTCCAGTGGACGCGGCCTTCAACCTCGGCGCTGAGACGGTCAGTTCCCGAGGTGGTTGCCCCGCACCCTTCCTTGCAATTGACTCGAATCGTGGAAGATTGCCTGCATCCCCCACCAGGGGATGGGCATCTCAAGTGAACAAGAGGAGGCATCCTGATGGCAACGAAGACCGCGAGCACGAAAGAACTCAAGAGTACCTCGTCCACCTACCTGACCAAGGAGACGCGGGCGGATCTCACCGCAAGGCTTGCCCGCATCGAAGGGCACGTGCGGGCAGTTCGGAAGATGTTGGAAGACGGCGAATCGTGCGACGACCTCATGACGCAGCTCGCCGCGGTTCGCGCCGCAACAACACAGACGATCGTTAAACTCTTCGAAGGGCACATGGAGACCTGCGTCAAGGCCTGCGTGCAGACGGGCAAGGGTCAAGAAGCGCTGGGTGGACTGAAGGGGGCGCTGACCACTCTTCTCCGTCAAGTATAGGGGGACAGCGTGAAGGATCGTTCGGTTCTCGTCGGATCGCTGGTGGCCGGGCTGCTTGCCTCGGCCTGCTGTATCGGACCGCTGATTCTCGGGGCGGTGGGCCTTGGGTCGCTGGGCTTCGCGGCCGCGTTGGCGCCCTACCGCCCATGGTTCCTCGGACTCACGGCCACGCTCTTGGGGATTGGCTTCTACTTCGCCTATCGGCCGGTGCCTGCTGCGGCCTGCGAACCGGGGGGCGCTTGTTCCGTCCACGCAAGTCGGCGGAATCCGCGGATTGTTCTCTGGTCCGTCGCGGCCCTGGCAGTCGGACTCGCAACGTATCCGGACTGGGGTGCGGCTGCGGCCCGCTTTGCTCACAGCACTTCCGCGCAAGCAGGTACCGACGTCTCTGCACACCCAGCGGCTTCCAGCGCGTACACGGTCGTGACGCTTGACGTGTCGGGGATGACCTGTTCCGCATGTGCCGGGGAGATCCGGGCCAAGCTCGACCAGATACCCGGGGTGGCGAGCGCCGAAGTCAGCTTCAAGGAGTCGCGCGCCACGGTGCACGTGGGCACCCCAATGCCATCCATGAAGGCGCTCGTGAGCGCGGTCGAGGCGGCCGGCTACCACGCTACTCCAGGCGCGCAAACGAACTAACAGCGGACCAGCCCAATGAGCTGATCGCGGCGGCGTCTCCTCTATGATCGGAGTCCCTCATGAAGAACATCGATTTCCTGATCCTCGGCGCCGGCGCCTCGGCCTTCGCGGCTTCCATCAAGGCCAGCGAACTCGGCGCGGAGGTCGCGATGGTCAAGGGACCGCTACCGCTGGGCGGCACGTGCGTCAACGTCGGCTGCGTACCGAGCAAGTCACTCGTTCGGGCGGCGGAACTCGTGCACCTTGCCGGAACGAACCCTGGCCCGGGCGTTCGTCTTTCCCCTGCTGAGGCGGATTACGCGGAAATCATTCGGTCCGAACTGCGGCTCGTCGACGCGATGCGTCACAAGAAGTACGAGCTCGTGATGGAACAGGCGCATGGTGTCACGGTCGTCGAGGGCGAGGCGGAGTTTCTGGATCCGCACCGTGTGCGTGTGGGCGCTGAGGAGTTCAGTTCCGAACGCATCTTGATCGCCACGGGATCAACCGCGGTGCCCCCGCAAGTTCCCGGTCTCGTTGAGGCTGGCTTTCTTACCCACGTCACGGCGCTGGCATCGGAGCGTCTGCCGCACTCGCTTCTCGTGCTCGGCGGCGGCCCGGTGGGTTTGGAGCTTGCGCAGGTCTACGCGCGCTTCGGCTCCAAGGTCACGATCGCCGTCAAGGGCCGGCAGTTGTTTGCCCGGACAGAACCCGAACTTAGTCGACGGCTCGAGGAGATCTTCGTCGAGGAGGACATCACGGTGCTCAAGGAGGCGAAAGCTGTCCGCGCGGAGCGCCGTGGCAACCTCAAGGTGGTTACACTTCGTGGACCTGCGGGGGATCTTGGGGTCGAGGTCGAGGAGATCCTGGTCGCGACCGGCAAGACGCCGAACACCAGGACACTGAAGCTCGAGCGGGCCGGGGTAGGGGTCGATGATCGCTCGGCGATCATCACTAGTCCCACCTACCAGACGACAGCCCCGCACATCTTTGCGGCCGGCGATG
>JANLOX010000079.1:0-3029 GCA_031366795.1 Candidatus Eiseniibacteriota bacterium | reverse complement strand
GTGAGCACAAAGGTCGGCGCGTGATAGGGCGGGTTCTCGCCCCACCAGCCCTTCCATTGGTCATCCGGCCATTTACCCCGGATCGGGCCAAACATATTGCGCCCGAGGATGAAGGCGCCGAATCCGGCCATCGAGCGTACTGCGAAATCATTGTCAAGACCGGTTTCGCCTCCGCCATTGCCATCCATGTCACAGAACATGCGAGTGGGAAAGAACCATTGGAACAGTTCCGGGCCGCGCTTGCCGAGTGGGTCGGCAAGGCTCTGTTCTGTTCCTGCGGCGAAACCGTCGAGCGAGACGCCCAAGCCGGCGATTTTGATCCGAGACATCACTTCCTCCTAGGAGGGACGCGCATTCGGGATCGCGAATTTGAACGCGCTGCCTTTGCCAGGCTCGCTTTCAACCCAGATCCTTCCGCCATGCGCCTCGACGATGCACCGCGCGATGTAGAGTCCGAGACCCAGGCCGCGACGGTCACGTTTGCCCGCCTGCGAAAACCTCTCGAAGATCGCCTCGAGGTCGTCGGGGGCGATTCCCCGCCCGCTGTCGCGCACCGTGAACTCGAGCCGATCCACGATGGGCTCCAGGCGAAGCTCGATGACTCCGCCCGCCTCCGAGAACTTGATGGCGTTGCCGACGAGGTTCGACAGCACCTGGAGAATTCTCTGGTGGTCAAAGGTTGCGGGCACGGGGCCGCGCGGGGCCGAGCAGGTCATTACCAGTTTGTGCGACTCGAGAGTGCCCTGGAAGTTCGCCATCGTCTCAGTCAATAACTGGGTCGCATCTTCCTGTGAAGCGTTTACATGGAGGCTGCCCATTTCCATGCTCACCACGTCGAGCAGATCTCCGATGAGCCGGCTCATTTGTCCCGTGATCCGGCGGATACGCCGGGCCTCGGTCTGCGTGCGTTCTCCGGCGGAGCCATCGGCCGGCATGCTCATCAATAGCTCGGTACTCGTCCCGATGACACCGAGCATGCCTCGAACGTCGTGGGTCACCATTGCAAGGAAATCATCCCGCGAGGCGACCGTGCGGTCGGAGTGTGCACGTTCCGCGTGCAGTCGCTCGTCGGTTTCCTCGCGCTCGAGCCTGAGAAGTTGTGCGATCGCACGCCTCTGCTCCGCGCGCTCGCTCAAGAGCTTGTCGTCGGCCACCGCCCGCTCCGCAGTCAGCGCCTCGTCCTCGGAGTCCCGAGCGTCGGAGACTGCGTCGGAGGGGATAGCCGGTTGGTCGGCGGGGCGAATCGTCTCGTCCTCTTTTTGACGCGCAACCTCCAGCACGTCGTCTGCCCGCTCGCGCGCCCGTTCAGTGACCTGATCCGCGACCTTCTCAATGACCGAGCTGCGCTTCGCGAGTTGCTGGTCCGTCTTGTGGCGCTCCTCGCGAAGACTGGTATCCGTTTCGATTCGCTCGGGGATCG
This sequence comes from Candidatus Eiseniibacteriota bacterium, assembly GCA_031366795.1. Taxonomy (GTDB): domain Bacteria; phylum Eisenbacteria; class RBG-16-71-46; order RBG-16-71-46; family RBG-16-71-46; genus JANLWK01. The sequence goes on along the minus strand of JANLOX010000079.1, from coordinate 1,609 downwards.
CGGCTGCAGTTTCTTTGGGATCCATCGCGCCGCCTCCTGCCAAGAGAGCAAACATATGTTGACTACCCCCGCCGCGCGGCCCTCAGGCGGCCCGGCGTAGGACGTAGGTGCTGTGGAAGCCGAACACTCAGCGTAGCATGGAACTTGTGAGGAGGCGGAGCGGGCACCCATGGGGCATATCTTGCGTGCCAGAGGCCGCGGCGCGGGAGCCCTCGAAAGTGACCTGCCCCCCCCCAAAGCAAGTGAAGCCTGAGGCAGCCGGTCAAGTCACCTCAGCCGAACACGCAGGATGAGAGCGAGGACTATCAGCCCGAGGAGGCCGCAACTGACGAATCCAACCGTGAGGCCAAACGTCTGGGACACGACGCCAATCAGAATCGGCCCGATCATGTCGCCAAGTTCCTTGAACGAGCCGGCCGCCCCCATCGTTGCCCCTAGACGTCCCTCGCGCGCGAGCGTGCTGATGAGGGCGTCGGTGTTGGTCCACACGGTTCCGACCGCCAGCCCGGCGACCAGCGCGGTGGCCACCAGAGCAGACCCCTGGACGAACGGCACCGCGATCACGGCCACGCCGGCAAGGAGGAGTCCGAGACGAATCGTGAGTCCAGGAGACAAGCGATCGGCAAGCATTCCCGCTAGTGGCTGGATCACGACATACGCCAAGCTGACCGCCGACAGCAGCAGCCCGGAGGCGGCCGGCGTGAGGCCAAGCGCATGGGCGCGCACCGGTAGAAAGCCGAACAGGATCCCGATGAAGAACATGTTCACGACCGTGACCGCGTACCAAGGGAGGATCTGTGGCTCGCGAAACACAGCGAGAAATGATCGCATGGAGAAGTCGTCATCGTCGTCGAGCGTTCCGGATGAGGCATCCGTTTCCGACGGCAGGGCGAGGGAGAGAAGCAACGCAAGGATACCAACGCCTGCCGAGGCAATGAAGATGCCGGCAAAATTCTGCCGCGCGACGATCAACCCCCCGAGCAGCGGGCTGACGACATAGCCCGCGCCCTTGAGTGCGTTGTACACGCCGAACGCCCGCCCGCGTTCCTGTCGGTAGTACACGCCCACGAGCGCGAGCGAGACGGCCGAGAGCGCCGCGGCGCCTATCCCTTGCAGGAAACGCACTGCGAGCAGCCAACGTGGGTCGATCACCAGGTAAAGGAGGGACGCTGCGATGAAGACCACAATCCCGATGAGCATTGTTCGCTTCATGCCCTGCCGGTCCGCCAGTGCGCCAAAGATCGGTTTGCTGATGATCTCGGCGAGGTCATACGCCGCGATCAACAGGCCAATCATCGCCAGGCCGATCCCAATGCGCTCGGCGTAGAACGGGAGGTTGACGGCCACGATGTGCGCGCCGAACGACGTCACGAAACCAACGAAGCCGAGGATCGCGGCACAGACGAGGGAACGCCTAGGGGCAAACTCAGCGATCGTAGGACTCCTTGCGCGATGGCTCGGACAGTGCGATGAGATAGCTCGCGGGGTCCGCCAGCACTCGGGCGCGGGCTTCGGCCAGCGATCGGGCCCCGGCGTAGCTCACGGCGGAGCGTAAGTGGCCCGCGATCCGCCGTAGGATTCCCTCCACGCTGCCTCTATAAGGCACCCG
>JANLOX010000154.1:0-13292 GCA_031366795.1 Candidatus Eiseniibacteriota bacterium | reverse complement strand
ATAATGACCCCGCCTCGTCGTGGATCTTCGAATAGTTTATCGGTCCCCATGTTCATGGCGGTGATCGCTACCCTCTATCTGGCTCGTGAAATTCTTATTCCCCTGGCGTTTGCAGTCACACTGACATATATTCTGGCCCCCGCTGTGGCCTGGCTCATGAAACTGCGCTTCAAACGTGCTCCTGCGGCCTTGGTTGTGGTGATTCTCACCATCGTCACTACTGGAGCAGTTGGGTACGTTATTTTCAACCAACTGATCCAGGTGTTGGATGAACTTCCAGTTTATAAAGAAAATATTCATAACAAAATTGAAGCCATCCAATCGCCGGCCAAAGGGGCGTTGGGACGGGCTACTGAAAATGTTAAGGATCTGGCTAACGAACTATCTACCCCGTCAAAGCCACCAGCAGCCCTGCCCCAGAAGGAACGTACGATACGAGGCAATGTCCCGCATCCGGCGGATCGTCCTGTGCCCGTGCAGATTGTCAACGAACCGGCCAATGAGCTTCAATATCTTCGTGACCTGACTAAGTCGTTTCTCACTCCACTCGGAGCCGTGGGAATTGTGCTCATCTTTACAGTCTTTCTATTGATTGAACAAAACGACCTTCGCAACCGATTGTTCCGGCTGGCTGGTTTAAGTCGCTTGAATTTAATGACGCAGGCCTTAGATGACGCCACCATACGCGTCAGCCGATACTTGCTACTGCAATTCCTGGTGAATGCAGGCTTCGGCATGTTGATTGGGGTTGGGCTGTACTTTATCGGCGTGCCCTACGCTGCGTTGTGGGGAACTGTGGCAGCGCTGTTGCGCATCGTACCCTACGTGGGGTCGCTGATAGCTGGCGTGCTTCCTTTGATGCTATCCCTGGCTGTGTTCGATAGTTGGATGCCACCGCTATTGGTTTTTCTGATGTTCATGTTTCTGGAACTTGTGACAGGCAATTTTATTGAACCGTGGCTATATGGAATGCACACCGGAATTTCATCACTGGCGCTGCTGCTGACCACAGTGTTTTGGACCACGTTATGGGGGCCTTCCGGCCTTATTCTTTCCACACCATTGACCGTGTGTTTAGTGGTGCTGGGTCGCCATGTCCCGCAATTTTCCTTTCTTCATGTGTTGCTGGGCGATGAACCTGTGCTGGAAATCGAAGCTCAGCTTTACCAGCGTTTACTGGCCATGGACGATCAGGGTGCACGAGCAGTTGTGGATCAATATCTTACTCAGAACACCATGCTGCAACTTTACGATGCGGTGTTGATTCCAACCATGAGCATGGTGGAAAAAGATCGCCACAAAGGTGCGCTTGATCCAGGGCGGGAAGAATTTATATTTATGAGTATGCGCGAGATGATCGGCGAATTGTCTGTACGATCATTGCCACCAGACGACGATACGCCTGTCGAGATTCCTGAAGCTGGACGCTTTTTGTGCCTGCCCGCTAACGATGAGTCTGACGAGATCACCGCTGCCATGTTGGCCCAACTGTTGGAAGCTGCAGGGCGAGTTACTATTTCTGTTCCAAAAGACGGCCGATTGCCGCAAACTATTCGTACCATCTCGCCTACCGATGAAGACGTTTTCTGCGTATCCGCTTTGCCGCCATTCGCCTTCACCAGGGCGCGCGATCTTTGCATCAATTTGCGGCGATGGTACCCCAAGACCAAAATTATTGTCTGTGTATGGGGATACACTGGCGAAACTATTCGAGCTATTGAACGTTTTCAACCAGCCAAGCCGCACCACTTTGTGACCAGCTTTGCATCGGCACTGAATTACCTGCTTCCGCAAGAGTTCCTCGGAAGTGGCGGCGAAGGTGGATCCGATACCGAGCCGTGACCGCGAGGGAGCGGTGTTTGGCGCAACGATGATGCTGACCCGCCGATCCCGATTCGTCGAGGTGCGAAAGCAAACACCGTCGCGGTAGGGATGGCCGTTACCGGCCACCCCCCGCACAGACCCGTGCTTGCGGCACTACCGCACACGGTTCTTACCTTGGATGTGCCACCCTTGGGTGAATGGCGTCAAATCGCTTATTGGGAAAATCATGCTTTATCTGAGGGATGGGAAGCCAGTGTTCGAAAACCGCCGCCAGTTTCGCCCAGGTGGGCCGCCGCTGGCTGCGCTGTGCCAGCGCATTGAACCAGTTGCGGGCGACCTGTGTCCGGACCTTCTTCAGCACCGGAATATTCCCCGGAATCGCGTGGTATTGGTAGTATCCGTTGAGTACGCTCCTCAGCCATTTCCCCGTCTTGGCGATCGGGTCGTGCATCCTCCGACGTAGCTGCTGCTTGATATCCAGCAGTTTCTTCCGCCGTCGGTCGCCTTCCGTGATTCGCCGGACTTCGAAATGTCCCAGGCTGTTTTTCGCACATAGGTGCTCAAACCCCAGGAAGGTAAACGACTCTGGTTTTCCCTCGCCACGCTCTTCCCGGTTTAGCCGGGCAAAGCGTCCGAACCGGATCAACCGGGTCTTGTCTTCGTTCAGTTCCAGCCCGAAATCGCTCAGCCGTTCCCGCAAGTCTTGCAGGTATTGCTTCGCTTCGTCTTCGTGCTCGAACCCAATGATGGCGTCGTCGGCGTAGCGCACGATGGTAATGTCGCCACGTCCTGCTTGCCTCCATTGGTCTGTCCACTGGTCGAGCACGTAATGCAGGTACACGTTCGACAGCAGCGGACTGACCACTGCCCCTTGCGGAGTCCCTGTTTCCGTTTCCGACCAGTTCCCGTCCACGACGATCCCCGCGTTGAGCCATTTCTGGATCAGCCGCAGAATCCTCGGATCGGCAATCCGTTGTTCGACCATCTCTACCAGGAGTTCTTTATCGAGGTTGTCGAAAAAGCCCTTGATGTCGAGATCGAGCACCCAGTTCACTTTCTTCCGCTTGAGTGCCACATACAGCGCGTCCAGCGCCATATGTTGGCTCCGCCCAGGCCTGAACCCGTAAGAGAATCCCCGAAAGTCTTCCTCATACACTGCATTGAGGACCATTACCACGGCGTGTTGAACTATCTTGTCCTCCAGCGCCGCGATTCCCAACGGTCTTAGTTTCCCGTTGGCCTTCGGTATATAAATTCTCCGCGAGGGTTGCGCCCGGTACGCTCCGCGGTGGACCCGATTATGCAGATCGCTGAGTCGCTCTGCCAACCCGGTCCCATACTCCGGCCACGTCACACCGTCCACTCCGGGGGCTGCCTTCCGCTTGATGGCGTAATAGCTTTCCTCGAGTAACTGCGGCGTTACATGATGGAGCAAGGCCGTGAACCGCTCTTGCTTGTTTTCCTTCGCTCGTTGACGCACACCATGTAACCCCTGGGACACCCGTTCCCCACTCTGTGTTGGCTGCGTGTTAGGTTCCATGATGTTCTCCTTGGTCACAGGCCTTCCCTCCACCACCTCCGCCACCCATGTCTCCACGGATTTTGTTCGGCGACTTCGTCGGTACTACGCCCATGTTCGACTCCTCGTTGGTGTTCCGGCCCGGATTGCGCTTTTGGCTTCCCCGACCGTTCCTGGTTTGGTTGACCTTCGGATTCCAACGAGGTCTCCCGGTTCTCGCGCGTACAGTTTCTCGGCGTGCTAATGGCTCTAGGACTACGCCGGGTCCTTCGTGGACGCAGGCCTTGCGTTGTCGTCCACTGGGGTGTGGCCTTCCCGTTAGGAGCACACGGTCGGCACCCGGATTATGCTTTTCGAAGCTCGATTCCCCGCCCGCCGATGCCTCTGTCTACACTTCACCTGGCACCTCACGGCACCCGGCGCAAGACTCGAGGTCAAGATGGTTCGCTATTCCTTTCTTGTAGGGCTCTTTCATCCCCTACTGCACGCCGGTTTATCCCGGCGCTTGCGCTCCCTTGCGGTCACGGCTCTGTAGAATTAATATGTTACCGAGCCGTGACCGCCAGGGAGTGGTGTTTTTTACTACAACCCCTACAATGGTTGGAGATTCTACTAACTCACCGTCAAACAGCACCGCGTAACACTTCCCGCAATTCGCGAAAGTGATCGAACACCGCATCGGCTTCGCCAGAAACCACTACCCCATCATGCCGCTTTTGCAGCGTGATGGCCCCCAGCGCCGCCTTCGCCCCGGCGATGTCTTTTTTCGCGTCATCACCCACAAACCACACCAATTGTCCTGGTATTAGCGAAAGCCGTTCCAACGCCATTTGAAAGGGCTTTGCCGCTGGTTTTTCCACTCCCGCTTCTTCACTGGTCACAATATGATCGAAGTAATGATCCAGCCCAAAGTAAATCAACTTACGAAATTGGATCTGCGCCGTCAAGTCAGTTACTGCTGCCACCGGAATCCCCGCTGCTCGTAGATCTTCCAGAAAATCCTTCACCTGCGGAAACAACGTGCTGGCGCTAAGGAAATTGCGCCAGTAAGTCTGCTCCAAATCCAGAGCCATCAACGGTTGACTCTTCATCCCCAATCGTTCCAGCATTCGCGCAAAATAAAGCAGCCTGCTATGGGCCGAGGCTGTCTGGTTTAAAATCGTTTTCACTTCGCGACGCGCCTCAGCAAATGCAGGTTCATACTCTGCCTGTTTAATGCCCAACATTTTGATGGTTTTGCGCATAGCCGCTTCCGACGCGGCGGCATGCGCTGTGTCGTACGCATACACTGTGTTGTCAATATCCATCAACACTGCGCATGGCCGTGTGGCGAATGAGGCTTTGTTCCTTATGTCCATTGCTTACCCATTCCCCCGCGCTCGTAGTGCTTCGGCCACTTCCACAAAGGTAATCAATTGCATCAATCCAATCATGCCGTTTGCCCACCGCGCGTCCAACGCCATCAATTCTTCCAGATGCGGCACCAGTTGCCCGGCCGCAAGAGCCAGATCTTCGGGCTGCAAATCCCCTTCAATCCGCAACTCCACCACGCTATCTTCTTCACCAATGGACATATCCACATGCAGACCGCAAAGACTCACCAGAATGCGGATCAGCTTTTCATAATACAAACCCCGTCGTAGGCTGGCACACAAACGCAGGCGGATGTCGTCGGGCCTCTCCGGTTGCTTCAAATCCTCACGATTCACCGCTTCCAGTTTAAATACAAGGTCGGCAGTTTTTGCCTGCGCATGAATATAACGCTTGGCGTCCGGGTAACGATTTTCCAACGATTCCAGAACTTTTTCCTCTGGGTGTCCGCGCTCATTCACGTCGCGACGAAGCTTAAAATAGCGACGCAAATCTTCATCCATGTCCAGGAACAGTCGCACATCGAACTTAGAAAGCAGGCTGGGAATGTATAGGGTATGCAATCCACTCACCAAAATCACTTCGTTATGGGCCACCGACCGACGCTTGGTAAATCGGCCACTGGAATGATCGTAGTGGCGGCATACAATGCTTTTACCTTCCATCAACGCCAGTACATCATTGGAAAATGCCAGTAAGTTATTAGCCTGCGGATTCAGATGAGTAAGTGCCCGCCACATAGGCGCATGACGATCCCAGCTGTGATAATCATCGCCAGAAATGCTGGCCACCGCACTGGATCCGAATACACCGGCGAGTGCCGCCGCTAAAGTATCTTTGCCACTACCCGAATCACCGGCAATGCCAATGGCCACGGGCTTACGGCTCAGCCGAAAGTAATCGTTCTGCTGCACGCCCGTGCGGAACATGCGAGCAGCCAGCGCGGCACCCAGCGCTACCATTCCCGTTAGCCACAACGATTGTAAATGAGCCGGCATTGCCACCGGTGCCGTAAGATCCAACCCCGCCAACCGCACTGTTGCGCCTGTCGATTGTCCCAAATGGAAAATGATCATCACCATTGAAAATGCGTACACCGGCAGTGAGGCAGAAACTCCTCCTCCTAGTTGATGCGCCACCAGGAACGGAACCGCCCATAGGAACCAGCCGATAGATGCCGGGGTCAACAGCAACACCAGAAAGAAGGATGCGCCAAGAAAGGAAAACAGTAATGAGAAACTCATCCGGCCAATGCGCCAAGCCGCATAGAGTAACAGTAAGTAAGTGAACGGCAACACGTAAACCTGTAACTTATCGCCAAACTTGATAGAGAGTTGGTACACTTTTTGAATTTCTGGACTGCCCATTACCATCACTTTTACACCTGGCGAAAATAGCAGGTAGGGGCCTTGCAGCAAAGCGGCAGTGATGATCGCCGGAATCATAAACTGGCTGAGCAAGCCTGACAACCGTTTGCTGCGCCAAAGGTAGATGACCAGAAATGGCGCGGGCAAAATCATACTCAGTTTTGCAGCAATAGCCAAGCCCAGAACCATACCGGCAGACTTTGCGTGCAGCTTCTGCAACAGGCGCAGAGAAACCATTAAAAGCAAAACCGGCACCATATCGGTTTGCCCATGCCAGTAACAAATATAAAGGACTATGGGGGACAGCCAGTAGTAGCGCAGAATTTCGTCTTCGCTTGCATCCAGAATCTGCTCCAAAGAAAGCATCAGTTCCAAATCCAGCAACAAGATGGTTAGACCGAAGCCCAGCAGCGCAAAAAAATGCCCGAGCCCGAATTGCTGGTCTATCAACCCGCCTAACGCCACTCCCGGCAGGTGCAAAAGATACATCACGGGACCATAAGGGAACGACATGGAATCGCCCCCCGAGTTCAAAAACGTTGTCCATGGGTCCAGCGAAGGTTGCCGCAGAAAGTCCAACAGAAAGGGCACAAACCACTTTTCCTGCACTTTGGGCACAGCCAGAAAAACCAGTGCCAAACGGATCAACAGACCGAATTGAAAAACAGGATGACGCGCCAAACGGACAAGCGATTTCCATTGGGGATACAACCATCCCTCAAAGGGTCCCGAAGATACTTTCTCCGCTGTGGCTACCTCCATAACTCCGGTGTCTTGGTGCAGACTGCTTCAGCAGGAATGCGCAGTCCATCCAAAAGTTCGCGCATGGCGGCGATGGCTTGTGGATCTGAACGACCTTGCAGTTCTGGCGATACCAGGCAAAAACGGAATCCCGCCTGGCGCAGCCTGTCTGCCTGTTGACGGCTAAGTGGAAACTTAGTGAAACAATCCACCCAGACCCACGATACTTTGCCTTGCAGTGCCATGGCCGTATCAATGCTCTCAAATTCACTGACCCTCACCGCACAACGCTTTTCCCCGGTGCGAGCCGTCTTAATCAGAAATGGAAACGATTGGTCCAGAAAGAAGAAATCTTCAATGCCGAACCGCTTCATCCTTTCCAGAACTGCTTCCTCCAAACCCTCTTCCTTGACGTTTAAGATCAGCGTTCCATGATGAAATTCGGCTAGCCAGTTATCCAGCAGTTCCCCGGCAACAAACGGGTCATGATGCAGGATCAGGTCTTTGCCATGGGTGCGGATGTCAATTTCCACTCCATATTCAACGGGTGTAGAACGCAACTCTTCAAGGGTATTGCGACGATGATGGATAATCTTCATTGTGGGGGTTTTCTCAACTGTTTTGATAGCGTTAGACTGTAATCGACGGTTCGTCGAATGAACTTCACTTTGGCCTGCCAGTTGACGTTCCAACGGGAAATGCCATGCGCTCGTTTGCCGAAATTCACGGGAAATCGTTTCACTTCCAAACCCTGTTTACGAGCCATGTAGAAAGCGAAAAGATCCAGCGAAAAGTCGTGCGGTGGGTTGTTCCAGGTATCGAAAAAACTTTTAGTGAACAAGGTTGGTTGCGCGTTAATGTCCCACAGTGGCTTCTGTAATATGGCGGTTTCAAACAAGCCCATTCCAGCAGTGAAAAAGACATCGGCAGGAGGGCGTCCATAACGTTTTCCTTTCACAAAAGTATGCCCTGCATCACCTGCATGTTTTAGAAGGCTAAGACCGCGCACGGCGTCCCCAGGATCGGTCTGCAGATCGGCGTGGGTCCAGCCCAAAAAAGGGGATTTCGCGGCTCGTAAACCACTCAGAATGCCGAATCCGTATCCCTGATTAACGGGAACCCGAACCGTTCGAGCAAACGTGTATTGGGGAATTAATTGGGCCAGGACGGTCGGGCTGGTATCAGTTGAACCGTTATCCACCACAATCAATTCAATGGGCGATCCAGTAAATGCCGCCGCTGCACGATCAAGCAACAGGGGCAGATTGGCGGACTCGTTGTAGGCGGGGATGATGAGGGAAAGTTCCGGCATGGGCTCGGCGGCAACTACCCCTACATTATGGCAGCAGGGGTGCCCAGCAGGAGGGTGGATTTAGCCTCCACCCTCCTTTTTGTAAGTCTGCTACTGAACGGTGAAGGTTCCTCCATTCGTCCAACCTACGGAAGCTTGGGACTGATCCGCTGTTAGAAGATAGATGTTTTTGGTCCCTCGGAAAGCAGGCAGGAAAGTAATCGGGACAGTATAAACAAGCGTGTTGCCAGATCCGCTGATGGTGGCTGCCGCCGCATTCACAGTGCACTGACTATTGGAAAGGATCGACCCAGACCCAATGGAACTGCCTAAAAAGGAACCTGAGTTCTGTAACAGGTAGATTTTTTGACTGGGACGATCAAACAGCAGGTAACAGGCACCATTGCCATCAATCACCGTGTTCATCAGCGCCTGTGACGTACCTAAATCAGTAAAGCCATTAGGATCGGCGAAAGTGAAAGTAAACGTACCGCTTGAACCTGAACCGTTATTAGGCGAGACCCCAATGATTTGCGGTGGCTGGTTGGCCGCCAAGGCCCAAGACCCTATCTGCACCCAGGGTGAACCGGCCCTGGCTTGATCATAGGCGATAACGTAAATGGCCTTGGTTCCGGTTTGGCCTGTTTGGAATGTCAGTCTTATGTTTACCGTCAGGGCAGTTCCCGAATTGGTGAAAGTTATATCGGAACCCACAATGCGACACATAGTGTTCGACGCCGCAGCCGAAGTCCCCATGGTCACGCCGGTCCAATTGCCCGTAATATCAGGAGCAAGGTAAAATGCCCGTCCGGGGACGTCAATGGAAAAGAAACAGCCATTGCTGCCATTCAAGCTGGTATTGATCAACACCAGCACCTGGGTAATATCGGAAGAGCCATTTGCATCGGAAATGGTGGTCGTAAAATTCGCTGTGTACCCGCTGCCTGAAACTACTGGAGTGGATGTCACCGTCGGTGCGACATTTACTGCAGATCCCACAATGAAGGTGCCCAGGGTTTGATATCCGCTGGTTGCCGCAGTTTGATCGGTAGCTTGCCCATAGATATTCTTGTTTCCATTGAAGGCTGCAAGAAACTGCAGGCCCACTTGCAGTGCCAATTGATTTCCCGTCACTGTTTGAGTAAACAAGTTCAAAGGAATTTTGCATTGGCTGTTTTGTAATAGAGTGCTGGAACCGGCGGTACCCGTCGAACCACTGCTGCCATTATCGGCAAGAATCGTAACCTGTCCAGAGGCTGGCGAGTAGATAAAGGAGCACGCCGCAGAGTTGGTTTGCGAGTTATTCATCAGCACCTGGACACTGGCAATATCGCCTGCTCCGTTGCCATCACTAAATACAAGTTGCAAACTCGCCGTGGAACCGCTCCCTGCACCCGCATTGACTGACACGGCCAAGGGCAGCTCATTCAGTTTTAAAAGAAATGCCCCGTTCGACCCGGCGTTATTCACTGAATAGGCTGATTTCGTCGGGAAATCTGGCGATAGAGTGTTGCCTACAAGATACGCGTAGGAACCTGTGGAAAGGGCCAGTCCCATAGCCTGATCCGCCCCTGTTCCCCCAATATAAGTCACTGTGTCGAATACCGTTAAATCAGATCGAACCCTGGCATAAAATGCATCGTAACCACCTTTGTAAATGCTGCTTGGAATGGCGCTGATCACTGGTAGATTGCGCGATGTTGTGGACCCCGCCAAATGAATTATGCCCGTCGCGTCAACCGCAACCGCTTGAATGGCATCAATTCCTTTTCCCCCGAAAAAGCTCGATGCTAAGATCGCCGTCCCTGCGGCATTAAACTTAGTCACAAAGCCGTCCGTCGTTCCGCCACCGTAAACAATTTGCGCAACTGAAGCTGTTGTTGGAAAATCGGATGAACTGGTGATTCCCGCCGCCACCAGATTATTACCGGCATCCAAAGCCAGCGCATTTACTTGTTCGGCATTCAACCCACTTCCCCGCGAACCACCCCAGTAAGTGCTGTAACTAAGGCTCTGGGCCGCCAGTGGAAACTTGACGATGAACCCCGATTGTCCCCCCTTGCGCGTTGCTTGCAGGGCATTGTTCAACGGCAGATCCGCTGAATTTGTCGTGCCTCCAACGTAAATGGAACCCCCGCTATCCACAGCCAGGGCCAACGCCCGATCTTCTCCCGTACCTCCAAACAAAGTTCGAAAAAGGATGTCTCCAGCCGGTTGATAGCTAACCAAAAACGCATCACTACCCCCTTGATTAGCCGCTTGGTAAGCAGACGTTGTCGGGAAATTTGTAGATGTGGTTTCACCCACAGCGTACACCACCCCACTAGCATCCACCGCCACCGCGTTCACCGCATCCGATCCCGATCCCCCCACATAAGTGCTGAATAATATGCCGTTTCCATTGGCGTTTAACCGCACCACAAATCCGTCCCGAATTCCACCAAAGTTATTTTGACTTCCATTCACAGGGAAATTTGACGATTGCGTCCACCCGCCCACCACCACATTTCCGCTGGCATCCACAGCCACTGAAGTGGCCCGGTCATCCCCTGCCCCTCCCAGATAAGTGGCCCACAATATCTGTTGCCCATTTGGTGAAAATTTGACCACGTAAGCGTCAACTCCTCCACCCGATGTTCCATATAAAGCCTGCTGCACAGGGAAATCTTTCGATTCTGTCCATCCCGCAACGTAAATATTTCCCGCAGTATCCAGAGCAATCGACGCTGCCGCATCCGCCAGTCGTCCTCCAAGGTAGGTACTGAACACCAATACAGGATCAATTACTAACCGGTTCTTCGCATTGCGGCTTTCCACTTTGAAACCTACTCTGCCGTCGGCCCGTAATTCATAACTCACCTTACGCAGGATTCTGCCACCACGTTCATCCAATTCATAGGCCTCGGGAATATGTTCTTCAAACCAAACACCACTGGCCTTGATTCGCAGTTGCCCATCCATGTCTAATTTCACCTCTTCCGCATTGGTGTATTGCCATTCTATGTTGCCCGCATCCGCGCCAGCCTTCACATGGTATTCCGACTTGAAAACGTTGGATACTCCTTCATACGTCAAGTCGATTCCTTCAAACAATTCCACATAGCGCAGGCGGGAGTACATGGCCTCACCCTTCCTCCATTTTTCTGGATTCTGCCCAAAAAGAAAGTTCGCCTTTCCAGGCAGTGGCTCTTCCGCACTCAACCGGAAATCCGATTTCGTTTTCTTGAACTCCATGGTCAGCGTTTTGCCCTGTTTGCCGTATTGCACCCCTTGTCTGCTAAACGATGCCGACAATTTCGGGGTATGCCCCACATAACGGATTTCCTGTTTCGCCACCTGCTCTTCAAAGAAATAGAATGGAAGGGTTGGTTCCTTCACCAAAGCACCAACCGCCGCAGTTTGCAGGAATAAGAAGCCAATCAGCACACTCAATAGTATTTTCATATCACCCTAACCACCTATTCGTCCACAAACCAACATCCAATACAAAATTCCCCACTATATTTGCGTTACGATGAGGCTTCGATCCAAAACATGGACATTTTACCGAAGCTCCCTCAGGGATCGCCGACACCTGGTGCAACTCCCCTGAACCAGCGTTCTTACCGTCAACAGCAGTGGGTAAGCGTTGTCATTGTGGCTTTCGCTGCCATCGCCGCCACTTTCTTCCGATTCTTCACCCTCGCCGACCGCATGACCCATTGCGACGATTCCGGCTTTCTCATTCAAGGCCTGTTCGCATCCGACGCAGTCAACGCCGGTCATCGGGTGGCTTCCTATTGGACCTATGGCCCAGGCCAGTTTGTATTGGGCTATCCCCTGTGGAGTATTGCTGGCACTTGGCGAAATGCTCTCTATGCTCTAAGGCTTCCCAGCGCCATTGCCGGAACTATCGCTGCATTACTCATCGTTTGGTTGCTATCGAAATTGAGTGCTGACAGAAACCTTTCACCCTTTGCCGGAATGTTTTCCGCCGTTTTAGGCCTTTGCAGCTTGCGGGCAATGGTGGAATCGCAACAAGGCTATCCATATTCTGCCGCCTGCTTCTGTGTCGCCATCACCGCCGTGCTTCTCTACTGGATGACCCAAGGCCGCCCCAACATTGACTCTCGCCGACTTCCATTGCTCATCGGCATTCTCGCTGTTTGGGGAAGCATCGCCGTTGCCTTCAGTTATCAGATGACCATTTCTATCGCCGCCAGCATCCTGGCCATTTTGATGGTTGCCTACCCTGATCTGCGCAAACCCCATGCGTTCCAGCAAATCTCCTACCGCAGTTGGATCGCAGGCAGCACCCTCTCACTGGCAGGTGCAGCCGCATTTGGCTGGATATTCATCCACTATCTTGCCGATAGGTTACGCAATAATCAGGGCGTTCCTCCCTGGGCTGCGTTCGACGTCATTCATTGGACTGGTTCACCCCTCCAATATCTGCAAGCTATCGTCATGAAGTGGGTCTATTTCGCCGGCTTCAGCACCACACCGGTTTGGCCTGAAAAGGCAGGGCTTTCCATCACTCGATGGATTGGCTTTCTTTTAATGGTCCTGGTTCTTTTGGGTTTGAAAAGCTTCAAGCGTTCCAACCCGCTTTGGCAACAAATCATCGGTTGGTATTGCCTGTGGATGCTGATAGCCAGCTTCTTCCTCAGCCTTCTTGGGAAAATGCCCTTTGGCGTCACCCGCCATTCCCACTTTCTACTTCCAGCCTTGTTACTGCTCAGTGGTTTCGGCGAAGCCAACTTACTAACTACAGTCAAGGGCCATCTTAAGACTTCAACCTTCGCCCAGTGGTCGCTGGCAGCAGCCTCCGCAATCATAGTAACGGTATTCTTTTTTTCCTTCCCCACATTCCACTTGGCCACCAGAAATCAATTCGACATGGATCGTCTAGTCCGGTTAGCCAATGACAAGAAACCTTTACGAATTCTGGGGTCCAATTGCACTTTCGACGCTGCTGCAGCCCAGCTTGTATCTCATAACCAACTGTTTGCGTGCCCCACAACGGGTGGATTTTTGGAGGGTGAGATTGAAGGGGCCATGGCCATGCTCGCGAACAAGACAGCGCCCGCATCCATTTTCATAGTCGACCACCGCGACGATCCCGAATGGCAACTTCGGCCCTCTCTTAAAAAATATCCTGCACTTCGTTCCATCCTGTTGGTTAGTATTAAACCCACCG
>JANLOX010000083.1:0-4848 GCA_031366795.1 Candidatus Eiseniibacteriota bacterium | reverse complement strand
CCCCCTACCCCAGCGAAATCAACGCCCCCGCCGCCAGCGCCACGACCAGCCCGGCCCGCTGCCCGGCGCTCCAGCGTTCGCCGAGGAACACGCGGGCGAGCAGCACGCTGGTCGCGGGCGCAAGCGAGGTAAGTGCCGCGGCCAGCGACAGGGTCGCGTGCTGCACGGCCACGACGTAGCCCATACTTGCCGCGGAATCGAGCGCGCCGGCGGCCAGCGACATGCGCCGAGCGCCTACGACGGGCACGAGCGGTAGCCGACGAAACAGCGCCCATGCGACCAGCAGCAGCATGCCGGTGACACGCGCGAGCGCGACGGGCAACAGCCCCGAGCCGGCCGGAATGCGGCCGAGGAATAACAAGAAGAACCCGATCGCGAAGCCCGAGAACAGCGCCATAGGGATGACGAGGCGCACCTGCGCCCGCTGCTCGGGCGTCCAGCCGGAATCGGCCTGCGCGAGCAGCACGATAGACACGGGCGTGAGCACAAGCCCGACGAGCGCGAACAGCGAAGGGCGTTCGCCGAGTGCCAACCCGACGATGACCGGCAGCGCGAGGCCGGTGATGCACAAGATGGGCGACGCCACACTGACCGGCCCGTGCGCGAGCGCGCGGTACAACAGCAACGCGCCGATGCCGCCGAATACGCCCGCGGCGGCTCCCCAAGCGAGGCTCGCGGAGGTCGCATGCCCGTGGATGAACCAGATCGCCGGCACGAGCATGACGAGTGCGGCCAGCCCCGAGAACAACGTGACGGTCACCGCGGGAGCGCGCCGCGCGGCGAGGCCGCCGCACAGATCGGCGGCGCCAAAGCACACGGAAGACAGCGCCGCCAGCAGGTAGGCGGGGCTCACGCCCTGGGTTCGCGCGCGCGGCTTTCGCCGCGGCGCCAGCGATCACCGTCCTGCGCGGCGCGGCCGTCGCGCTCGAGCTTCAGCAGGTGCGCGAGCAGCGATCGCTCGGCGTAGGGCCACAGCGCGGCCGCGACATCCGCATACGCGTGCGGCACCAACTCGGCGAGCGTCTTGGACGCAGCGCCCAGCGCCTCGATCACGCGCTGCTCGCGTTCGTGGCGATGCGCGATCAGCGCGCGGATGCGACGGTGTGCGGCGCCCGAAGGCGAGCCGTGCGCGGGGAATAGTGTGCGAAGGGGCAGCGCGCTGAGCCGTTCGAGCGAGGCCATGTAGTCGGCCATGTCACCTTCGGGCGGATCAATGATCACGGTGCCCGCGCCGACAATGTGGTCGCCCGAAAGCAGCGCCCCGGTGCGCTCATGCAGGAAGCACAGGTGTCCGCGCGCATGCCCGGGCGTGTGCAGGACGCGCAGGTCCCACGAGTCGCGCGCGGCGGCGAGCGAGATGACCTCGCTATCGACGAGCGTGCCATCCAACGCCACGCGATCGGCGATCAGCGCGTGGCCATATACCGGAATGTTGTAGCGCGCGCGCAATGCCGAGACCCCGCCGATGTGATCGCTGTGAGCGTGCGTCAGTAGAATGCGTGTCAGCGTGCGGCCGTCGGCGCCGAGGCGCCCGATGAGTTTGCACAGCGCCTCGATCTCGGCGGGGTCACCGCTGCCGGGATCAATGAGCGCCATCTCGCGATCGCCGACGAGGTACGCGTTCGTGTGCGTCGCCGGCGGCAGGGCGCGCGTCGGCATCGGCTGCAGCACGATGCCCCATGACAACTCGATGCGATGCGGGTCACCGAGGTGCTCGGGTGCTGCGGCCAAACGCGATGCGAGATCGCTCTCCCCCGCGGCGATCTCGCGCAGCGTCGACAAGATGGGTGCCGCGAACACGGCGTCACCGGCCCGCCATCGCTCGAGCGCCTCCGCAGGGGCGATCCACTCGCCGTCTGCGAGTTCGTCGTCCGAAATCTCGGGCGTCGCACCCTCGGGCGCACGCGCCAGAAAGTACGTGGCCTCGAAGCGCATGCTCGAGAACGCGGGCGTACGCCAGCGGCCCGCGGCGGCGAACTCTTTTCCCTCGAAGCGCCAGCCGCACTCGCTTACCAACGCCGCGAAGGTCGCCTCGCCGCAGAGCAGGCGTTCGCGCGCGGCGTCGAGTGTCGCGGCATCGCGCACGCCCGCGCTTGCGACCAGCACGCCGATCTCCTCGAACGTCTCGCGGATGGCGCACGCGAGCAGCGCGCGTTTACGATCGTCGCTCGCACCGTCGATGGGCAACTCCGCATCGCCGGGCCCCACGATGCCGCCCGGGAACGCGTAGAACCCCGGCATGAAGCTGACCTGGTCGCCACGGCGCACCCAATACACTTCGAGGTGCTGGCCGTGGCCCCGGATCAGGACAATGGCGCCCGACTCGCGATAGCGCGGCTTATCGCTCATGCAACGAGTGCGCGGCGCAACAGGCCGAGCGCCTCGTCAATCTCGTCCACCGTCACATCGAGTGGCGGCCGGAAGCGCAGGCTGGAAGTCCCGCAGGAAAGGATGATCATGCCCAATTCATACGCTTTCTTCGCCACGGCGTCACGCAGCGCCGGGTCGGCGAATTCGATCGCGCACATCAGTCCCTTGCCGCGCGCATCGCGCAGTTGGTCCGGCCGCTCGGCGGCCAGCTTCTCGAGGCCTTTCAGCAGGTGAGCGCCGACGGTCGCGGCGTTCTCCACGAGCCGGTCTTCCGCGATGATCTCGAGGAAGCGCTGGCAGCGCACCATGTCGACGAGATTGCCGCCCCACGTCGAATTGATGCGGCTCTTGATGGCGAACACGTTGTCCGGCTCTTCATCCAGTTTGGGGCCGGCCATCATGCCGCACACCTGCGCCTTCTTGCCGAACGCCAGCAGGTCGGGGCGAATGTCGTCATGCTGGTGCGCCCACATCTTGCCGGTCAGGCCGATACCCGTCTGCACTTCGTCGAAGATCAACAGCGCGGCGTTCTCGTGCGCGATGTCCCGCAGCGCGCGCAGGAACTCGGGGCGGAAATGGTGATCGCCACCCTCGGCCTGGATCGGCTCGATCAGGATGCACGCGATATCGTCCTTGCGCGTGGCGAACGCCTGCTTGATCTGCGCCATCGTCGCGGCCTCGGCCGCCTGCACGCGCTCGAGTTCGGCCGGCGTCACGGGGAAACGCAGGAACGGCGGGTCCACGCGGGGCCAATCGAATTTCGGGAAGTACATGTACTTGCGCGGATCAGCAGTGTTGGTCAACGACAGCGTGTAGCCCGACCGGCCATGGAACGAGTCACGGAAGTGCAGCACCTGGTGGCCCTTCTCTTCCTTGTAGCCCTTGCGGAAGTTCTGGCGCACCTTCCAATCGAACGCGGCCTTCAACGCGTTCTCGACGCCCAGCGCGCCGCCGGCGACCCAGAACACATGCGGCAGGTAGTCGGGCTTGGCGAGCCGCCCCCACGCGTCGACGAACTCCGCCATCTCAACGGTGTACACGTCGGAGTTGGACGGGTTCGCAAGGGCTGCGCGCTGGAGCTTCGCGAGGAATTCAGGCTCGTGCATCTTGGGGTGGTTCAAGCCCAGTGGCATGGTCGCGAAGCAGGAGAACATGTCGAGGTAGTCGCGGCCGGTGATGGCGTCGCGCAAGCGCCGCCCGCGGCTCTTGGCCAGATCGAGCACAAGGTCGTAGCCGTCGGCCAGCATGTGGCGTTGGAGCGTCTCGTGCACCTGGGCCGGGGCGATCGGAGCGGTACGGGTCGTCGTCATGGTCAGTCTCCTTGGGCGCCCGTGGGCACATAAGACACTTCTTTGAGCGTCGAGAGCACCATTACCGTGCGCGTCTGGCGCACGCCCTCGAATGAATTGAGCTGCTTCAGCAACAAGTCTTGTAGCCCCGCGAGATCGCGCGCCCGGACTTTGAGCAGCAGCGAGAACTCGCCGGTGATGTGGTGACACTCCTGTACTTCGTCCATCGCGAGGACGCGCTTGATGAAAGCCGGCTCGAACCGTGGGTGCTCGATGAACACTTCGACGAACGCGGCGAGCGGCGCCCCGACGAGTCCCGGGTCGACCACCGCGGCGTAGTGCCGAATCGCCCCGGAATGCTCGAGTTTCTTCAGCCGCTCATTGACCGCGGCGGCGGACAGCCCCACCCGCTTCGCCAGCTCTGCCTGCGGCAAGTCGGCGTCACGTTGCACCAGGTCGAGAATTTTGCGGTCGCGATTGTCCATTTACTGACTCCCGTTCGGTCATTACATCGACATGCTTAATGGTATTCGGCGTGATCCACTCAAGTCAACACCGGATTCGGCGGCGGCCCCCCCTGCCCCGCAGCGACATCCCCTGTGCTATTGTCTTGCCCCTCATGATCTTCGCGCTCGATCTGGAAGGGTGCCTGGCACCCGAAATCTGGCCCATCTTGGGGCAGCACTTCGACATACCCGAGTTGTCCCTGACCACCCGGGACATGGCCGACTTCTCCGAGTTGATGCGCCGCCGCATCGAGGCCACGCGCACGCGAGGAGTCACGCTCAAGCAGCTCCAGAGCGTGGCGCACGTCGTGGAGCCTTACCTGGGCGCCCGCGACTTCCTCGCGCGGCTGCGGCAGCTGGCGCAGGTCGTGATCATTTCGGACACCTTCCATGAGCTGGCGGAGCCGCTGATCCAGAAACTGGGCGGCCAGAGCCTGTTCGCGAACCGCTTCCAGCTCGACGACAAAGGCCTGCTGAGCGGCTTCGAGCTGCGCATCCGCGGCCAGAAGGAGCGCATCGTCTCGGGCTTCAAGAGCGCGGGCTTCCGCGTGGCCGCGATGGGCAATAGCCTGAACGACCTCTCGCTATTGCGGAGCTGCGACTACCCCGTGCTCTACCGCCCAGTCGAGTCCCTGCGCAGCGAGTTCCCGACAGCACCCATGGCGGTCAATCTCGACGACGCC
>JANLOX010000111.1:0-1941 GCA_031366795.1 Candidatus Eiseniibacteriota bacterium | reverse complement strand
TTCGGTGTCGCGAACTCGGGCTTCGCGGCCGCTGCTGCCGTGCAGTCCCCGAATCGCGTCCGCATCGCGACGACGTCGTACCGTCCGTCAAACCTCGCCGCAGCGCTCAACCAGAAGATCTTCGCGTTCCAGTTGTCGTTCGACCTCAGCACGTCCGCTGAGGCAAATCAGGGTGGCACCTCGACCGGCTGCCAGTCGCCGGCCGGTATCGTGCTCGAGCAGATCATCCCGGGATCGGCGAGCAACGCGCCGGTCACGACCCTGAGCACGGGCACGGGCACGGTCCCCGGTGGCCTGAACAGTGTCATTGTCAACGGTGCCGGACTGCCGACCCCTGCGACCCGCCACACGTGGGGCCAGCTCAAGAACATGTACCGCTAGTTTCTGAACGATTCCAACATTCCGGGACGGCTACCCCAGGGTGGCCGTCCCGTTTTGTTTCAAGGCTGTAGAAGCGTCGGCTATGGGCGGGTACGATGAGTGCCTGCGTCGTTCGCAATTCATCACCCTCGTTGGATGTTGGGAGGTTGGCCATGAAAAAAACTCTCCTGCTGTGTGGTCTGCTCTGCCTGTTCGCAACTTCGGCGTTTGCCATCGGCGCCGACCTCACCGTGGTCGCTTGTCCCGGCGTTGCGGGTGCCAGCAACGATGCGGGCACACTCAATTGCGCGGGCGGCTCGACGCTCCTGTTGCTTGGAACGTTCCAGCCGGCTGAAGCGATCGCCGATCTGGTGGCGGCGGATGCGATTCTCGATTTCACGATCGCAGGCGGCGACATTAATAGCAGCGCAAATTTCTGGGATCTCCAGACTAATAATTCGGCCGCCTTGAACGGAGCTCCGGGTCGTCCGACCTCGGGCTGCTCCACGTATGCGAACGCTTTTGGCGTCGCGAACTCAGGATTTGCCGCGGCCGCCGCGGTGCAGCGCTCCGATCGCGTCCGGGTCGCGACCACGTCGTACCGCCCGAACAACCTGGCGACGACGGCGAACCAGAAGATCTTCGCCTTCCAGCTGCTGATCGACCTGAGTACTTCGGCCGAGGCGTCGGGCGCCGGCGGGAATGGCTGCCTCCAGCCGATCGCGCTCGCACTCGAGCAGATCATCCCGGGCTCGGCCAGCAATGCGCCCGTCACCACCCTCACGTCTGGATCATCTGCCCTGAACTACGTGCTCGCCAACGGGGGAAGCCTTCCCACGGCGACGTCCCGTCGCAGCTGGGGGCAGCTCAAGGCGATGTTCCGCTAGCGGTGGGGGCCACGAGCCACTTTTGTGGGGCCTCCGGCACCTGCCTGGGGCCTCCGCCTATTGGGGTAGTCGCCAATCCCCCTACCGCGTAGACTAAAGACACACGGAATGCACGCGTAGCCCCGTTGCTGCGGACCCTAAACCACCGAAGCGAGGCACCGTGAAGCGAATGGCCCCACTTCTCCTGCTGCTCGCGCTGCTCGCGCTGCTGGCGCTGCCTGCCCATGCCGTGGGTGTGGACTTGAATGTCGTCGCCTGTCCCGGGAATGCCGGCGCCAGTAACGATGCCGGCACGCTCGATTGTGCGGGCGGCTCGACACTCGTGCTGCTCGGCACCTTCCAGCCCGCCGAAGCGATCGCCGACCTCGTCGCCGCGGACGCGATTCTCGACATGACCATCGTGGGCGATGTCCACAGCACCCAGAATTTCTGGGACTTGGGGACCGCCAACCAGGTCGCCTTGAATGGTGCTCCCGGCCGGCCCGCCGCCGGTTGCCCCAACTACGTGAACGCATTCGGCGTGGCCAACTCGGGCTTCGCCACCGCGGCGGCTGTCCAAGCGCCGAACCGCATCCGCATGGCGACGACTTCGTACCGTATCAACAATCTCGCGGTTGTCGCGAATGAACGGATCTTCGCCTTCCAGTTGTTGTTTGACCTGAGCACTTCGGTCGAAGCGAACCAGGGCGGCACG
>JANLOX010000465.1:0-2958 GCA_031366795.1 Candidatus Eiseniibacteriota bacterium | reverse complement strand
GCTGCACCACATTGAAGGCACCCGCGGGCGAGCCCGTGGGCGACATGGCCGCCCAGCCGACGTAATTCGAGTTGCCGCTCCACGCCACCCATGCCGGTGCCCACTCGAGACCGGGAATCCAAACATATCCCTGGTAGGGATCGTTGATCCAGGCGCCATAGTGATAGGTCGCCCAACCGTAGGGTTCGCCGGAGACCCAGACAAAGCCATACGAATCACTGGCGGACCAGAAGCCGTCGGAGTAGGGCGACCAATTGCCGAACCGTGTCTTGGGGCGGAACGCGAAGCCGTAGGGTTCGATCAGGACCCAATCGCCATATTCGTGCAGCTCGTCGTAGAACACGCGGTATTCGGGGCGCAGGCTCGCGCGCGCGGCGGGCATGGGATTGGCTGCGGGCGTCAGCGAGGTCGCCGAGCAGGAAAGTTGCAGCAGGGCGAGTAACGATGCGGCCACCAGCAGCATTGCGGTGCCCGCGATCGAGGCGAAGCGGGATGTCGTTCCGGTCATTTCGAGTGTCCTCGTGTTCCTGCCGCACGGCGCGACAAAGGTGCGTCGCCCGGTGCTAGCCCGGGCTAGAGGTTCTTGTAATCAGGGCCGCCACCGCCTTCGGGCGTCACCCATGTAATGATCTGGTATGGATCGGCGATATCGCAAGTCTTGCAGTGGACGCAGTTCGAGGCGTTGATCTGCAGGCGCAGCGCGCCCGGCTTCGCCTCGTCGGCCACCATTTCGTAGACGCTGGCGGGGCAGAAGTGCTGGCATGGGTTGCCGAACTCCTCGCGGCACTTGGTCGCGCATACACTGGTATCGGCTACCAGTAGATGTACCGGTTGGTCTTCGTCGTGGGTTGTCCCCGACAGGTATACGTCCGCCAGCTTATCGAATGTCAACATTCCGTCGAACTTCATCGGTGTGGGCTTGCCGCCAGGGTGCGCGTCACGCAGCTTGCGCATCCGCTCGTGTCCTGGCTGGCCCGGCGCGCGGTCGCGCAACAGCCAATCGCGGCCGCCGGTCACCATGCCGACTCCCACATTGAACATGCCCGCGAACAGACCTTCGTCGAAGCCCTGGTGGAAGTTCCGCACGCCGCGCATTTCCTCGCCTGCCCACGAGGCCTCGAATCGCTTGTCGTAACCGCCCAGGCGTTCCTTTGAGAAGTCGCCGGCCAACAGGCACTCGAACAACGTTTCCGCGGCGAGCATGCCCGACTTGATGGCGAGGTGAATGCCCTTGAGCCGTGCGCCGTTCAAGAATCCCGCGGAGTCGCCGCACAGCAGCACGCCGTCGGCCGACAGCTTCGGCATCGCCCAGTATCCCCCTTCGGGGATAGCCTTGGCGCCGTACCCCACCGGCTTGCCACCTTCGAGCAGCGCGCGCACGAACGGGTGCGTCTTGAAGCGCTGAAGGTTGCCGTGCGGATCACTCGTCGGATCGTGCGCGTCGAGCCCGGTGACGAAGCCGACATACCAGTGCGTGTCATCGAGTCCATAGATGAACGCGCCGCCGAACGTGTCGTTCGACAACGGCCACGCCATGGTGTGAATGACGCGGCCCTTCTGCACGCGGCCGGGCGGCATCTCCCACAACTCCTTCACGCCCGTGGTGTAGACCTGCGGGTTCTTGCCGACGGTGAGGCCGAGTTGGCGCTCCAACTGCTTGGTCAGTGTCCCGAGCGGGCCCTCGCATAGCACCGTGGCCTTCGCATGGCAGATGGCGCCGGGCTGGTAGTTGGGCTTCTTCTCGCCCAGCTTGTTGACGCCCTTGTCGCCCACCTGGAGGCCGACGACGCGGCCGCTCTCGACGAGCGCCTTGGCGGCGGGCATCTCCGTGACGACCAGTACGCCGAGCGCTTCGGCTTTCTCGGCCATCCACGCCACGAGATTGCCGATCGACACCACATGGTTGCCGTGATTCTCAAGCATCGGCGGCACGACCGGCAGCTTGAACTGGCCGTCCGCAGTGAGGAAGTACACCTCGTCGGCCGTCACATCGGAAGCGATGGGGCAGCCCTGCTCGCGATAGTCGGGGAACAACTCGCGAATCGCGCGCGGGTCCATGACGGCACCCGAGATGCCGTGCGCGCCGACGGTCGCGGACTTCTCGAGCACGGCGATGGTGACTTCGCCGATCGGGTCGCCCGGTACGCCGCGAGCGACAGCCTCGTTGTGGCGCTGGATCAACTGCGACAGATGGATCGCGCCCGCCAGTCCGGCAGGACCTGCTCCCACGAACTGCACGTCAAAGTCGAGAACTTCGCGTTCCATGATTCCTCGGTCCTTAGTCCGTGATGCGCTAGCGCGCGCCTGCGCCGGTGGCAACATGCGCAGCGTGCGCTTCGGCTTCGAGCCAGCGCTCGGCGTCGATCGCGGCCATGCAGCCGGTGCCCGCGGCCGTCACGGCCTGACGGTAGACCGAGTCCGCCACGTCGCCCGCGGCGAACACGCCGGGGATCGAGGTGCGCGCGCTGCCCGGCACAACGCTGAGGTAGCCCTTGTCGTCGAGTGGGATGGCGCCCTTGAGGAACGCGGTGTTCGGCTGGTGGCCGATCGCCACGAAAACGCCATCGATCGCCATCTCCGTGATCGCGCCGGTGACCAAGTCGCGCAGCTTCACGCCGCGCACCTTCTGGTCCTCGACGCCGAGCACTTCGGCGACTTCGGAATTCCACACGAAGCTGATCTTGGGGTTGGCCAGTGCCCGCTCCTGCATGATCTTCGAGGCGCGCAGGCCGTCGCGGCGGTGCACCACCACGACTTCGCTGCAGAATCGCGTCAGGTAGTTTGCTTCTTCCATCGCGGTGTCGCCGCCACCGACCACGATCACGCGCTTGCCGCGGAAGAAGAAGCCGTCACACGTGGCGCAGGCCGAAACACCGAAGCCCATCAGCTTCTGTTCGCTCTCGATTCCGAGCAGCCGCGCCGATGCGCCGGTCGAGATGATCACGGCGCGTGCCTGGA
>JANLOX010000060.1:0-15767 GCA_031366795.1 Candidatus Eiseniibacteriota bacterium | reverse complement strand
ACAAGCGATCCCGTCTTGTTGCTGTCGAAGTAGGAGACCGACAACCGCGAGACATGCGCTTGCACGCGGCTGCGCATCTCGGCGATCAGGCGCTGCGCTTCCTTCGAGAGCAACTGCGTCAGCGTGTAGGACGAAGCGCCTTGGATCAGCGTGGCGACGACGACGACGGCAACCAGCGGCAGCAGTAATTCAGGATGGCCGCCGCGCGAGTCTGTCGTCGCGGAGCCCAAGTGTCGTAGTGGCGCCCAGGCGTGGTCGAGCATGTCGGTGCGCACGGGACCCGCGGCGCCGGTGGGCAATCCACCCGAGCGCATGCCGAGCACATCATCGATCAGGAACTTGGTCGAGCCCGGCAGCACGAGGCCGCAGACGCGATTGACGATCATCAGCAGGAAGCCGATGCCGAGCATGGCTCGGCGGGGCTTGACCAGCTCCCAGATCATCGGCCACACGGCCTTCAGCGAGACGGGCTTCTTACGGCTAGCGTCGGGATTACGAGGGGTGACCGTGGGGGCTGCGCTTGCGCTCATGTGCTCATGGTCTCCTGAGGATGAACGCACATCATAGAGCCACCGTTGGCGGGCGGCCAGTGGCGCGTAAACTCAGGTCGCGAGGGCCGGATACCCGCCGCGACTTCGCTCCGTCGAGGCTATGGCTTCGTGCCCAGCCACAGAGTATGCCGCCCGCCCTTGGTCCGGCGCGCACGAACGATCTCCTCCTCGACTTCGAATCCGACCCGCCCCAGACGGCGCGAGAACTCATCATCGGGCGCCACCGACCAGACCCCGAACACACCGCCCACGCGCAAGGCCCGCAGCGCGGCTGCGAGCCCTGCTGCAGAGTAGAGCCCGTCGTTCGAGGCGCGGGTCAGGCCGTTGGGGCCGTTGTCCACGTCGAGGAGGATCGCGTCGAAGGCCGAGCGCTCATTGGATATGACCGCGGCCACGTCGCCTGCGTGCACGGTGACCCGCTGATCCTCGAGCGGTCGATTCGCGAGATGCGCGAGAGGGCCGCGATTCCATTCGATGACCGCGGGCATGAGCTCCGCGACGACGACCCGTGCATTCGCCGGCAGGCTCCCCAACGCCGCCGCGAGCGTAAAGCCCATCCCGAGCCCACCGATGAGTACGCGCGCATTTGTGCGGCCAGCTATGCGCGCGCACGCCAACTCCGCCAACGCCTCCTCGGAGCCATGCGCGCGGCTGCTCATCAACGCGTTCGCCCCGATGCGGATCACATACTCGGTATCGCGCTGCGCAAGGATGAGCGGAGCGGCCTCACCGGGAATGCTCGCGCGCCCGAGTTCCTTCCAGGGGATCACTCGAGCGCCATCTCCATGAACACGACAAACGGTTTCATCTCCTCCGGAAAGGTATCCGGAACCGCGCCGCGCCGGAATCCCGAGGCCTCGTAGATTGCGTGCGCCTTGGTCATCGAGATATGGCTGTCGAGAATGATGCGCCGGTAGCCGAGTCTGCGCGCCTCAGCCAGCACAGCGTCGACGAGCCGTTGGCCGAGATTGAGCCCGCGAGCGGCGGGCCGCACGTACAACCGCTTCAATTCTCCGGTGCCGGCGTCGAACCGTCGCAATCCCACGCATCCCGCAGACGTGCCGTCGTGCATCGCCAGCAGGAGAGCGCCACCCGGAGGGGCATACTTCCCCGGCAACCCGGCCAACTCCTCCTCAAGTCGCTCGAACGTCGGAGCCTTACGGCTGCCCTCCGCAAGCGTGAACGCCCAGTCCGTGTACTCGCGAATCAACTCACGCACGGCGTCAATTTCGACCGGCGATTGGGCTTGGGCAATCGTGGGCATGAGTGGGGGCTCCCATATGCTCGGGATTCGAGTGCGGATCAACGCGGCCAGCTTACCAGAGCGAGCGGACGGCACCGCCCGCACCGCCGCCCACGCCCCGCGCCCTCGGCCGCCCCTTGGTGTAGATTCCTCGCCATGAATCACACCAACCCTGCCGACTCGCACGAATCGCATCTTCCCGATCTTCGCTTCGTTCCGACCGCCTCGATCCTCCCGCACGAGCAGCCGGACAACAGCCGGCTCGAGCCGTTGGTGCGCAAGATCCGCGAGTTGTCGGTGCTCAAGAACCCGCCCATCGTGACGACGCTTTCGGGAGAGGGGACGCCCGATGCACGCTATGTCGTGCTCGATGGCGCGAACCGCTCGACGGCCGCGAAGGCGGCGGGGTTCCCGCACATGATCGTGCAGGTGGTCCCCTACGACGCGGCGCACGTCGAGCTCAGCACCTGGAACCACGCGCTATCGCACTACCCGCACGCCGAGATGCAGGCCGCGCTCGATCGCACGCCGGGGCTGTCGTCGGCCGACACCGATGTGCGCCATGCGCGCGCGGTGCTGGCACGGCGCGAGGCGCTGGCGTGGATCCAGTTCGAAGATGGCACGGTGCTCACGTTGCATGGCGGCACGGGGATTCACGAACGCAACGCGTTGCTCAACATCGTCGTCGATGGCTATCGCGGTCATGGCAAGTTCTACCGCGTCGCGGGCGATGACTACGGGCACATCGTCCAGCGGCACCCGGACGTGACAGCGCTGGTGGTGTTCCCGCACTTCGAGCCCGCGGAAATTCTCGAGTTGGCGCACGCCGATGATCGCCTCCCTGCGGGCATCACGCGTCATCTCGTGCGATGGCGCGCATTGCGGCTGAACATTCCCATCGAAGTGCTGATGGACACGAAGCAAACGCTCGAAGACAAGAACCGTTGGCTGCGCGAGCGCATTGAAGAACGCATCGCAACCCGCCAGGTGCGCTACTACGAAGAGCCGACGGTGTTGTTCGACGAATGAAAGCGATCGTGTTTGATCGCTTCGGCGGGCCTGAAGTCCTCGAGGCCCGCGAGATGCCGGACCCCGCGCCCCAGCCGGGCGAAGTCATCATCCGCGTGCGCGCTTGCGGCATCAACCATCTCGACCTGTGGGTGCGCGCCGGCCTGCCGGGGCTCGAGCCTGAGATGCCACACATCCTCGGCAACGATGTCGTCGGCGAGGTGAGCGAACTCGGCGCGGGTGTGACGGCGCCCGCGATCGGCGAGCGCGTGTGGGTGCATCCGACGTTGTCATGCGGCGAATGCGCGGCATGCCTCGCGGGCGACGACAATCTATGCCGCCACTACGATGTGCTTGGGCGCCACCGCAACGGCGGTTACGCCGAGCGCGTCGCGGTGCCGGCGCGCAACTGCCTGCCCTATCCCGGCGAGCTTCCATTCGAGCAGGCCGCCGCGATGCCGCTGGTGTTCCTGACGGCGTGGCACATGCTGGTGGGCCGCGCGAAGATCGCGGCGGGCGAGGATAGCCTTGTGATCGGCGCGGGCAGCGGCGTCGGGAGCGCTGCGATCCAGGTCGCGAAGCTCCACGGAGCCCGCGTCATCGCGACCGCGGGCTCGGCGGCCAAGCTGGAGCGCGCGCGTGCATTGGGCGCGGACGCGACCATCGACCATTCGACGCAGGACATCGCCGCCGAAGTACGCGCGCTGACGAACCGCAAGGGCGTCGAGGTCGTGATCGAGCACGTTGGGGGCCGGGTGTTCGAGGCCGGCGTCGCCTCACTGGCGAAGAACGGGCGCTTGGTGACCTGTGGCGCTACTATCGGGCACAAGGTCGCTCTCGACCTGAACGCGTTGTTCGGGCGGCACCTCTCATTGATGGGGTCATGGATGGGCACACGCGCCGAGTCGCTGGCGGTGATCGAACAAGTGCGCGCGGGACGGCTGAAACCGGTCGTCGACACGGTCATGCCGCTTGCCGAAGCACGCAGCGCGCACAAGCGCATCGAAGCGCGCGAGCACTTCGGCAAAATCGTGCTGGTGCCATGAGCGACGGCAAGCGCAAGAGCGCGGCAGATACCAAGCGCGCCGATCGCGCCGCCGCCGAGCGCGCCAAGAAACTCGGCGGCCTCAAGCTGTTCGAGTTCGAACACAAGGAAGAACCGCTGCTGCCGCTCGCACAGTTCTGGTCGCGTCTCTCGCGCAGCATAATGTGGGGCTTCGGGCTGATCGGCGGGTCACTGTTGATTGGCGTGCTGGGCTATCACTGGACGGCGCACCTTGGCTGGGTCGATTCGATCCTCAACGCCTCGATGATTCTGACGGGAATGGGTCCGGTGGACCACCTCGACACCGACACGGCGAAGCTGTTCGCTTCCGCTTACGCACTGTTCAGCGGAGTGGCGTTCCTGAGCAGCGTGGGCGTCCTGCTGGCGCCGGTCGTCCACCGGCTGATGCACCGTTTCCATTTCGACGCGGGCGCCGACAATCCGTCATGAGCACGCCTGGCACCCCCGCCGCTCACGGCGCGCCACCCACAGCACTGAGCTGGTTCGACGCCGAGGACTCGCCCACCGCGAAAGACCTGAACACCTGCATCCACTGCGGCCTGTGCCTCACCGCGTGCCCGACCTACCGAGAGCTGAAGATCGAGCCCGATTCGCCGCGCGGCCGCATCTACCTGATGCGCGGCCTCGCCGAGGGCCGCATCGGGCCGAGCGATGAACTCGTCGAGCATCTCGACAACTGCCTCGATTGCCGCGCGTGCGAAACGGTCTGCCCCGCGGGCGTCCCCTACAGCCGCATGCTAGAGGAGACGCGTGGGCAGCTCGAACGCCAGCGCCCCGAGCCCGGCGCACCGCGCGCGCTCGGCCGCTGGGCGCTGCGCACATTGTTCCCGCATCGCGAGCGCATGCACTTGGTCGCGGACCTGCTGCGGCTCATGCAGTGGCCACCGTTGGCCGCGATCGCGCGAGCCCTGGCCGCGTGTGGCCTGATGCCGGCGTTCGCCGCGCGCGGGCTCGAGATCACGCCGCCAATCGTAGCGCGCGACGAACGCGGGCTCGAGATGATCGCGTCGCAGCTGCCGGCCGGCGCCCGATGCGAACATTCGCGCGACGCGGTGATCTTCCATCCGGCGGGAGCCCCGAAAGCGCGTGTCGCGTTCTTCACCTCGTGCGTGATGGACGTCATGTTCCCGCGGCTCAACCAGGATGCGGTGCGCCTGCTCGTCATCGCCGGAGCACACGTGACCGTGCCGGTGGCGCAGACCTGCTGCGGCGCGCTGCACGCGCACTCGGGGCTCAGGCGCGAGGCCAAGCAACTCGCGCAGACCAACGTGAAGGTGTTCGGCGAGGCATTCGACTACGTCGTTACCGACTCCGCCGGCTGCGGCGCGGCGTTGCGCGAGGCCGGGCACCTGCTGGGCGAGACGCCCACAGCCAACGCCGCCGCCGCCTTCTCTACGCGCGTGCGTGACGTCTCCGAAGTGCTCGCCACGCTCGGGCTGCCCGCGCCCGACGCAACGCTCGCGCATGACGGCGACCCCAAGCGTCCGCTGCGCATCGCCTACCACGACCCGTGTCACCTGGCACACGCCCAGAAGGTGCGTTCGCAGCCCCGCGCGCTGTTGGCGGCGCTGCCTGGCGTGCGCATGGTCGAGCTGGCGAATTCCGATTGGTGCTGCGGCGGCGCGGGGATTTACAACCTCACGCACGAAGCGATGGCCGACGCGCAACTCGAGCACAAGCTCGACTCGATCGACGCCGCGGCGCCCGACGTCGTGATCGCCTCGAATCCCGGCTGCCTCCTGCACATGGCGCGCGGCGCGGGCCGGCGCGGCAGCACGGCGCGCATGGCGCATCTCGTGGAGATCCTCGCACTGGCTTACCCGCCGCCCGACAGCGCGATCCGTCTGCCGGCGCCCGTGCTACATGCCCGCGCCCGCTTGAGCAGCGCCCCCGCGCTCCCGGCATGAGCGAGCCGCGCACCTTCACGCGCGAGGCGGTCGCGGCGTCGTTCATCCAGCGGCAGTGGCTCGACCGTCCGCGCGGACGGAGATTGTCGGCGAAGTCGCTCGGCGGATTTATCGAGAGCACGGGCGGCCTGCAGATCGATTCGATCAACGTGCTGGACCGCGCGCACTACCTGACGGCGTGGAGCCGGTTCGACCACTACGCGCACTCGAAGCTCGACTCACTGATCTATCGCGACCGCGTG
This sequence comes from Candidatus Eiseniibacteriota bacterium, assembly GCA_031366795.1. Lineage (GTDB taxonomy): Bacteria > Eisenbacteria > RBG-16-71-46 > RBG-16-71-46 > RBG-16-71-46 > JANLWK01. Next base: position 9,750 of record JANLOX010000060.1, on the reverse strand, counting down.
TTGTTTGAGTACTGGTCGCACGCGGCCTGCTTCGTACCCCGCGCGCACGCAGCGCAATGGCGGCGCACCATGGACGACTACCGCCGTCAGCACACGGGCTGGGGCCGCTGGCTGCGCAAGCACGCCGAGCTGTTACAATCGATCGAGAGCGCGGTGCGCGAGCGGGGGCCGCTGGGCAACATCGACTTCCTTGGGCCGCGGCCCAAAGGCTCCCAGGGCTGGTGGGGTTGGAAGCCCGCGGCTCATGCGCTGCACTTCCTGTGGATGTCCGGGCGCTTCATGGTCCACGAGCGGACGCACTTCCAGAAGCGCTACGACTTGGCCGAGCGCGTGCTCCCCGGGATCACGGCGATTGAGCCACCGCCCTTCCCCGAATTCCTGCGCTGGCACATTCGGCGGTCGCTGAAGGCCATGGGAGCCGCAACGGACATGGACCTGCGCATGTACTTGACCTACCCGCGCCTGCCCGTCGGCAAGCGACGGGCGGCGCTGCAATCGTTGCTGAAGACGGGCGAAGTCGTCCCCGTCAACGTGGCGGGTGACAAGCAGAAGTGGTTCGCGCTCGCTGCGGAGCTGCCGCTACTCGAGGCGGCCGGCCGCATGCGCGCGCCGTCCACGGGCACCACGCTGCTCGCGCCGTTCGATTCGCTGCTGTGGCATCGCGGGCGCGTGCAGACGCTGTTCGGCTACGACTACAAGCTCGAGGTCTACGTCCCGGGCCACAAACGCGTGCACGGGTACTACTCACTTCCGCTGTTCCACGACGGCCAGCTGATCGGCCGCGTCGACGCAAAAAACCATCGCGCTGAGCGCCGGCTCGAAATTCGCCACGTCCATTTCGAGCCTTGGGCCGCCGCCGGGAAACAGCCGCCGACGGTCCGCTGGGAGAAATTCGACCGCGAGGCGGCCCTCCACGGACTCGGCGAAACGGTAAAATCTCTCGCGCGATTCGAAGGGGCTAAGTCGGTCTCGCTGGGCCGCGTCACGCCGTCGAAGCTCGCGGCCGCGGTCGCGAAAGTGGTTTCGACCGCGCCAATAGCGGGCCAAACCGATGCTGGAAAGAAGCGCCGCAAGTCGCAGTAGCCAAGTCATCTGCGCCGTATTGGCGGAGAATTTTTGGGCGCTGCACGTCGTCCGATACCGCCGTTGGCGGCCGCTCGGCACCCTACCCCCAGCGCGACCGCAATCCATGCGGTCCGGAAAATGCATGGTTCCTGACCGCGTCAAATCAGGGTACAACCGGGGTGCCCTCTTGAATTCCCTTTGATAATGCGGCCGCGCGATGCTATTCATTCCTGCGGCGAGGGCATTTGACTCATGCCCGCCTGACTCACGCAGAGGCCTTCACAGGGAGAGGAAGACCGATGGCCAAGAGCAAAATGATGACGAAGTCGCAGATCGCCGGTCACCTGGCGGACAAGTTTGAGATCACCAAGAAGCAGAGCGCGCTGATTCTCGAAGAGCTCGCGACGCTCGCCGCCAAGCAGGCGAAGACGGGTTTCGTGTTCCCGGGCGTCGGCAAGCTGGTTGTGGTGAACCGCAAGGCGCGCATGGGACGTAACCCGCAGACGGGCGAGGCCATCAAGATTCCGGCCAAGCGCGTGCTGAAGTTCCGTATCGCGAAGGCGATGAAGGAACTGGCGCTCAAGTAGGCACAAGCTTTTCCCCCAAAGAACCCCGTGGCCAGTTGGCGACGGGGTTCTTCTTTTTGCTGAGGGATAGCAGCGATCGAACGCCGCTGCGCGCGGTGAGTGGCGGGAACCGCGATCTCGCGCCCCGCCTGCCCGCGCCGCCTTACAGCCCCTTGCGGCCCGCGATCACCGTGGCGATGATCTTCGTGAACTTGAGCCGGCCATTGAGGTCCGCACCTGACGCCGGTCCGCGCGCCGAGTTCGTCGCCGACATCCGCAGGCTGTTGCCGTTGAACAAATCCGCCAACCGCTGGTCGCCACTGACGTTCACGTTTACCGTGTCCACCTGACCAGCGACGAGCGCTACGGGCAGCGTCGCGACCGCCGGCGTGGTCAGCGGGTCCGTCGCGTTGTCGCTCAAGTAGAGTCGCAGCGTATCGGCACCCGAGCCCGTCGAGTCCCGCACCTCGGCGCCGAACTGGAGGCTCACGCTCTGCACCTTCGTGAGGTCATTCGGCCGCTCGACCAGATTGATGTGCACGTCCTTCACGACGGCGATCTCTCCCGTGGCAACGCCGCCCGGCACCGCGGGCAGGGGACCGAATGCGAACTGCGTGACGGTTGGGTCGAGGTAGCTGAGCACATCGACGGCAATCACCAGGTTACGGTCGCCGCAGCCCGCGAGCAGCGCGAGCGCAGTGGCGGAGACGGCCAGCTTCAACAGTCCTGAGCGCATGATTCCGTCTCCCTTAATGGTAGAGCGCGAGGCCGACGCACAACTCGAGGCCACGCTGGCGGGAAAGATTGCGTGAGTTGGTGGCGACACCGGCATCCGCGCCGATGCGTCCGAACTTCAAGCCGACGCCGCCCGCGTACTGGATCTGCTGCTCGCCATCGAGCGAGCCGCCGGCGCGCAGGGCAACCGGGCCGACCCACTGCTCGGCGCCGACATGGAACGTGGTGTCGAAGATGCCGCGCACGGCATCCGCCGCCACCAGCGTGCCGCCGAAGCGGCGCTGCGCGGTGACGACGTAGGTTGCCGGGATCTCGCTCGTGTACGGCACGCCCTGTGCCGTCACGGTGCTGCTCACGTTGCCCGTGACGCTGTCGCGCTGGACGACGCTCTCCTCGACCTTCCACTTGATGCGCGAGCTCAGGTCATTGCCGCCGACACCGATCTCGAAGCCGCGCGCAATCCACACCACGCCGGCATCGAAGCCCTGTCCCCAACCGCCATCCGACGGCATCGCGGTGCGCGTGAAGCCCAGGTAGTCGATCTCGATGGGGCTGCTCGAGAACAACGTGTCGCCGGTGGTGAAGCCCGCGCGGTTCCGCGATTCGCCATAGGCCAACCCGCGCAGCAGCTTCACTCGGGCTCCCGCGTAGAAGCCCGAGCGGTCGTGCGCCTTGTTGTCGCGATTCGCGCGCGTCAGCGCCCCCGCCCAGCCCGCCTGCAGCGCGCCGGCGGCCTGGCCCTTCGCGTCGTCGGTCAGGCCATATTCCGTCTGCGTCTTGAACGCCTCACCGTTGCGCAGCGACGCCAGCAGCGGCTTGTTCAGGTTGAGGTCGTTCTCGACATGCGTGAGCCCTGAGACATTGGCGAAGAAGTTCCGGAGCCCAAGTCCCACCGCGGGGAAGTGCGCGACGCCACCGAACTTGCTGCCGTGCTCGGGGAACACATTCGCGATATCACCGAGTTGCAGCGAGAGATAGTCGCGGCCGAGCGAAATCACGATGTCGTTCGAGGGCGTCTTGGGCGTAACAAGCTGCAGGTTCCACGGCGGGTTGTAGAGCTTGTTCGCGAGGTCGTAGACGTTGAACTTCGGGTCCTTCACGTCGAATACGGGTGGATCGTTGATCAGCGGCAACAGCCCGATTGGCAACGGCAGGTCGTAGCTCGAACCCGGGGCCGACGGCACCGCCTGGTAGGCGACGTTGACCGCGGCGCTTCCCGAGCCGCCACCGGGAAGCAAAACGCCCCCCATGCCCGTGCGTCTTGCATTCAGTGACTGCCCCGATGCCGAACCTGCAAGAACACACAGCAGGAGCGTCACCGCAGCTAGCGCGCGATGGTTCATCGCCTTGGACTCCGTATGAGAGATGGGTGGGTTGGCTCAGCGTCGCGACAGCGACTTCCGCCGCCCGGAAGCGCAAGGAACAGGCCATCCGTGGCACGCGACGAGGTTTAGCCGCAGGCCCAAGCGGCCGATAACGTTCGTATTGATATGCCGCCTAAGGAACATGCATCGGCCATTCGAACAGTCAGGCCGGGGAATAAGGGGACGCTCTCGTGAAGAACGGCGACGCACTGATCAGCAACTTCCCCGCACCCGTCATCGTCGTCACCCAGTCGGGTGAAGTCGTCGACGCCAACCGCGCGTTCGTCGAACTCACCGAGAGCTATGGCGTCGCCGCGACGCCGTCGGAACTGTTCGGCGCGACGTTCCTGCGCGTGCTCACTCGCGCGTGGGTCGAGCGTCACATCCAGTCGACGGCGCCGCTGATCGTGGGGCCTGAGCCGCGCCCGGCCTTCCGCATCTCGTTCATGAGCACCGGCGAGGACCGCACGCTGGGCGTCACGTTCCAGGAAGTGACCGCCGAGCTGGACCTCCGCCGCATGCTGGCCGAGCGGGATCACGACTTCATCGTACTGCGCGACGCCGGCGTGGCGTTGTCGAGCATGCTCGAGATCGGGCAGCTGGCCGAGCGCACCTACGAGGCCACGCAGCGCGCGATCCCGTGCAAGAGCATCTACATCGCCGTCTACGACGCGGATGCCGAGACCGTTACCTTCCCGCGCTACATGGAAGACGGCGAGTGGAAGGAACACACCTCGCGCCCCTTCGGCAACGGGCTCACCGAGCACCTGCTGCGCACGCGCGAGCCGCTGCTGCTCAACAACAACGTCGGTGAGCGCGCGAAGGAACTCGGCATCGAACCCAGGGGCCGCGCCAGCCTGTCCTGGCTGGGAGCGCCCCTGGTGGTCGATGGCCGCGCCGTCGGGGTGATCGGCCTGCAGGACTACGACACGGCCGACGCCTACGACCAGCATGACCTCGAGGTGCTGACGATCATCGCGTCGCAGGCGGCCGCCGGCATCAAGAACGCGTTCGCCATCGCCGCGGAGCGCCGCGCCTTCCGCGAAATCGCCGACGCGCAATTGCGTATGCTCGATACTGAGCGGCTGCGCGGCGTCACCGAGACCGTCGGCGCGCTGAACCACGAGATCAACAACCCGCTCGCCACGATCGTCGGCAACGCGCAGCTGATGCTGCGCAAAGCCAACGAACTGCCGCAGCCCACGGTCCAGAAGATCGAGGCCGTGCACGAAGCGGCCAAGCGCATCCAGCGCGTCACCGCCAAAATGGCATCGCTGATCCAGGCGTGCGCGATGCCTTACCCGGGCGAGGCGGCGATTCTGGATGTGCACAATTCGGTGGCGGCCGGCGAAGCGCACTCGGCGCCCGTCGGCGCCGGAATCGGCTCGACCGCGCCCAAGCGGTAGATCCGCGGGGCCGCCCGCGCATCCGGGCAATGCGGCGCGATGTTTCCCGAAGCTACCGAACCAACGGCCGGTTCAATTCGGTGCGCCACCTCGAGGAGTCCGGCCCCGTCTCGGGACCCGCGACGTAGCACTCCCACAGGTTCGCGGCCGGCGTGTGCCCTGCTTCCGAGAGCATCGCGTTAAACTCGCCCCATGCGGCGCCGAGGCCCTCGTAGGGGCCCGTGTACACCGTTCGCGCGACCGTCGTCGCGGGGAGTTCGCTCATCTTCACGCGGCCGGATTCCGTGATCGCCGAAGCCACGGGTACACCGACCTCGAACTCGAAGGTCGCGGGATCCATCTTGAAATGATGCGAGAAGATCGCGCCTGCGGGCCGCTGGCCCTGAGCAGCGACCGTGGCCATCAGCTCGCCGATCGCAGGCCCCATGGCCTGCTGCATCTCCGATCGTGCAATTGTGAGGCGAATCACCGCGGCCGGCTGGGCACTCGTTCCAACAATCTGCAGGGTGTCGAGCATTTTTGCATCCCCCAATTCAATGCGGTCCGATTCGCAGGCTTGCCGTCGCGAGGAAGATCTCACGCAGGAAGAACAACAGGCCAACTATAAACGTCGACATGCCGGCCACGAACAACGTCGCGATAAACGCGGACACATCGAACCGCAGGAACGCCCCAACGAACAGGATCGCCACGACGGCGCACACCAGGACGGCCGTGATGGTGCAGAACGTTACGGCGAAATTGATCAGCTTCGCGCGGCGCGCCGACATCTTGAGGCTGTCGTGCAATACCGCGAGATGGCCTGGTGCTGCGCTTTCGAGCTGCGCCTCGACACCGCGGGCCCGGTCCACGACGCGCGCCAGCCGGTTCGTGAGCACGGCGAGCATCCCGGCGATCGCCGACAGCAGGAACACCGGGGCGACCGACAGTTGTATCGCGTGACCTACGGTGGCGATGGCGGTTTGTTGGTCATTCACGATTGTGGCCCTGGGAATAGAAGGAATCGCCATTCCCTCTGCACGGTCCCGCCTCCGACGCGGCACATTTCGGCAATCACAGTTCTCACCTGAAGCTCTCTAAAGAAGGTGCCGTCAATCTCGTAGGTCGTTCTCGGCTTCAAGCCCAATTCCAGTGTTTCAAGCATCCCGATGAGCTTCTCGCGATCCACCAGTTCAATTGGAGGCACCCCATCACGCACGGCTTCTTTGCGTGCATCTGCGGTGAAAGAGCCCGTCGTCAGGATAATGCCCTTGTCGGCGCGGCCCATCATGGCTCCCCTAAAATCACGGACTTGGGCGACAACGACGGCGCCCGTGTAGCGCTTGCACTGGAAAAGCACCTTGAAGCTCACCAGCGCATTGACCTGCAGGATTCCAATTCCATCGATGCCCCCGTCGCCAGAGCGCCCGGTTACCGACACCTCCTGAAATCCTGATTCACGAAGCAATCGCTGACAGAACCGCTCGAACCCTCCTGGCGACAGTGCCTGAAATCGCGCCCTCAACTCGGTGCGGTAGTCCTGTTCGGTAGCAGTCGTGTCGGTAGATGGCACGGGTTGATCGTCGACGGCCCCGGCCGTCTCCGCCTGCGCCTTCTTGGCTTTGGCGAACGATGCAGAGAGTTCACGGAACAATTTCCGTGCAGCAACATCGCTCAACGGCACCGATGAGCGACCCTGGTCGGTCAAAGCCCAGACACCTCGCTTGGAAGAGTCCAAGAACCCAGCTTTTGCGAGGTAGAATCGAGCCCAATGAACTTGGTTGTCGAATCTTGGCTGAGCCTTGCTGGGCAACTCTTCCGACTGCTCAGCCTCGGAGACTCTTAGGCGTTGCGCAATGACAGCGCGCACTTCGTCCGGCCTACCGGATCCTCCAAGCTGCTGCAGAGCCTCAAGAACGGGTCCGAGATACTTCACGAATTGGGGTGCACCGGAGAATTCTTTCGCCATTATTGGGTCCTGGTTTCTCAGGTGGGCGGTTGATTCAAGCGGGCGTGGCTCTGCGTCCGGCCAGTGTTGCGCTCAGCCCATTTCCCGTCTTGGCTGTTCAGACCTGCCTCGTCAGCGCGTAGACCATGTCGCCGACGAAGCGACGGAATGAATCGTTCTCCACGAACTGCTTGTAGACCTGGGTATCGTCCTTGAGTAGAAGATGCATGACCTTGCCCAACGCCTGATCGTGAGCCAGGCGGGCGGTGTGTGGTGTGTTTTCCTTGGCGTTCTGGTAGGCCGTATCGGCGGCGACCTGTGGCGCGATGTCCTCGCGGATACGTTTCGCGACGCGGTCGGTATCGGTGAAGAGCGTGCCGAAATTCTCGTTGAAGGCCTTGAGAATATTGCTCAGGCGATCCAGCTCGGGCTCCGGCCTGCGACCGCCGCCATCGGTCGGCACAGGACCGATCTCCGCATCCGCGTCGGCCAACGCCAGCTTCATCACCGCCTGCTTCTCGACGCGATAGCTATCCATGTCGATTGCTTCGAGGATGCCCTTGGCGAGATCTTCTTCCGTCGGCGCGGGCAGTTTGGGCGTCAGCAGGTTGAGCAGGATTGAGAGCTTCTCCCACTCTGTGTTCGTGTATGGGATCACCGAGGCGAGAAAGTCGTAGGTCCGTGTGAAGGTCTTCGCCTTGCCCTTGAATTCAACCTGTTGGTCCTCGTTGAGCGTGGTGGCATAGACGGCCACGCAAGCATCGAGAATTGGGTCGAGCGCGTCGCGCTCCGCGCCTGCAAGGAACAACTCGACCACCTGCCGTAGTTGCTCGGGCGAATACACCTGCGCACTGTCGAGCGCCGCCTTCAAGTCGTGCAGCTTGTTGGGATCGGTCTCTTCCGCCAGCAGCGTCGTGCGGTAGTAGTCCTGGAAGGCGAAGGTGATCGCCTCGCTGTTGTTCTGGAAATCGAGCACGAAGCAGTCGTGCTTCTTAGGGTGCGCCCTGTTGAGCCGCGAAAGCGTCTGAACCGCCTTGATGCCGGAGAGCGGCTTGTCCACGTACATCGTGTGCAGCAGCGGCTCGTCGTAGCCGGTCTGGAACTTGTCGGCACAGATCAGGAAGCGGTACGGGTCAGTCTGGATTTTCTCGGCGATGTCCCCGCTTGAGAAGCCATTGAGCGACGACTCGCTGACCTTGACCCCGTCGTACTCGGGCTCGCCCGAGAACGCCACGATTGCTGCGGAGGGGCTCTTGCGCTCCACGAGATACGCCCGCACGGCGTGGAAGTACTGGATCGCGCGCTCGATGCCGCTCGTGACCATCATCGCACGCGCCTGTCCGCCGATCTTCGCCGTGGGCATCACCTGTTCATGAAAGTGATCGACCATGATTTCGGCTTTGAGCCTGATCGCATAATCATGGCTCTCGACGTAGCGGCGCAGCTTCTTCTGTGCTCGTTTGGTGTCGAACTCGGGATCGGCTTCAACCCGCTTGATCAGCTTGTAGTAGCTATCGACGGGCGTGTAGCTCTTGAGCACGTCGAGAATGAAACCCTCTTCCACGGCCTGCTTCATCGTGTAGCTGTGGAACGGCCGGTGTTTGACGTTCCCCTCGGCGTCGGGCGCCAGGGCTTCGCCGAACATTTCCAGCGTCTTGTTCTTGGGAGTTGCCGTGAAGGCGAAGTAGCTGGCGTTGGTCAACAGCTTGCGCGCCGCAATGCGCGACTCGAGCGCCGCATTCACCGTGTCTTCCGGGTCGGGGGCTGAGTCATCCGTCTCCGAGGCGTCCCCGAGCGCTTTGCTCATCGCTGCTGAAGTCTTGCCGCCCTGGCTCGAGTGGGCTTCGTTAATAACGATGGCGAATGTCTTGCCGCCCTCGGTGGCGATTGCATCGAGGATGAACGGGAACTTCTGCACCGTCGAGACGGTGATCTTCTTGCCCTGCTCGATGAACGTGCGCAGGTCGCCCGACCCTTCGGCATGGCCCACCGTCGCTCCGACCTGCATGAACTGCTTGATCGTCTTCTGGATCTGGTCGTCGAGGATGCGCCGGTCCGTGACGACGATCACCGAGTCGAACACTTCCTTGCCGCCGCGCTTCACGCCGATCAATTGGTGCGCGAGCCATGCAATGGAGTTCGACTTGCCGCTGCCTGCCGAGTGTTGCACCAGATAGCGCTTCCCAGCCCCGTACGCGCGCACATCGGCCAACGCCGGGCGCACGACGCCGAGCTGGTGATACCGCGGAAAGACCTGGACCGGTTTCTTCTTCCCCGATTTCGCGTGCTTCGTTTCGATGATCTGGGCGTAGTTCTCAAGAATGTCCGTCAGCCCCGCCGGGGTGAGCAGTACCCGCCAGAGATAGTCCGTCTTAAGGCCGTTGGGGTTGGGCGGATTGCCCGCTCCATCGTTGTAGCCCTTGTTGAACGGCAGGAACCACGAGCCTTTGCCCCGAAGCTCGGTGCACATTTGCACCTCGCAATCGTCCAGCGCGAAGTGAACCACGCAGCGGCCGAACGCGAAAAGCGGCTCACGCGGGTCGCGATCGCGGCGGTACTGCTCCACCGCGTCCTCCACCGTTTGCTTGGTCAGGCTGTTCTTCAGCTCGAAGGTCGCGATCGGCAGCCCATTGATGAACAGGCAAAGGTCGAGCGCGCGCCGCGTCTCGTCAGTGCTGTAGGCGAGC
>JANLOX010000446.1:0-2489 GCA_031366795.1 Candidatus Eiseniibacteriota bacterium | reverse complement strand
CATCGCGAGGTCGGCCAGGCGGAAGCGCATCTCGCCACGCACCGAGGACTGGGGGTGGCGTTCAAGGAAGCCGCGGAACTCGGCGGTTGCCGTCTCACGCCACTGGCGCGCTTCAGGAGTCTCGCTGCCCGTGTCGAGGCTATCGGCGGCCGCGAGCGGCACTGAGCGGTCGAGCCCCACGCTGATGCCGTACGCGGACGACGCGAGGCCGTAGTCGAGTCCTTCGCTCTCCCCTTCAAGCGTCACGCGCGCGCGCGCCACGGCGTCGTGGGCGACGCTCTGGCGCAACATGGCGTCCGCGCGCGACAGCGAGTCGGCCGCGCGCGCGCACACTGCGGCGCGCGCTTCGAGCCGGTGGAGGGAATCGGGCATCGCCAGGGCGAGGCTCGAGTCGATGCTCGCCTCGAGCCGGTGCGCCCACGCCAGGGCGTCGTGGGTCAGGGCGGCCTGCGCACGCGCGCGGTCGATGATGCCGGGGCGCCACGCCTTGTCGTACGAGTGTGCGATGAGTCCGGGCGCCTGTGCTGCCAGTTGTTCCGCCGCAGTGCTCACCGCATCGAGCAACGTCTGTTCGTGCGCGAGCAATGAGTCCGGCGAGGGACAGCCCGCGGGCACCGCGAGCGGGCGCAGCGGGGTCGGCCCGTCGATGTTGAAGTGCCGCATCGCCTGCATCCAGCGCAGTTGATCCGCGCCGCGTGCCAGCAACCCGGAGACGCGCGAGACGATGTGGTGGATCGAAGCATCACGCAGCGACTTCAAGTTCGCATCGACCCGGTCGAGTGCTGCGCGCAACGAATCGAGATGCGCGGCGCGCGTTTCGAGCTGCTCCGTCTCGTCGTGCACCTTGCCGTAGCCATGCTCGAGGTAGTGCGTGTGTAACGACACGTCGCGGCGCAACCCGGCAACGGCTCCGTCGGCGCGCTCGAGCGCGTCACGCGCTTCATCGACCTTGGCCCGCGAGCCCGCCAGCGCGCTCCACTCACCCGCGTTCGGCGGCGGGACCTGCCAGCGCGGCCCTTCGCCGGGGGCGAGCGCCTCGAGCGGCGGCACCGCGGAGTCAGGGGTGGCGTCGAGAATCGTGGCGGCGGCGGTCAGCCGGGAGGTCCATGCCTCGACGGCGCTGGCATCCAGTTGCAGCGCATCGCTCGATCCGGCGCCCGAGTTCCAAGCGTTCCACACGGGAGCGTAGTTGAGCTCAGCGATGAAGCCGCGCAGGGTGTCGCCCTCAGCCTGCCAGTCAGCCTCGGCGCGCGCGTAGTGATCGCGCGCCGCGGCCCACTGGCCGGCGTCCATCGCCTGACCGGCAAGTTCCATCAGGACTTCGCGTTGGCCCGGGTAGTTCATCGAACCGGCGAGCAAGCCCGTCAGGATCACCTTACCGGTGGTGGTGTCGCCGCGTTCGAGTGCCACGAGGCCGCGCAGGTGTTGCGCGCGTGGTTCCCAGCGGCTGGCCATGGGGACATGGTTGAGCAGTGGCAGCGGGTCGTTACCCTGCTGCAGCGCGCGCGTCGCAAGCCGCACCCATGCGGCGCCCGCGAGGTCACGGCCGAGCACCGTCGTGGTATCGAGCTGCGCGAGCGATGCGAGTTCACGCTGCGCAGCACCGGAGTCCGCGCTCGCATCACGAAAGTGCGCGAGGCTCCCGAGGGCAGCCGAACCGATCGCGGGATCCGCGAGTGTGGCCAGCGCACCGCCCGCGTTCGACTCCGCTTCGAGCAGGCTGAACTGGTAAGCGAGCCACTGGGTCCAGGGACCGGTGCGCTTCCATGCGGCCACGGTGTGCGCCAGTTGTTCGAAGCGCTTGCGGCTACCGGTTGCGAGGTAGGCGTTGCCCAGCAGGAACGCGGCGCGGTCGGCGCCCGTGAAGGTGGGGCCGGCGGTGAAGTCGAGTGACTCGAGACACTCGATGACGCCGCGCGTGTTGCCGAGACGTTGTTCGGCGGCGGCCCGGCGCAACCGCAGCTCGCCCGCGGCCGACGCGTCGTTCGTTACCGAGATCACCCGCGTGGCCGTGGAGGTGTCCGGCGCCGTGACGTGGGGCGGCTCGCTTGACCGCCCGCGCGACTTGGCGTTGCGCGCCTGGGCCGGCAGCGGCGCAAGCGCCCACGCCGCGACGATGGCGACCAGGGCAATGGCGCGCGTCGAGACCCAACGGTCCTTCATGGACATGATCGACCTCATGGCTCCGAGCCCTGAGCGGCCCTTAAGGCACCCGCGCGTCGTTCAACCAGGTGGTGGCGTGGATGGCGGCAGCGCCTTCGTCGTGGACCGTCGAGAGATCGAGACGCAGCAGGGTCAGGCGGTCCCGAGCCGGTTCGAGCGTGAGGTAGCCGGCGTTCGCCGAAGCGGCGCTGCCACCGGCCAGCGACACCTCGATCACCTGCTCGCGCGGCTCGACGTAGCCGTGAAACACCTGCACGGCGCCGCCTTTGCGAAGCGCGTCCAACTGGGCATCGGACAGCGGAACCGAGACTGAAGCGCCGTCCTCG
>JANLOX010000430.1:0-9772 GCA_031366795.1 Candidatus Eiseniibacteriota bacterium | reverse complement strand
GACCTTCAAGTACTACTTCTGCCTGCACGCCAACGAGACGCTCAACCGGCTCGAGCACACGCCGAAGCTGGTGATCGCGGCGCTCAACGGCCACACGGTCGGCGGCGGGTTGGAGATCGCCATGGCGGCTGATATCCGTATCGCGCGCAAGGGCGCGGGCAAGCTGGGCTTGCCGGAAGTCACGCTCGGCGTGTTGCCGGGCACGGGCGGCACGCAGCGCTTCGCTCGGCTCGTCAACAAGAGCACGGCAATCGAGTTGATGGTCACGGGCGAGACGTTCGACTTCGAGAAGGGCATGCAGTTGGGCGTGATCAACCAGATCTGGGAGACCGCGACCAACGCCGAGTTCATTGAGAAGATCGAGAAGTACGCCGAGCAGTTCTGCCCGCCGAACAAGGCGGCCAAGGCCGTCGGCCGCATCAAGCGCTCGGTGCAGTCGGGCGTCGAGATCCCGTTCGAGTCCGCTCTCGCGGTCGAGCGCGAGCTGCAGCAGCAGTTGTTCCAGAGCGAGGACGCGAAGGAAGGGCTTGCCGCCTACGTCGAGAAGCGCAAGCCGAACTTCAGCGCCAAGTAAGCGGACGCGCTGCCTGCGCCGCTGGGAAAGCAACGCCCCGTCATCGAGTGATGGCGGGGCGTTCGTATGGGGTGTGCGCTATAGTCGACTCACTCATGACTCGATTCCGTCTGGTACTGGTGGTCTTGGCGCTCCTTGGCTGGACGCCCGTTCCTGCTACCGCGGCTCCCACGCCGCCGCATCTCCTCGTCCCGGTGCGCCCCGACAGCATTTCGATCGAGTCCGAACCGGCCCCGTTGATCGTGCCGGGCCGCAGCTCGACACCTGATTCGCTGGTGCGCACGCCGCAGAAGTTCGCGCGCGAGCAGGCCGCGATGGGGCGCCAGCTGGAGGAGATGGGCAATATGGGTGGCGCCATGCTCGCCTACCGCAACGCCTCACGCGCCGACTCGCTGTTGCCGGGTGTGAGCGGAAGGCTCGGCAGCATCTACCTGCGCATGGGTCACGCATCCGCGGCCGAGCCGTTGTTGCGGCGTGAACTGCGGCGCACTCCTGGCGACACCGAGGCCAGTCGCAACCTCGGGCTGGTGCTGTCCTCGCTGGGCCGCCACGCCGAAGCGATCGCGCGCATCAAGCGCTTGACCGTCAAGGAACCCGGCAACGACGAGCACTGGTATGCGCTCGGCGTCGCCTACGCCAATGCCGGCAGGCTCCGCGAAGCCGAGTCGCCGCTCAAGCGCGCCATTGCATTGTCGCCCGATCGCCCGCTCGAGCACCGTGATCTCGGCGTCGTCTATGGCTCGCTCAACCGCCCGGAGGCCGCGCGCGAGGAATATCGCCGCGCGCTGGCGTTGGCGCCGGGCGATGCCACGATCTGGCTCAACCTCGCGAACCTGGAAGCGCGCAACGCGCGCCCCGACAGCGCGCTGGCGGCCTACCGCGAGGCCGAGCGGCGCGACTCGACCTATGCGCTGGCCTACGAGGGTGAGCTCAAGGCGCTGACCACGCTCGACCGGCGCGACGCCATCGCAGATCTCTACATGCGCTGGGTCACGGTGAAGCCGCAGGATGACGACCTGCGGCTGCGCGCCGTGCGCCACCTCGCCGACATCGACCGCCGCGACCGCGCACTCGAGGTGGCGCGCGATGGCGTGCGCTTCGACGACAATTCGGCGCCCAAGCGCATGGTGCTCGGCCTGGCTCTGGCGGCCTATGGCAACACGCGCGAGGCGGTGATGGAACTGCGTGTGGCCGAACGCCTATCGCGCCTGCCGGCGGAAAAGGATCGCCTGCAGCAGTTGATCGGCTCCATGCGGATCGCGGCGCCCGATTCGTTGCGTGGCATGTTCGAGGCGGACAGCCTCGCCCACCCGCGACAGCCCTAGCCCGGCCCGGCCGGCTCCCGGTCGCGCTTGGGTTGCGGAGTAATACCGTGAAATCCCGCGCCAATTGCGGCCGCGCACGGTGTCCGTTACATTGATGACCTGCGGGCACCCACCCCGCGACCCCACCATGACCACGACCCAGCACACACTCTACCTGGCTGCGCCGCGCGGATTCTGCGCCGGCGTCGACCGGGCCATCGACATCGTCGATATGGCGCTGCAGGTGTACGGCGCCCCGATCTACGTGCGCCACGAAATCGTTCACAACCGCCACGTGGTGGACGATCTCCGCAAGAAGGGCGCGATCTTCGTCGATGAATTGCGCGACGTGCCCACGGGCGCCGTGGTGATCTTTTCGGCGCATGGTGTGTCGCCCGAAGTGCGGCGCGAAGCGGACGAGCGCGGGCTCAAGAGCCTCGACGCGACCTGTCCGCTGGTGACCAAGGTCCATCTCGAAGCGCTCCGTTACGCGCAGCAGGGCTACACGATCATCCTCGTCGGCCACCGCAATCACGTGGAAGTGATCGGCACGCTGGGCGAAGCGCCGGAAGCCATCGTCATCGTCGAATCGGCCGCGGATGCCGCGACCGTCGAGGTCCGCGATCCGCAGCGCGTGGCGTATATCACGCAGACGACGTTGTCGATGGACGACCTGCGCGACATTGTCGCAGTGCTTAAAGGCCGCTTCCCCGCGATTCACGAACCGGCCAAGGACGACATCTGCTACGCCACGCAGAACCGCCAGAACGCGGTGAAGGTGCTGGCGGAACGTTGCGCGATGGTGCTGGTGGTGGGCGCACCGATGAGCAGCAACGCGAATCGCCTGGTCGAAGTCGCAATCGCCTACGGCACTCGCGCCGTGTTGATCGAATCGCCCGAGGATATCCAGCCGGAGTGGATCAGCGGGGACCTGGGGTTGACGGCCGGCGCCTCGACGCCCGAACCGATCGTGCGTGCCTGCATCGATCGCGTGTGCTCGATGGGCGACTACCGCGTGGAAGAGATCGTGCTGACTGAAGAGCGGATCATGTTCCCGCTGCCCGGCGAATTGCTGGCGGTGGCGCAGGAGCGGGGCGTCGCCGCGCGCCCGGGCAACGAGCGCGCCACGGCGCGCGCGGCCACCGAGTTCCGCATTCACCACCACTAGAGGCCGGTTCTCGCGCGTCCGCGATACGGCGGCGCGCGTCCGGAATGTCATGCTGATCTCGCACACCATGCTGGTGCCGCACTTGCCCACGCTGATGATCGACGATCAGCGCGGGCATCACGTCGGCATGGTCGACGCGATGCGCTTAGCCTCCGAGCGCCTGTTCGAGGAAATGCCCACGGCGCTCGTGGTGCTGAGCGCGCGCTGGGGGACGCCCGGGCCCTTCATGATCGACGCCGGCGAGCGGCATGACCTGCCGGTCGCGTTCGGCGGCTTCAATGTCGGCGGACGCTACCGCGGACCCGGTGAACCCGCGCTCGCGAAGGCGCTCGCCAAGTCCGCGACCAAAGCGGGGATCCGCGCCATCGCGCTGACACGCCGTATCGATACGGGCATCGCGGTGCCCATGCACTTCCTCGTGCCCGCGCGCGACCTGCCCGTGGTGCCGCTGTCGGTCGTCAACCAGACGCCCGAGGAGTGCCGCGCTTGGGGCGCAGCGATTCGCGATTGCCTGGAAGCCTGGCCGCAGCGCGTGGCGTTCATCGTCAGCGGACTGCTCACATTCAACGTTCACGCCTGGACCTTGAAGCGCGATGTGCCCGAAGGCCTCGATTTCGACCAGCGCACGCTCGACGCGTTGAAGGAAGGTCACTGGAACGGCCTCGCCAACTACGACGAGCGCACCTTGGAGCGCATCCAACCGGAAGCGCGCATGCGTCACCTTGAGGTGCTGCGCGGCTTCCTCGGCGAGGACGTGAAGGGGATCGTGCAGTGCTACGAGTCGAGTCCCGGCGTGGGGGCCGCACTGATCGAGTTTCCCGTCCCCGGTGCCACGCCCGTGCCGCGACCCGCTCCTGCCGCCCACCCCGAGTTGGGGGAGGAGCCGCGCGGGGACGCGTCGTGAGGGTCAGCGAGCGCAATTGGATGCAGCTCGAGGCCTGGCTCAAGACCGACGACCGCGCCGTCCTGCCGCTGGGCTGTACCGAGCAACACAGCTACTTGAGCCTCGCCACCGACAGCATTCTTGCCGAACGCGTCGCCGCCGAAGCCGCGGAGCCGCTCGGCGTGCCGGTGTTCCCCGTCGTTGCCTACGGCATCACGCCCAACTTCCGCGCCTATCCTGGAACCGTGAGCCTGCGCGTCGAGACGTTCCTGCACATCGTGCGCGATATCCTCGATGGGCTGAAGGAACAGGGCTTCCGCCGCATCGTCATCGTCAATGGCCACGGCGGCAACAGTCCCGCGGCGTCCTATGCGAATGAATGGCTCGCCGCGAATCCCGGCATGGCGATCCGCTTCCACAACTGGTGGAGCGCCCCCAAGGTGTGGGCGAAGGTGCAGCAGATCGATCCGGTCGCCTCGCATGCGTCGTGGATGGAAAACTTCCCGTGGACGCGCGTTACGGGAGTGGCGTCGCCGGCGACGCAAAAACCGATGATCGATTGGGCCACGATGTCACAGCAGGGCCCGGCCCGCGTGCGCGAGCAACTGGGCGACGGCAACTTCGGCGGCTTCTACACGCGCCCGGACGAAGAGGTGCTCGCGTTGTGGCAGGTGGCGGTGAGCGAAACGCGCGAGTTGATCGAGCGCTGGTAGTTGTGGCCGTCGTTCCACGCGAGGAGTCTTCCATGCGGGAATTCGTCAGTTCGATCGAAGGGGAGTACCGCCGCTACAAGGCGCTGGGCGAGGGAGCGATGGCGCAACTTTCCGACGGCGAGTTGAACGCAGCCGACGGAGCTTCAGCGAATGCCGTGACCGTGATCGTTTGGCACCTCGGCGGCAATCTCGCCTCGCGTTTCACGGAGTTCCTCACGAGCGATGGCGAGAAACCGTGGCGCAACCGCGATGATGAATTTGCGCCGCGTGACGCCACGCGTGCCGACATCATGGCCCACTGGCAGCGTGGCTGGACCGCGTTGTTCGAGGCGTTGGCCACGCTCTCCGACGCGGACCTCGCACGCACCGTCACGATTCGTGCGCAGCCGTTGCTCGTGCATGAGGCGTTGCATCGCTCGCTCAGCCACGCCGCCTATCACGTGGGGCAGATCGTGCACATCGCGAAGTGTCAGCGCGGGGACGCGTGGACCTCGCTGAGCATTCCGCGCGGCCAGTCGGCGGCGTACAACGCCTCGCCCACGCAGGAGTCGGCGCGGGCGCACGCCCTCAAGCTCGAGCTGCCTGAGCGCGGTTGAGCGACTTTTCGAGCGCCAGGTGCCCTGCCGCAATCAACAACGCCGCGCACAGGGTGCCGGTCCACAGCGTGACGGAGCCGTAGCGCTGCAGCACGACCGACCCGACGATCGGTGCCGCGCAGACGGCGAGGCCGAAGAACAGCCCATACGCGCCCTGGTAGCGGCCGCGAAGTTGGACCGGCGCCAGATTCGCCACCACGGTGTTGCCGAGTGGCAGCACGCCGATTTCGCCGACCGTCCAGATGATCACGCCGAGTGCGTAGACCGGCGCGATGTGCGCGACCGCATTCAACCCGAAGCCCAACCCGGCCAGCATGCCGCCCAGTGCCAGAACCTTGGAATGACTACGGCGCGCGATAAGTGGTCCCAGCAGAGGTTGAAGCACCACGATCAAGGCGCCATTGATCGCCATGATTGCCCCGAACACGGGCTTCGAAATACCGTGCGCCGCCATGTCGAGCGGGAGTGCGAGCGTGTGTTGCATGAACATCACCGCGAAGCAGAACATGAGTCCGATGAAGCACATGAACACGCGGTCGCGGTAGGGCGCGAGGATCTCGCCCATCATGGACAGGCGCGGCAGGTGCGCTGGGTGCTCCACCCGCGCCGGGCGTGATTCGGGGACGCCGCGCCATACAATAATGGCGAACAGGATACTGGTGAGCCCGTCCACCACGAACAGCAACAGGAATGACACCGAGGCGAGCAATCCGGCGAGCACCAGCGCGATGGCGAAACCGAGATTGATCACCCAGTACACCAGCCCGAAGGCGCGCGCGCGATCTTCAGACGGAACAACATCCGTGATTGCGGCCTGCATCGCGGGCCGGTACATCTCCGTCACGAGTGCCACGAGGAACGTGGCCGGAGCGATCACCTCGATGCGCTGCGCAAACCCCAGCCCAATCATGCACGCACCGCCCAATCCCAGCGCGAGCATCATCACAAAGCGGCGGCCGATGCGATCGGCGAGGGTGCCGCCGATGAAGTTCGCCAACGCGCCTCCCAGACCGTAGATCGCCGCGACCATTCCGGTCTGCGCGATCGAAAATCCGCGCCGCTGCGTGAGGTACAGCGCGAGGAAGGGCAGCACGAACGTGCCCATTCGGTTGAACAGCGTGCCGGTCCAGATGACCCAGAACGGGCGCGGCAGGCCGCCCGCATGTTCGTGGACGGCAGCGCGGAACCTCGCGAACGCGGCTATCGCTGCGCCCCGAATTCCCACGGCGTCACTCCGGCTTCGAGCTCGACGTTCAAGGCGCAGACGATGCGGTTGATGGCGTTGTAGAACGCCGTGATCTCGGTGGCCTTGAGGATCGCCGCGTCGTCGAAGCCGTACTCGCGCAGGCGCTCGACGTCTTCCTGTTTGCGCTCCGCCGGCTCGCACGTCAGCGCCACGGCGTAGTCGAGCAGCACACGATCGCGCGCGGCGAGGTCCGCTTCGCGATAATCGATCGCCACCGCGCGTGCGAGCGGCTCGTTGCCGAACGCCGCGGCGAACTTCGGCCCGTGGTGCGCGACGCAATAAGCGCAGCCATTGGTGGCGGACACCACCAGCACGATCGCTTCCGCCTGCGCAATGCTCAGGGGCGCCGGGTCGTTCATCAACTCCGCCCGCAGGCCGAACGCCGCCACCATCGCCCCTGGGTCGAGCGACAGCGATTGCCAGATGTTCGAAGCACGTTTCTTGGACGCGGGTTGGCCCAGCTTCGCGTAAGCCTCGGCGGCCGGGCCGTCGGCCTGATCGGGCGGGATGGTGCGGATCCAGGTCATGCTCGTACCTCGAAGCGGCGCAAGCGCCGAAGGGGTGTCGCGTGCAGTGAGGGCCAGGCTGGGGCGACCGCCGCCGCGTTCGATTGGGGATGCTAGGGGTGCGGCCTGAAGGCGTCAATTTGGGCAATCGTGCGTTGATCTGCAGGGCAAGCCGGCTGCATGATGAAGTCGATTCTGGAGGCTTGCGATTCGCTGACGCCCGCCGCGTGACCTGCCACCGCCGCGAGATCTAAACTCCCCCCATGACGATCATCGCCAAGGGTCCCCGTTGGAGCCCGCGCTGGGGTCCCGTGATTCTCGCGCTGGTGGTGCTGTACCTCGGGGTGGAACTCGCGATCTATTTTCGCAGCCCTCACCGACCCGGCCCGCCCGCTGGCGCCGGTCTCGTGGCGAGCGATACTGCGTCCACCGACGCGGCCGCGACGGACCGGCTCATCTCGCGCGCGCTCGGGCAGGGACCCGCGCATGTGCCGGACTCGACCGAGATCAAGACCGGCTGGCGCAACGAAGTGCGCGGTATCGACCTCACCGTGTTCACCCCGAAGCAGCGCTCGCTGTACCTGAAAATCACCAACGGGCACGGCTGCACATGTGGCTGTGGCTACACGTTGGCCGCTTGCCGAGAGAACGACCTGACCTGTCCGGTCAGCCTGCCGCGCGTGGAGGACCTGCGCGATTCGGTGCTCGCACTGAAGTTGCAATGACCGGCTCGCAGGGCTCCGGATGGTGCTTCCGGCGCGGTTCGCCACTCCCAAAAGCCAAACGTTGACGAGCGGCGAACCCGCGACTAGGCTGACTCTATTCTCGCCGGTTTTTGAAGGCCGCCTCGACCCACCATTACGGCTTTCCGCAGGAGGTTTGCCATGGCCTGGAAGGACCTGACCCCGAAGACGTTTGCTTCCATTCGTGAGTTGAACGGCATCAGCGCGCGCACGATGGAAGAGCACTACGAGTTGTACAAGGTGTATGTGAGCAAGGTGAACGAGATCCAGAAGAAGCTCGACGGCGCCGACCGCGCCGCGGCCAACCAGATCTATTCGGAGTACCGTGGCCTGCGCACCGACCTGTCGTTCGCGATCGGCGGCGTCAAGAACCACGACACGTATTTCGCGCATCTGGGCGGCAAGGGCGGTGCTCCCACGGGCCGCGTGCTGGAGATGATCCAGCGCGACTTCCCGAGCTACGACGCCTGGCTCGCCGACTTCAAGGCCGCTGGCATGGCGGCGCGCGGTTGGGTATGGCTCGCCTACGACCACGACTGGAACGTACTGACCACCGCCACGGGCGATGCGCAGAACACCTTCCCGATCTGGAACGCCACGCCCATCCTTGCGATGGACGTGTACGAGCACGCGTACTGGATCGACTTCGGCCGCGCGCGCGCCAAGTACATGGATGCCTTCTTCAACAACCTGGACTGGGATGTCGTGGCGCAGAATCTCGATCGCGCATTGGCGATGCAGCAGGTGAACAAGTAGGCCCAATTCGACCCTCAGGACGGCCTTGCCGTCTCCTTAATGCCGGGCTCCTAAAGCGGAGCCCGGTTGCGCTTGCGGAGAATGATCGAATGACCACCACGTTGACGCCGACCATCGGCAGGCCCGCGCCCGACTTCACCCTGCCCTCGACCCAGGGCGATTCGGTGACGCTCAA
This sequence comes from Candidatus Eiseniibacteriota bacterium, assembly GCA_031366795.1. Lineage (GTDB taxonomy): Bacteria > Eisenbacteria > RBG-16-71-46 > RBG-16-71-46 > RBG-16-71-46 > JANLWK01. The sequence continues at coordinate 1,108 of JANLOX010000430.1, read as the reverse complement.
GTCGTTCAAGGGCAAGAAGACCGTCGTGTTGTATTTCTACCCGAAGGACGAGTCGGCGGGTTGCACGCGCGAAGCGTGCGATATCCGCGACCACTTCGCGGAACTCGAACAGCACGGCGTCGTCGTGCTCGGCATTTCGACCGACGCGATGGACACGCACATGAAGTTCAAGGAAAAGCACAAGCTGCCGTTCACCCTGCTGTCGGATGAGCAGGCCGAAGTCTCGAAGATGTACGGCGTCTACAAGCAGAAGAACGTGTACGGCAAGAAGTCGCTGGGGATCGAACGGACGACCTTCGTCATCGACAAGACCGGTCGTATCGCGACGATCTACCCGAAGGTCAAGGTCGAAGGGCATATCGAAGACCTGCTGAGCTTCGTCGGCGAAGAAGAGTAAACCGGGAGCGCCGTCGCGAGTCCGCTCGCCGCCGGCGCCGTCCCGACTGACCCCACGGGCGTCGCGCCTTCGCCGCCGTCGCTCCACTGCTGGAGAGCCGCGTGGAACACGCAGCACGCTCTGCCGTACCGGTGTTTCCGCTCCCCGAGATCGTGTTGTTCCCCACGATCAGCGTGCCGCTCCACATCTTTGAATTACGCTACCGCACCATGGTAAGGGACGCCCTTTCACGCGGCCGCACACTCGCGCTCGCGGTGCTGGCGCCCGGCTACGAAGAGGACTACCACGGCAGCCCGCGATATCACGAGCTTGGCTGTCTCGGCCATATCGAGGAAATCGAGTGGCTGCCGAACGATCGCTACAACCTCACGCTGCGCGGCCTGAATCGCGTGCGGTTCGGCGAGGTGGAGCGCGAGTTCCCCTATCGCCTCGCACGGGTGGAGATGCTGCCACAGGATCCATGGACCGAGGACGATCCGCTGCTGTTGATGGAGAAGCAAACGCTGCTCGAACTGCACGCGCGCTTGGCGGTGCTGGCCGGTACGTCGGGCGATGAGGCCGCGCGCGTGGCGTTGCCCGGGGCGACCGCGGCGGATTCCTTCGAGCGCGTCGTCAACAGCCTGAGCACCGCGTGCGGGCGCAGCGCGGAGGAGCGCCTCGAATTGCTCCGCATCGACAGCCTGATCGACCGCGCGCGCGTGGTGCGTGAGG
>JANLOX010000055.1:0-2792 GCA_031366795.1 Candidatus Eiseniibacteriota bacterium | reverse complement strand
CGCCACCGTGGATGTCGAAGGTCTCGCCCAGATACTTCATGGCCATCGCCGAGCACTCGATGTGCCAGCCGGGACGCCCCGGCCCCCACGGGCTCGCCCACGCCGGCTCGCCTTCCTTGGCGCCCTTCCACAGCGCAAAGTCGAGCGGATCGCGCTTCGACTCGCCGATCTCGATGCGCGCCCCCGACTGCATGTCATCCACAGCGCGCCCGGACAACTTGCCGTAGTCGGCCTTCTTGCGCACCTCGAAGTAGACGTCGCCCGCCGAAGCGTAGGCGAAGCCGCGCTCGATCAGCGTGGTGATGATGGCGAGTATCTCGGTGATGTGCCGTGTCGCGCGCGGGTAGTGCGTGGCGCGCATGATGTTGTGGAGGTCGGCGAAAGCAAGGTAGGCCTCGATGTTGCGCTCACTCACCGACTCGTAGGCGATGCCTTCGCGGTTGGCGCGGTCGATGATCTTGTCGTCGACGTCGGTGAAGTTGTAAACGTAGGTGACGTCATAACCTTTGTGCAGCAGGTAGCGGCGCATCACGTCGCCCGACAGCGAGGCGCGGATGTGGCCGACGTGCGGCTTGTCCTGCACGGTCATGCCGCACACGTACATCCCCGCTTTGGCCTCGTTCACCGGAACGAACTCGCGCTTCTCGCCCTTCATCGTGTCGTAGATCCGCAACGCCATGAACTTCTCCCGGTGCGCCGCGCAGCGCTTCAGGCGTGCGCGCCCTGCCCCCCCCCCGCGCGTGGCCCTCGCCGCCGCCCGGAAGCCCAACATCCTACACCAGCGCGTCGACGGTCTTGCGATCCAGGCGCTTCACCACGGCGGTGAGCAGCTTGACCGCCTGCTCGAAGTCGCGGCGGTCGATGATGCTGTTGTGGCTGTGGATGTAGCGCGACGGCACGCCCATCGCGATGCTCGGCACACCCTCGGCGCTGACGTGGAAGCGGCCGGCATCGGTGCCGCCCCGCTCGACCGACTCCAGCTGGACCTCGATCTTGAGCTTCTTCGCCGTGTCGCGCACGAGATCGAGCAGGCGTGGATTGGGGATCACCGTGGCATCGTAGATCTCGATCAGCGGCCCGCCGCCGAGCTTCTCGTCGCCCTCGGCCCCCGGCGTGTCGTGCGCGATGCCGACGTCGAGCGCGAACGCCACATCGGGCTTTACCTTGAAGGCGGTCGTCTGGGCGCCGCGCAGTCCGACTTCTTCCTGCACGGTGGCGGCGGCGATCAGGGTGTTCGGCAGCTTGTCCTTGGACAGCGTGCGCATGGTTTCGGTGGCGAGGGCGCAACCGATGCGGTTGTCCCACGCCTTGGCCAGCAGCAGGTTCGGGTTCGCCATCACGGCGAACTTGGAATCCGGAACGATCGAGTCGCCCGGCTGGATATCGAGCTTCTTGCGCACATCCCAATCGGAGGTGGCGCCCACGTCGATGAACATTTCGCGCAGCTCCAGCACCTTGCGGCGGTCTTCATCGCGCAGGTCGTGCGGCGGCTTCGAGCCGACGACACCCATCACGTCGCCCTTGCGGGTCCGGATGATCAGCCGCTGGCCAAGCACGACGTGGCCCCACCAGCCGCCTAACCCCAAGAACTTGATGTAGCCTTCCTTGGTGATCGACTTCACCATGAAGCCGACTTCATCGAGGTGCCCCGCCAGCAGCACACGCGGGCCGCCCGCTGCCCCCTGCTTTTCGCAAATAAAACTGCCGAGCCGATCCTTGCTGATCTTGCCGTAACCCTTGAGCCGCCGCGCCAGCACATCGTAGACCTCGCGCTCGAAGCCCGAGGTGCCATGCGTGTCGACCAGTTCCTTCAAGTACTCAAGTGTCGCGTCCATGGTGCGGTCCCCTGTGGAAATCAAGATGCCTGGCGCGTTCCGCTCCCGCGGGCCGCCCTCGGCTGGCGGCGCCGCCATTCCTCGAGCGCCAGCTCGAGCATGCGCGCGACCAGTTGGTCGTAGTTCAAGCCCTTGGCCCGCGCCGCCATCGGCACCAGGCTCGTGGGGGTCATTCCGGGAATCGTGTTCAGTTCGAGACACGACGGCTCGTTGTTAGGGCTCAGCCGGAAATCCACGCGAGAAACGCCGGCGCAATCGATCGCTCTTGCGGCACGCACCGCCAACTCCTCGATGCGCCGCGCCAGCGGCTCCGGCAAGTCGGCCGGGCAGAAATACTCGCTCGCGCCGGAGGTGTACTTCGATTCGTAGTCGTAGTGCCCGCTGTTGGGGCGGATCTCGACGATCGGGTAGGCCTCGTCGCCCGCAACCGCGACCGTGAGCTCGCGGCCGGGAATGAACTCCTCGACCAGCGCATCACGGCCGAACTCGAACGCCGTGGCGAGTGCGGCCGGCAACTCACCGGCCTCATTCACCACGGTGAGCCCAACGGTCGAGCCTTCCTCGTTCGGCTTGACGATCAAAGGGTAGCCGCCCATCGCCGCCGCGTCGACGGCCTCGGGGCGGTCCTCGCGCACCAGCTGCCAGCGCGGCGTCGGCACGCCCACGCGCTCGAACACGCGCTTGGACATCGCCTTGTTCATCGCCACGGCACTCGCCATCACCCCCGAGCCCGTGTAGGGACGGCCCGCGAGGTCGAGCAACGCCTGGATCGTGCCGTTCTCGCCGGCGCCGCCATGCAACGCCACGAACACCACATCCGCTTCGGCGAGTGCCTCCGTGTCGGCGACCGCGGCCACCGAGATCTCGGGCAGGCCGCCGCGCTCGAACGGGCCTTCGAGTTGCGCGGAAGCCGTCTCGGCGGCGGCCATCATGCGGCCGTCAGCGGCATCGATCGCC
>JANLOX010000407.1:0-1524 GCA_031366795.1 Candidatus Eiseniibacteriota bacterium | reverse complement strand
GCGCCTGCACCTCGTCGTATATATCGATCGACACGGTTCGCGTTTCTCCCTCGATATTGCCGCCGACCATGAGGACCACACCGAACTCCCCGAGTGTATGCGCAAAGCTCAGCACCGCGCCGGTGATGAGCCCTGCTGCCGATAGGGGGACGATCAGGCGGAAAAATGTCTTGAGCTTCGACACCCCGAGCGTCCAGGAGGCTTCGATCAACCGATGATCGACCTGCTCGAAAGCCGCGGCAAATGGTTGCACGGCAAACGGCAGGCTGTAGAGAATCGACGCGAGGAGCAGCCCTTCGAAGGTAAAGGGGAGCGGATGCCCGACCACGTCGGTATAGAATCGGCCGACCGGGCTATGCGGACCGATCGCGACCAGAATATAAAACCCCAGCACCGTCGGAGGCAGCACGAGCGGCAACGCGACCACCGACTCGATAATAAACTTCCATCGCCATTTGGAGAACGTGAGCCAGTACGCGATGGGCAATCCGACAACCAGCAGCACGGCCGCCGTCAGCAGCGCAAGCTTGAAGGTAACCGCTATCGCAATCCAGTTCATCGCTTACTTCGGCGAGGGAACGATGAATCCATAGCGTTTCATGATCTCTTGCCCGTTGGGGCCTTTGATGAATTCAAGAAACTGCCTCGCGGCTTCTTGATTTTTTGACGACTTCAAGATTACGGCGCCTTGCTCAAGAGGCAAGTGGGCGTCCGCTGGAACCTCCCAATAGGTCCCCTTTGATTTCATGGCAGGAGCCACAGCCAGAGATAGCGCGATGATTCCAATATCGCAGGCTCCGGATTCAATAAACTGCGCCGCTTGTGAGATATTCTCTCCTAAAATAAGCTTGTATTTGACCTGGTCATAGACCTTGAAATGTTCCATAGCAGCCACTGCCGCCCTGCCATAGGGAGCATGTTTGGGATTGGCGATGGCGATCTTCTTGATCGTCTGTTCGCGCAAGACCTCCAGCCCCTTGGAAAGATCGAGGTGCGACTCATTGCCGGTCCACAAAACGATCCGCCCGATTGCATAGGGATAGAGCGACCCAGGCACGGTCAGGCCGGCCTCTTCCAATTTCCTGGGATACGCGATGTCGGCGGAGAAGTAAAGGTCGAACGGTGCGCCGTTCTGAATTTGCGCAAAGAAATTTCCGGAGGACCCAAGCGTCAGCCTCACGTGATTGCCGGTCGTGTTTTCGTACTCAGTCGCAATTTCTCTAAAGGCAAAATTCAAATCCGACGCCGCCGCAATCGTGATCTCCTCAGCAGTCGCAACGCTTACGCTTGCAACGAGGAACAGACACAACGCAAAAATGACTCGAATCATGGGTTACCTCCTTACAACCTGACTCTCACCGAAGCATAAAAATAATCCGAATCTTTGTTTCCACCGGCGGGCATCTGGGCAAGGATGTCGGGACTGTCAAAATAGGATCCCTTGAACCAATGCACGTACCCGAAGTCAAAATCCATGTTTTGTCTCATGGCCCATAGCGGAGCCCATTGCGCACGAAGTTCCAC
>JANLOX010000400.1:0-23921 GCA_031366795.1 Candidatus Eiseniibacteriota bacterium | reverse complement strand
TTGCGGCCGCGTCGCCCTTTCAGGCGTGAGGCGAGATCTCCCCAGATAAGAGTGCTGACCGTCCCGACACGACCGCCGGATTTACGTCATCGAGCTTTGGTCACGAGAGCTTCGCGGTCACGCCCTTGCGGTTCCCTTGGGGTCCTGTGACCAAGTTCCCGGAGGACTTTCACCTCCCAGTCAGCGCCCATGCTGGGCGTACACAGAACGGGGGCGCCGCGATATCCGCGACGCCCCCGTCCGGTTGCCTCCGGACTACTGCAACTTCACGAGCTTCGATTCCATGTGCCGGCCCGTGACTTCGAGCCGGACGAAGTACACGCCCGCCGAAACCCTGCGGCCCTGCTCGTCGCGTCCGTTCCAGTCGAAGCGATGGCTGCCCGCCGCCAACGTGCCCCGCTGCAATGCGCGAACCACGCGGCCACCCAGGTCGTAGACGCCGACCTGCACGTCATCGGCGTGCGAGAGCGTGAAGCTGACTCCCGTGCCGCCGCTGAAGGGATTCGGCGCCAACAGCATCTGTACGTCGGCCAGCGGGAGGACCGTGGGTGAGACTCCGGCCGCCTGCGTGGCGTCGTAGTTGGACACCACCGTGGTTCCGCCCACGCGTTCCATCACGCCATCGCCATCCAGGTCCGCTTCCAGCACGATCTCGTAAGGCGCCGCGGCGTCGTAGCCGTTCGGGTAGCTCACGTTGACCGTGACCTGCGGATCAAGACCGCCCGGCTGAAGCGTCAAGGTACCCAACACCGGCTCGCCCGGCGGCAGGCCGTTGAGGCTGGCCGCCAGCGGATCTGGATGATCCGTGTTGAGGGCCACCGCGCTGATGCGGTAGGGGCTCGCGACCGGAGGGCACGGATGGCCGATGCCGATGCTGATCGGCGTGCCGACGGCCACACGCGCCGCGACGCTGATGGGGCCCGGCGGCGGCGTGATGCACCAGCAGCTGTAGTCGGCGCGGATCGTGCCGTTCTTCGTGGTGCAGGCGCCGGTCGCGTCATTGAAGATCGAGACGGCGTAGCACGAGGTCGCGTTCTGGGTCGTCAATCCCACGGGACGCGGGATCGTGACGCAGACGGGGACCGAGCACGTGCCCGGCGGCACCGTGAGGGTGCCGGAGGAGGGCGTGAATACCAGCGGTCCCGCCGTGCTGCAGCCGGGTCCTACCGGCAACCCAGCCATCGTCCAGTGATAGCTCTGCGCGATCGCCGTACCGTTGCAGACGCTGAAGCACACCTGCACGGACGTGGCGGTCTTGCAGATCGTGGTGACCGAAGGCATCAGCACGTACTCGGGGCACTTGCCGTAAGGACCGGCATTGACGATGCCGGCAACGCTCACCGCCGGCAGCACCGGCAGCGCCGCCACCGGACTCGCGAACAACTCGACTTCATCGATGCGTCCGCGGAAGCTGGCCGCGGCACCGAAGGCCGGGCTCGACTGGCCCATGTAGATATCCGCGGTGCACGAGACCGAACCGGCGAGCGGCGCGAACGCCCCCGCGGTGGACGAGGCGCCATTCAAGTACCACTGGCCACCCTGCGGTCCGCGATCCACCGAGACGGCGACGTGCGACCAGGTGCCCGGTGCCAGCGACGGACCTGGCACGACCTGCGTCGAGCTGCCGTTGCCGATCTCGAGGTAGCACTGCAAGCCGTTCAGGTAGAGCGCCCAGCCGACAGTCCGGTAGGGCGACGACGAGATCAGTTTGCGCTTCTCGATAATCATGCGCTGCCCGCCGACACCGGGATCGGGATTCAGCCAGGCATCGATGGCGAACGATCCGGTGCCGAAGGTCGTGGCGAGCTGCGTGGCGTTCGGGACCCGGGCCTCATCGAAATCCGAGCCGATCAACACCGCGTGTCCCACCTCACCCTGCGCGCTCTGCGACGCGGCGCCCAACAACTGCGCGACATTACGCGGCGGGCTCAGGTGCGTGACGTCGGCGGCCGTCGTGGTGCCGTCACCGAACGGCCACCACGCCACCATATTCGGCGGCGCCTGGATGCATCCACCGGTTGAGTTGCAGGCGTAGTTGCCGAAGTCCTGCCCGGTGACCGTCTGTCCCGCGGCGAGGTTGACGGTGTACGAGCCGCCCGGAGGCGCGGTCTGGATCCACGGCGACACCGGGATCTCGGTGATGGTGTATGTGCCCGCGGGCAATTCATTGAAGCAGTAGTTGCCGTTGGCGTCCGTGACCACCGTGTTGGTGCCAAGGGGGCCAGTGATCTGGAACAGCCAGCCGGCGATACCGGTTTCGCCCGGGTCCTTCACGCCATTGTGGTTCAAGTCACGGAACTTCAGTCCGCAGATCGAGCCCAGCGTGACCGGCGGGCAACCAGGAACCTCCACGTCACCGTGGCTCGTCTTGTCGCCTTGCAGGGTGTAACCGTCCGAGTCGATCAGCAGGCTGTTGATGTTGGAACCGATGGCCAAGTTCGGTCGCATGCCCTGGTAGCCGTAGATCGAATCCAAGTACGGCGTGTTCAGGTGCAGCGCATCGCCCGACGCCCACACCCGCCCGATCGGGCTCGCGGGGCCGCTGAAGGCGTGATTGTCGTAGTCGACGCCGCCCGCGGCATTCTCCTTCGCGTTGTAGGCGCCGATGGCGTACTTGTTCGCCGGCACCCAGCAACCGCCCGCGCAAGCGAACTCGAGCACGCGCGAATCGTGCGCGCCGACTCCCGTCTTGGAGTAGGCGGAGCGCTCACCCAGCAGCATCTTGCCGATGGCGTTAAAACTGATGTCGGCGATCGGGTTCGAGTAAGGACGTCCGGGCAGCGGCGGAACGTTCAACTCATGCTTATCGCTGCCGGGGTTGAATGCGCCGAGCGGGGTGAGACCCACGCTGCGGATCTCGTTAGGACCCACGCCCTCACTTCCGTCCTGCGCCCACACGCTGTAGTAGACGCGGTCGCCGTGCCACTGGACTCCCCATAGCCGTTCGCCAATCGGTGCCCATCCCGGGAGGCCATTGTCGGGCACCAGCGGATCGAAGGTCTCGACCACCGTCCCTGTCGGGCCGTTCACGCCGACCGGTTTGATGCGGTAGATCTTGCCGTCCTCGATATTCGTGACGAAGAACTGTTTGTGATTGCAGTCGTAGGTGATATTGCCGAGTCCGGGCATGTCCTCGCCCGGCGTGACACTCGGGTCGGCGAAATTCGGCAACTTGCAGAACGTCTTGATCGCGCCGGTCACGCCATCGAGACGGTAGATGGCACCCGCTCCGCCACCGAACACCTGGCCGAGCAAGTCGACGCTGTAGGTCGAGGTGTGGCAGACGAAGATGTTGCCGTATTCATCCAACGTCAGGCCGAACACCGTGCCGAGCGAGTCGCCATTCCACGAACCACCGGGGCCGTTGTAGCGCGTCATCGAGGCCCAATCGGTGTCTTCCGCTGGCACCGGCGTCGCGCCGAGATTGAAGATGGTGACCGAGTGCGGCGGGGTGAAGTAATTGACGGGCTGGCGGGTGCCGACGAGGATATTCGTCCATGGACCGCCGATCTCGGGCATCGCCTCGCAGCACAGGTCCGACGGCGCCACGCAGTTGGTACACTCCTCAACCGGCGCCACGCCGAACTTCTGGATGCGGTGCTGCTCGGTGTCCGCCACGTAAATGAATCCGGCGTCGTAAGCGACCGAGTGCGGACCGTTGAACTGACCGGGGCCCGCACCGAGGACGCCCCACGCGGTTTGCGGGTAGCCACCGACCGTGGACAGCACGATGCGGTGATCTTGCGTATCGGCCACGTACGGATAAATACCATCGGTCGTGACACCGAGAGGGTAATTCAGCGTGATCGGCCAGGGTCCGCCACCGCCGATCTGGCTCGTGAAGAATCCGGTCACATCGAAGACCTGGACGATGTTGTTGCCCGAGTCGACGATGTAGATGTCGCCCATCGCGTCGGCCGAGATTCCGGCCATGCCATTGAACTGGCCGCCGCCCGTCCCGTAGCTCCCCCACTGGGATAGGTAGCCGCCGGAGCTCGTGAACTTCTGCACGCGATTCTGGGTGTAGTCCGTGACGTACACTTTGGCGGTGGAATCGACCGCGACGCACAACGGTTGCCCGAACTGGCCATTGCCCAAGCCTGGCGTGCCCCACTGGAACAGGTAGACGCCATTGGTGGTGAACACCTGCACGCGCTGGTTGCCGGTGTCGACCACGTAGACCCTGCCGTTCCAGACGGTGAGCCCGAACGGCCCGCTGAACTGGCCGTTGCCCGTTCCGGTGGTGCCCCACTGGCCGACGTAGGCGCCCGCCGTGGTGAACTTCTCGATGCGGTTGTTGTTGGTGTCCGCGACATAGACGAACCCGGCGTGATCGACGGCCACACCCGCGGGCGAGTTGAATTGCCCGGGGCCGGAACCCAGTACACCCCACTGGGTGATGTAGGACGGTGGCGACACCGCGAGCGCAGGCGTCGCAACGACAGCCACGCAGACGGCAACCACAAGACAGGGGAATAGCCGTAGTAGCGAACGGATCATCGCGACCTCTAAGGGCAAGAGGAACAGGCGAGCGGCGCGAACCCAAGGACGGGCCTCGCGGATACTATCCTCTCGTACTTACACCGTGTTGCGCACCTTCTAACTTGTCGGCCCGGGAGGCTTTGCATCCGGGCAGCGGCAGCCGTAACACCGCTGGAGCTCTCGCAGGGCGCGGGGAGCGTCTGCCAGGGTCATCCTCAGCCCTCAAGAAACCCATCAATTCCCATGCAATTGGAGGCCGCGTGACCGCATTCCGCGAGTACCCGCTTCGCCGCTCCCGCACCGTGGCCTGCCTTTTGGGGTTCCTCGTCCTGTCCTCCGGGCTCGTTCTGGGATCGCTCGCGATCGCCCGCCCTGCGCGTGGGCAACAGGCTGGGCATGGTGAGCTTTGCGCGCGGAGGCCCCGGGACGCGCTCGGCGGAATTGGGCATGAACCTCGCCACGAACGCGCAACTCGACACCGTGACCTACGAGGGCATCACCGGCTTCCCGCCCGTCGCCGAGGTCGTCGAGGGCATGGACGTGCTCCAATCGCTGAACCGCAAGTACGGCAATGCCGTGTTCGACCAGTGGGATTCCGTGTTCGTCCATGGCCGCGAGTTCCTCGACCGCGCCTACCCCGGGCTGGATCGCATCGTGAAAGCAAAGGTATCCAAGCGCTGGGGGCATCGCTAGACTGCGTGGTGTCCGGCATCGGGGCCTGTTTGGCCGGGCTCTTGCATTGAATGTTCTTGGATCGTGTGTTTCCCAATCGCACCGCTGAACGCCGAGGTCTGCCCTGATGCCACGCAACGCCGCACTGATCGCCCTCTTGCTCATTGTCGCCAGCCTCGCCACCTTGCCCAGCTCAGCGCCGATTGAGGCAGCCGGCCCAACCGACTTCTCGCATTTTGAAAGTGGGCAGGTCCACCCGATCGCCATTACGCCCGATGGTAGCCGCGTGCTCGTCGTGAACACTCCCGACAATCGCCTCTCGGTGTTCGACGTGACGGGAGCCGCCCCCGTGCGCGTGGGCGAAATCCAGGTAGGGCTCGAGCCCATCTCGGTAGCGGCGCGTTCGAATGGCGAAGCCTGGGTGGTCAACCAACTCTCGGATGACGTCAGCGTGGTCGACCTCACGACCTTCAACGTCAAGGCCACCGTCCACGCCGGCGACGAGCCGGCGGATGTCGTGTTCGCAAATGGACTGGCGTGGGTCAGCGTCGCCAATGAGGACTGCATCAAGATTTATGACCCCGCGAACCTCACCAGGGCCCCGCAGGTGGTGCCGGTCGCGGCGCGCATGCCGCGCGCGCTGGCGGCCAAGACGAACGGCTCGAGCGTGTTCGTCGCGGTGTTCAACACGAACCACACCACAACCTCACTGAGCGAAGCGGAGGCCGGGGACTCGCTGCCCGCGCCGAATCCCCCGATGAAGGCCGGCCTGCCGGCCGTGCCCAAGACGGCGCTGATCGTGCGCAAGAACACCGTTACGAACAATTGGATCGACGAGGCGGGCAAGCTGTGGAACTCGAAGATCCCTTACGACCTGCAACTCGTGGAGTTCCTCGAGATCAGCACCAGCACGAAGGCCGTGGTGCACAGCTACAACGACATCGGCGTGATCCTGATGGGCGCCGCCTACGACCCCGTGCACGACTATGCCGCGGTGTGCGGCACCTATGCGCTCAATGACGTCCGCTTCGAGCCCAAGCTCGTCGGCCATAACACCGAGGCGCGGCTCGCGCTGTGCAAGCCCGACGGCACCCGCCAGCGCCCGCTGGTGAACCCCCAGATCAACTACACCGTCGCCACCGGATCGCAGGCCGAGCGCGACTCGGCGCTCGGCATCCCGACCTGCGTCACGTTCTCCCCCGACGGCAACCGCATGTACATGAGCTCGCTCGCCTCGAACAAGTTGGGCGTATTCAACGTGAGCACCGGCGCTGTGGTGGCGCGCGTGCCGACCGTCGCGGGACCCACCGGGGTGCTCGCCGACCCGGCACGGCCGCGCATCTACGTCCTCGGGCGCTTCCACAACCAACTGCAGACGTTGTCGACGGGAACGCTCGTGAGCCTGAACGTGACCCCGATTGGCTTCGACCCCACGCCCGACGACATCGTGAACGGCCGCAAGTTCTTCTACTCGGGTGCCACCTCGGGACACGGCGACCAGGCGTGCGCCTCGTGCCACCTGTTCGGCGACACTGACAACATCGGCTGGGACCTCGGCAATCCGCTGGGTGACATGCAGGCGAAGCCCCCCGGCATGCTGGATCCTGCCCTTCAGGGCTACCATCCCATGAAGGGCCCCATGATGACGCAGAGCCTGCGCGGGATTCCGGGAACGGGCTTGCTCCACTGGCGTGGGGATCGCGCCGACCTCAACGCCTTCAAGCCGGCATTCCAATCGCTGATGGGGAAGGCGACGCCGATCGCCGACAGCGAGATGACCGCGTTCAATAACTTCGTGCTGCCGCTGGTCTACCCGCCGAACCCGAACGAACTGCTCGACCGCACCATGGCCGACGCGCCGCTCGGGCAGGCGAGCGCGCTGCACGGCCAGACGTTCTTCATGAACACCGTGGTCGATGGCCCGCTGCGCTGCGTCGACTGCCATGCCATGCCCACCGGCACCAATGGCCAGGTCATCAACCACACAGCACTTCTGGCCTCGCAGGACATGAAGGTCGCGCACCTGCGCAACCTCTACAAGAAGAGCGGCTTCAAGGATTCAACGGGCGTGCTAAACAAGAAGGGCTTCGGCTTCACGCACAATGGCTCGTTCGACAACCTGTTCGACTTCCTGCAACTGCCGGTGTTCAACTTCGGCGCCAACGTCCCCGCCGCCAACGCCACGCGCCGCGATGTCGAGGCGTTCCTGCTGGCGTTCGACACGGGTCTCACGCCCGCGGTCGGTGTGCAGTTCACGCTGGATGGCTCGAACAACGGCGACGCCACGCTGCTCGCGCGGCTCGACACGCTGAAGGCACAGGCCGCGATCGCGAATTGTGACCTCGTCGCCAAGGGACGCACCCCCTACCTCGCGCGCGGCTGGAAGTATGTGGGATCCGATCAATGGCAATCCGACATCCAGAACGAGGCGCCTTGGCCGACCGCCCAACTGCTCGCACTCGCGCAGCCGGGCTTCGAGCTGACCTTCACCGGCGTGCCCCCGGGAAGCGGCACGCGTCTGGGCATCGACCGCGATCGCGATGGCTGGTTCGACGGTGATGAGTTGCTCGGCGGCGGCGACCCCGGCAATCCCGCCGTTGTGCCCACCCGGCTGGCCGTGCCGCCGTCACGGCTCGAGGCCAGCTTCGCTCTGCGCTCGGTGCAGCCGAATCCCTTCGCCTCCTCGACCACCGCGGAATTCACGCTGGGCCGCGCGGGTCGGGTCGACCTGAGCGTGAGCGACATCATGGGACGCCGTGTCCGCAACGTCGCGCACGCGCTATGGCTCCCCGCGGGGGCACACACGCTCGCATGGGATGGCCGCCGCGATGACGGCTTGGTGGCAGGCGCAGGCGTCTACTTCGTGCGGCTCGCGACCGCCGGCGGCAACTTCAGCTCGACGGTGATCCGGGTGCGATGAACACGCGTCAGCGAATTGCGGGGTCAACCCCCCCAGATCGTCTGTTAGAATGGTATCGGCGCTCCGAAGTGGTGGGTAGGTGCGGGCGGGTCCCCCCCTCCCCGGACCGCTCGTTCGCGAAACGAACACATTCTTAAGAAGGGAGATCTGCATGCGTCTTGCCACGATGCTCGCGGCCACGGTGGTGCCGCTCTCATTCATGGTTGCAGCGCCCGCCGCCATGGCGCAACTGGGAACCGGTGTTTACGGTTTCGGGCTCGTTCACAGCGCCCTCGGGCAGGCCGGGGTCGACTACGACCCGGTGGCCCGCCGTCTCCCAGTCAACAATATCGGCAGCAGCGGCCAGGATGGTGTCGAGATCCAGCTGGGCCGCCAGGCCACCGGGCATTCGCTTCAATTCTCCGACGTCGGCAGCCTCAATGATCCCGGCGCCTCGCATTCGTTCGAATGCCGCGGCACTTCGGGTGGGCTCGGCGCCGTTGTCGGGCGCCTGACTACGGTTCGCAACAGCGATGGCAGCGAGGATCTATCGCCTGATTTCTCGGGGCTGGGCGCAACCAGTTGCTGGGTCGTGCTGGTGGACGGATCGGGTGCGGTCGTCAAGCGCGTGCATCGCGCTCTGCCGTTCACGCTGCACGTGAGTTCGAGCGCATACCTCAGCAAGAAGGGCTACGACTATTACCAGGCGAAGTCGAACTACCGTTGGATCCAGGCGAGCTACGACCATGCCGTGCGCGTGAGCAGCGGCGGCGGCGGCGGAACCGACTGCGACGATGTCCGTTTCATCTGCGACTCCGGCAATCCGGTCGAGGCACTCAACTCGATCCAGTTGACCTGCACGATACCCTCCGGAGCGGGCTCATTCGTGGTGAGCGAAGAGGGCATTGTCCCGCCGTGCGCCGGTTGCCCGAATGGACCCGATGATAACGGAGTCGCGATCGCTCTGGGAGACGCTCACTGGGACCTCGATGGGGCGGCCGGTGGACCCGTGAAGGTCCTCAATCTCGGTTCCTCTGGCCTGGACGGGGTCAGCGTGAAACTCCGGGAGTCTCCGACCCTCTGTTGCCTCAAGCGATCAGGCATGATCCTCGATGAGCAGCCGCTGGCGCCGGGAACGCTCACGTGTGACGCCACGGGAAAGATCGGTGGCCTCGATCACCCCCTTGGGCGGCTCAGCTGTTTCGTGGGAACCGACCAGACCGAGTTCGAGCCGGACTTCTCGGCGGTGGGTTCGCCGGGCTATCGCGTGCTGTTGTACTCCAACGGCACCGTCGTTGCCGATGTCACGAATCCCGTGTCACGCGCCAGCCACCAGAAGCCGCAGACGACATGGCTCGTACAGACCGACCTGATCGGGGGAACCGGCCCTGCGGAATTCCGGATCATCTGCATCACCTCCCCTTGCCCGGGCTGGACGGTGACGCTGAACGGTGCCCTCTACATCGTCGATCAGATCGCGTTCCAGCCGGTGGGTGCCGCGGTCCCGGCGCCCACCGCCCTGACGTCATTGGCGTTCCACACCACGGGCGGCTCGACCTTGCCGATCTACGGCATCACGGGCGATCCGCAGCTGCCGGTGGTGGGTGTAGACACGCCCGCGGCCCCGGTGGAACTCGCCGCGGCGCGGCTTTCCCCCAATCCCGGCTCGGGCCCGATGAGCCTGGTGTTCGCCATGCCGCGGGCAGGAAGCGCGAACATCGCGGTGATCGACGCGGCCGGGCGGCAGGTGCGCGGGCTCGCCACGGGCAATTTCGCGGCGGGCGCACATGAACTCAAGTGGGACGGGCGGGACGACGCCGGCAACACCACCGCACCGGGTATCTACTTCGTACGCGTCAGCACGGATCAATTTACACGGGTCGCACGCGCCACACGGTTGTGGTGAGCCAGCGCCACACCGAGAACTAGCAGGCGGGACCCCGCGAGATGAGGCGCGGGGTCCTTTGCTATTTCGCTGCGCTGGCCAGCGCTTCCCGCAGACGCCCGGCCAGTTCAGGCGCATGCACGATGATGCACGAATCGTGATCACCCGGAATGGCATGCGCTTCGAACGCGGCCGCCCGCTTGCGCCAGCACTCCACGGGAACCCGCGTCAACTCCTCGGCCGCGCGCAGGCACACGACCCGCCCATCGAAGCGGCGCGGCAGGTAGCCTGACACGGCGCGTTGGTACGCTGCGGCGATCGCGTCCTTCTCTTGCGCGCCAGCGGGCGGAGCCGGTACGAGGGCAAGCCGACCGGCGAGCCAGCGCGCGGCGCGTGGCACATCACGCCAAAGGACGCGGCCACCGCGCTCCACGCGCTCTGCTGCTGCCAGCACGAGGGCGAGTCGGGTCTCGGCGCCGGCACCCCGCAGCTTTGCCGCGAGGCCGGCGAACGCATGCATCGCCCTCCACCACTTTCGTCGCTTGAGCGCGGGCGCTTCGATGAGCACGAGCACCTCAACGCTTTCCCCCATCGCGCGCAGCTGACAGGCCAGCTCCCACGCCACCACAGCCCCGCTGCAAAATCCACCCAGCAAGTACGGGCCCCGCGGCTGCAACTTGCGAATGCTCTCGAGTTGCGATGCGGCAATTGTTTCGATAGCGGCCGGCGCGGCGCCGGGTTCGCGCCCGAGCGGAGCGACCGCATGAAACGGCCGATCGGCTCCCAACTCCCGGGCAACCTTCAGGCAGTAGAAGCCATCGCCGCCGTGCTCGGCATGAAGGAAGAAGAACGGCCTCAACGCTCCCCCACGCTGCACCGTGACCACCGGGGATCGCGCCTCCCGCGTCGCGAGGTACCGGGTGTTGGAGGCCGTGACGATGGCTCGCGCCAGCCCTTCCACCGTCGGCGCATCGAAGAACACGTGCGTCGGCAGCTCGACACCCAGCGTCTCGTGCAATCGCTCGACCACCAGCGTCGCGCTCAGGGAATCGCCGCCCAGCTCGAAGAAATCGTCACGCACACCGGCTTGGTCGAGCGCCAGCGATTCAACGAACGCCGCGGCGATAGCGAGCTGCAGAGGACCCGCGGGCGCGAGGTAGGGCGTGTCGAGTTGCGGCCGCGACCTGTCGGGATCGCACAGCGCCTGGCGATCGAGCTTGCGGTGCTCCGTGAGCGGCAGCGCCGCGATCGCGACGAATCGCGCAGGCACCAACTGCGGTGCGAGGGTTCGCGACAGCTGGCGTCGCAACACCGAGACGTTCGGCGGCGGGTGCGTCGCGGGCACGAACCACGCCACGAGCTGTCCATCGCCCCCCTTGCTGCTGCGCACGTCGACAACGGCCTCGCGGGCCAGACCCGTCTCCACAAGCGCCCGTTCGATTCCCTCGACATCAATCCGCTGGCCACGCAGTCGCGGCTGGAACGTTTTGCGACCCAGCAGCTCGAGGCGTCCGTCGTCGCGAAACCGCCCCATGTCGCCGGTGCGGTAGGCGCGCGTTCCTTCAACGCGCCCGGGCCGGAATGCGGCGGCGGTTGCATCGGGATTTCCGTGGTAACCCGGCGAGAGAAATGCGCTCTCGACCACGAGCTCACCGATGGATCCACATGCCGCCTCCTGCCCCGCGTCGTCCTCGAGCCTGACGGAGATGTCCGCCATTGCATGTCCCACCGGCACTAACGAACCGGTGAGCTGTGTATCGTGATCCAGCAGGGCGCGGCACACCAACCCACATTCGGTGGCCCCCAGCCCGTGTGACAGCACCGCCCCGGCAGTTGTGTGGGCACGAAACAACTCAAAGTCCTGAGCCGCAGCCTGGTCTCCCTCGAGCCGCACTACGCGCAGCGCCGAGAATTGCTCGAGCGGCGCCGCCGACCGCATGGCGTGCCGGAACAGGATGGGCACCGCATGGAACATCGTGACGCCTTCGCGCTCGAGCCAGGGCGCGATGCCGGGCACGCCGTCATGGGGGACGTCATAGGGACAGCAGGCCGCCCCATTGAGGAGCGCGCCGAACATGCTCGACATCGCACCGCTGAATGCGGGTGCCTGCAGGAGCGTCAGGCGATCCGAAGGCGAGATGAACAGCGCGTTCGTGTAGCGCATGACGTTGTGCAGCACGTTGCGGTGGGTGTCGGCGACACCCTTCGGGCGGCCTGTGGTGCCCGAGGTGTAGTAGAGGGTGGCGAGATCATCAGGCCCCGGCGAGCGGCACGCGTTGCCCGCGATCTCTGGAAGCTGGCCGGCATCGATCACCAGAGGCGCCAACCCTGATACCCTCGCGTGACCTGCGCGATCAGTGACCACCAATCGGGCCCCACAGTCCGCAATCGAGGCCGCGAGCGAGTGGTCGGGATGGCGTGTGTCGAGCGGTACGAAGAAGTGCCCGGACTCGAGCACCGCAAGGCTCGCCGCGATCACGTTGGCCCCCTGATCCATCAGCAGCGCCACGGGTTCGGGCCCACGGCCCAGAACGGACGCAATGGCCCGCGCCATCCGGGTGACGGTCGCGGCCAATACGTCGTAGCGTATGGACGATCCGCCCGAGCGAATGGCGATCGCCTCCGGCGCGCACTCGACCACTGCGCCGAATCGTGCGGAGATCGACGACTCGATTTCGTCCCGCTCAAAGGGAACGAAGTCAGCGGGCCTGATCATGAGCAGCCTCGCGGCGCGGCAAGGCTGCTATGCGTGGGCGTATTCCTCAATCGGCGGGCATGAGCACACGAGATTGCGATCCCCATAGGCATTGTCGACGCGCCCCACCGCCGGCCAGAACTTGCGCTCGCGCACCCAGGCCAGCGGGAACGCCGCACGCTCGCGCGAATAGCCGCGCGCCCACGCGTCCGCGATCACGACTTCAAGCGTGTGCGGCGCGTGCTTCAACGGATTGTCTGTCATCGACAGCTTGCCGCTCGCGATATCGTCGATCTCGCCACGGATGGCGATGAGTGCGGCGATGAAGCGGTCGAGCTCCGCCTTCGACTCGCTCTCGGTCGGCTCGATCATCAGGGTCCCCGCCACCGGGAACGAGATGGTCGGCGCGTGAAATCCGTAGTCCATCAGGCGCTTGGCGATGTCCTCGACCTCGACGCCGCTTGCGGCCTTGAGCCCACGCGGATCCACGATGCACTCGTGCGCCACGTGGCCCTGCTTGCCGCGATAGAGCACGGGGTAATACGGCTCGAGACAATGGGCGACATAGTTCGCGTTGAGAATCGCGATCTTCGTCGATTGCGTGAGTCCCTCGGCACCCATCATCATTATGTACATCATCGAGATCGGCAGGATGCTTGCGCTGCCCCACGGGGCGGCCGAGACCGCGCCGATCGCCTGCTCCCCGCCCGTCGCGATCACCGGGTTACCGGGCAGGAACGGCGCAAGGTGCTGTGCCACGCCGATCGGCCCCATACCGGGACCACCACCGCCGTGCGGGATGCAGAAGGTCTTGTGCAGGTTCAGGTGGCAAACATCCGCGCCGATGTCGCCCGGCCGGCACAATCCCACCATGGCGTTCATGTTGGCGCCGTCGAGATAGATCTGGCCACCGTGCTGGTGCACGATGTGGCACACCTCGGTGATGGCTTCCTCGAACACCCCGTGCGTCGAGGGGTAGGTCACCATGAGTGCTGCGAGATTCGAGCAGTGCTCTTCGGCGCGGGCCTTCAAGTCGGCGACATCGATGTTGCCGTTGGCGTCCGTCTTCACCACCACGACCGACATGCCGGCCATCACCGCGCTTGCGGGGTTGGTGCCGTGCGCCGATTGCGGGATCAGGCAGACATTGCGGCGCGCCTCGCCGCGCCCCTCGTGGTAAGCGCGGATCACCAGCAGGCCTGCGTATTCACCCTGCGAACCGGCGTTGGGCTGCAGCGACACCGCGTTGAACCCGGTGATCTCGGCGAGCGCTGATTCGAGCCGGTCAAACATCACGCGATAGCCCCGCGCTTGTTCCACCGGTGCGAACGGGTGCAGCCCGCCAATCTTGGGCCAGGTGACCGGGAACATCTCGGCCGCGGCGTTGAGCTTCATGGTGCAGCTGCCGAGCGGGATCATCGAGTGCGTCAGCGACAGGTCGCGCCCCTCGAGCTTGCGCATGTAGCGCATCATCTCGGTCTCGGAGTGATACGCGCGAAACACGGGATGCGTGAGGATGGGACTCGTGCGCACGAGCTTCGCGAGCGCCGCCGAGTCCGCGCCGACCGTCATGGAGTCGGGGCTGAACGCAGCAGCCGCGCCGCCGTTGAATACCGCGAACAGGTCCGCGAGGTCGGCCGCCGTCGTGGTCTCGCCGAACGCCACCGTGATCGTGCCGTCATCGCGGTAACGCAGGTTGATGCGCAACGCCTCCGCGGCCTTGCGGATCTCGGCGACGGGACGAGCCGGCCGCACATGCACAGTGTCGAAGAACTCGTCGCTCACCACCATATGGCCAAGCTTGCGCGCGCCCGCAGCGAATGCTGCCGCCGTGCGATGCACCCGCTGCGCGATGCGGCCCAGGCCCTCAGGCCCATGCCACACGGCGTAGAACCCCGCCATCACCGCGAGCAGCACCTGCGCGGTGCAGATGTTGCTCGTCGCCTTTTCGCGACGGATGTGCTGTTCACGCGTGCCGAGCGCCATGCGCATCGCCGGCTTGCCGTTGGCATCCTTCGACACGCCAATGATGCGCCCCGGCATCAGCCGCTTGAAGTCATCGTTCGTCGCGAAGAAGGCGGCATGTGGGCCGCCATAGCCGAACGGCACCCCGAAGCGCTGCGAGTTCCCCACGGCGATATCCGCGCCCCATTCCCCGGGCGGCGTAAGCACCGCAAGTGCCAGCAGGTCGGTCGCCGCCACAACGAGCGCCCCCGCCGCGTGCACTTGCGATGTGAGTGAACGGTAGTCGTTCACGACGCCATTGGTGTTCGGGTACTGGACGAGCACGCCGCAGACCGTGGCATCCAGCACGAACGCCGACGCTGCCTGCACGCGGACGGTCACGCCACGGGCCAGCGCGCGGGCCTTCACCACATCGATCGTCTGCGGGTGGCAATCGTCGGCAACCAGGAACACGCTCCGTCCCGGTCGCGAGGCATGCACGAGCTGCATCGCTTCCGCGGCGGCGGTCCCCTCATCCAGCAATGATGCGTTCGCGACCGGGAGTCCCGTCAGGTCGCAGACGGCGGTTTGGAAGTTGAGCAGCGCCTCGAGGCGTCCCTGCGCGATCTCCGCCTGATAGGGAGTGTAGGCCGTGTACCACGCCGGGTTCTCGAGAATGTTGCGCTGGATCACCGCGGGCGTGTGCGTCGCCGAATAGCCCAGTCCGATGAAGCTACGCCACACTTCGTTCGCCGACACCATCTGCTCGAACGCGGCGAGCGCCTCTTGCTCCGACATCGGCGGCGGCAGTTCGAGCGCACCCTTCATGCGAATGTTGGCCGGCACGGTCCCGTCGATCAGCGCATCGAGCGAGGCGACGCCCAGTGCTGCCAGCATCTCGCGCACTTCGGTCGCGGAGGGTCCGATGTGGCGGGGAACGAATGAGTCGGGTACCGGCAGAGCGGTCACGGAGAAGCTCCTGTCACGGGCGCCGCAGGCGCCCCGGCCGAACGATGGAATGACCTTAAGGACCGTGGAAGAAATTAGCAGATCCGGTGCTGTCCCTCGACCCGATGGAGGGGGCGCGGCGGCTACGGCTCGGCTCCCCCCGGCACACGGCGCTCCCGCGACCCGGCTCACCGCCCGGCTCACCGCCCGGCTCACCGCCATTCACGGCCGCAGGCGATCTCCGTTAGAGTGCGTCTTCATGCCGAACTCACGGAGCGCTCCAAAGTGACCGACGCAGCTCGTCTGCCCGCACGCCTCGGCAATTACCCGGTCGAACGCGAAGTCGGTCGTGGCGGCATGGGTATCGTCTACCTGGCCCGCGACACGAAGCTGGACCGTCCGGTGGCGATCAAGGTGCTCCCCGCAGCGTTCGCGAGCGACCCTGACCGGCTGGGGCGTTTCGAGCGTGAGGCCCGGCTGCTGGCCTCGCTGAGCCATCCGAACATCGCGGCCATCTACGGGCTCGAGGAGGCCGACGGCCAGCGGTTCCTGGTCCTCGAGTACGTCGATGGCGAGACGCTCGCCGAGCGCGTTGTCCACGGGCCGCTCGCGGTGGATGACGCCATCGACGTGTGCCGCCAGATCGCGGCGGCCCTCGAGGCCGCGCACGAAGGCGGCGTGATCCACCGCGATTTGAAGCCCGGCAACGTAAAACTCACGCCCACGGGCGAAGTGAAGGTGCTCGACTTCGGGCTCGCCAAGGGCGGTAGCGGAGCGGGCTCAAGTTCGGATGCGGGCCTGAGTGCCTCGCCGACGATGGCGCTCACCGCGATGACCGGCGCGGGCGTGATCCTTGGCACCGCCGCCTACATGAGCCCCGAGCAGGCGCGCGGTCGCGCCGTGGACCGCCGCACCGACATCTGGTCGTTTGGCTGCGTGCTCTATGAATGCCTTACGGGCCAGCAGGCGTTCGCGGGCGAGACCGTGTCCGACATGATCGCACTGATCCTGCAGGGCGAGCCGGACTGGAAGGCACTGCCCACGAGCCTGCCGCCGAATGTGCGTGAGTTGATCGAGCGCTGCCTCACGAAGGACGCGAAGAAGCGCCTGCGCGACATCGGAGAGGCGCGGCTCGTGCTCGAGGGCGGTCACGCCCCCTCGGCGTCGAAGATCGGCATGGTAGCGCCCGCAATCGACGCTAGTGCCTCGCGCACCGCGCAGCGGAGTTCGCGCATGGGGTTCGCCCTCGCGGCGTTGCTCGCCTCGACGACGGCCGTACTCGCGTGGATGCTGGTTACGCGTTCGCAGGCGCCGGAGCAAACGATGCGTTTCTCCATCGCAACGCCCCCGATCGCGCTGGGCTTTCCCCGCGAGCCTGCCTGCGTGGCCGTGTCACCCGACGGCTCGAAGATTGCGGCCTCGGTTTCAGATTCGTCGGGCCGCTCGGCGGTGTGGGTGCGTTCGCTGGACGCCCTCGAAGGGCAGTTGCTCCCGGGCAGCGAGAACAGCACGGTGCTGTTCTGGTCCCCCGATAGCCGGTCCATCGTCTTCAGTACACAGGACAAGTTGAAGAAGGCCGACACCCGCGGCGGAACCCCTGAAGTGCTGTGCTCCATCAATAATAGCGGTCGCGGCGGCAGTTGGGGGTCGCGGGGAACCATCGTCTACGCGCCGACGGGTTCGGGTCCGCTGATGAAGGTTTCACAGGAAGGCGGCAAGCCCAGCCCCGCGACAACACTCGAGGCCACCGAGACGGGGCACCGCTTTCCGCGCTTCCTACCGGATGGCATTCACTTCTTGTTCGTATCGTTGCCCAATCACGACGGCGAGTACTCCGTCTATGTCGGCTCCACCGAGTCGCAACAGAAACAACTCCTGATGTCGGCCGGGGGAACACCCGTGTACGTGAATCCCGGCTACCTGCTGTTTGGCCGCAAGGGCAGGATCGTGGCCCAACGCTTCGACGCGTCAAGCCGGAAACTCCAGGGCGAGCCCGTCGTCTTGCGCGACGAACCGAGAGACAGCGAGTTCCTCGGCTCCCCGCCGTTCTCGGCATCGGAACAGGGCACGCTGGCGTACTTCAGCCAGCAGGCAACCCCCCTCGAGCTCAGGTGGTTCGATCGCAGCGGGAAGCTGCTCGGCCGCGTTCCAGCGCCGGCGGGTCCATACGAAAACGTGAGCTTGTCTCCCGATGGCACTCACGCGCTGGTCATCCTGCGAGAGTCCACCGACGAGTCGGACCTGTGGATGATCGATCTCGCGCGCGGCTCGATGACGCGCTTCACCGATGGCCCCGGCCGCGTGGACCGGCCCGCCTGGTCTCCCGATGGCCGCCAGATCGCCTTCTCCTCCAACCGTAACTCGCGCTGGGATGTGTTTGTGAAACCGTCGGATGGATCGGCGCGCGAGGAAGCCATCATGACGGCGGGGTCGCTGCTCAAGTACGTGAGCGATTGGTCGCGGGATGGACAGGCATTGATCGTCGAGACGCTCGCGGAGAAGACCGGTTGGGACCTCTGGCAAGTTCCCATGACGGGCGCACATACGCCCACGCCCTACCTGGTCACCCCATTCGACGAGCTCAGGGCCGAGATTTCCCCGGATGGCCGTTGGTGTGCCTACCAGTCAAACGAGTCCGGGCACAGTGCTGTTTATGTGCAGTCCTATCCGGGCGCGGGCAACAAGCGACAGGTCTCGACAAAATTCGGCGCATTCGCCCATTGGCGCGTGGACGGGCGGGAACTTGAGATTGGAACTCCGACGGGGATTGGATACCTCGACTTTGACCCCATCACGGGAGCCGTGGGCAACTCATTCGCTGAGTTCCCTCGCCCGGTCCTTAACACACCTGCGCTGGCCTTCAAGGGCGACTTGAGCGGAGGGATCGTGCTCGCCCCGCCGGGCAATTTCGCGATATCGACCGACCTCACCATCGTGTTGAACTGGCGCGCGGAGCTGGCGAAGCAGTAACAGCGCCTGCCGCGCAAGGGCCCAGCGGACCCGCAACTGGTCCGTAATTAGCCTCGTCCCCATGGGGCACTTCGCGGTACACTTGGGGAGGTGCCAAGCCCTCGGCGCCCGGCCTTCATGTTGAGCGTTCCCCTTCCCCAACGGCGCCCCCCCACATCATGCCCGACTTTGGTCTCCACTACTCCAGCCACGCGGTAGCGTCGGGTCCCCAGCGCGCGCAGGCTCGACACGCGTTCAAAACGCTGCTGGTCGCCGCATCCATGGTCGTTTGCGCCGCGATTTCGCCGCACGCCGCGCACGCGCAGTGGACCAACGTCACCACTGCGGACCTGGCCGACACCGTCTGGACCAAGGACAAGAAGGGCGTCGCCTTCGTCGATTTCGACGGCGATGGCGACCTCGACATTTGTGTCGTGGGTGAGGGACTGCACCCGGGATCGTTCTTCCGCAATGACGGCCCCGGCATCTGGACCGACGTGACACCCGCTCCGCTGCTGACCAGTGGCAGCGGGAGCGGCCAGACGTGGGGCGACTTCGACAACGATGGCGACCTCGACCTGTTCATCTCGCTCGAGGAAGAGCCGATGCGCCTGCTGCGCAACGACGGCGGCGGAGTGTTCACGAACATCACCTCCGGCGTGCTGCTCGACGTCGCGCATGGCCACTCGACCACCTGGGTCGACTATGATCGCGACGGCCTGCTCGACCTCTACGTTGCCTACTTCCACCAGGCGAGCAAGCTGCTGCGCAACACGGGCACGGCGCTGGTCGATGTCACCACGGACTCACTGGGCGTCAACGTCAATGACGGCATCGCCTGGGGCGACTTCGACAATGACGGCGACCCGGACGCCTACCTGATCCGCTTCCTCACCTACCCCAGCGTATTCATGCGCAATGATGGCGCGGGGGGCTTTACGAACATCACCACGCCAGTGCTGGCCAACACGCTCAATGGACATTCGGGCGCGAGCGCGGATTACGACAACGACGGCGACCTCGACATCTACACCGCGCACGCGAACGAACCGAACCACCTGTTCCGCAACAATTTCGGCACCTTCGAGGACGTCACCCCCGCCAACCTCGTGCTCGGCGCGCACAGCGTAGGCGTGTGCTGGGGCGACTTCGACAACGACGGCTGGATCGACCTGTTCGTGAGCTCGACCGAGTTCGGTGTGAACCACATGTTCCACAACAACCATGACGGCACCTTCACCGAGAACACCACGGGGCCCTTGGTCGGCACCGGAACCAATGCCGGCGTGGCGGCGGGCGACTACGACGGCGACGGCGACCTCGATCTCTACCTCTCGAGTTACCTGCAGCGGCCGAACCTGCTGCTGCGGAACGATCTCGCCAACGGCAACCACTGGATTGAACTCGACCTCGAGGGCACGGTCTCGAACCGCTCTGCCCTGGGCGCGCGTGTATGGCTCACCGCCGGCGGCGTGACGCAGATGCGCGAGATCTCGGGCTGCACCGGTTATCGCTCGCAGAGCGCCTTGACGGTCCACTTCGGATTGGGCGCCAACACACAGGTCGACAGGATCAAGATCCGCTGGCCCTCAGGAATCGTGCAGGACACCACGCTGTCGAGCGTGGATCACCGCTTCAAGATGGTGGAGCGCCTCGGCAACACCAGCGTGCTGCCGGCGAACTCGGGACGTTCGGGCGTGTCACTTGCGGCCCCTGCCCCCAACCCCGCCACGGGCCCCTCGCGCATCGCCTTCTCGCTGCCGGCCGCGACCGGCGGACGACTTGCCATCATCGACACTCAGGGCCGGACGGTTCGAGTGATCGAACAGGGCCGGTTCAGCGCGGGGCAGCACCAACTCGAGTGGGATAGCCGCGACGACGCCGGGACGCGGGTGCGAGGCGGCATCTACTGGTGCGTGCTGGACGCTGCGGGCGAGCGTGTCTCGCGGCGGCTCGCGGTCGTGCGTTAGCGCCTTCCGGATTCGGCGCGGGACGCGCGAAGTCACCGCCGTGCGAGTCGTTGCCGTGCGATGCGAATCGTTGCCGTGGCGCGCACCTGCTATCTTCCCGGCGGCCGCATCCGCTGGCGCCGTTCCATTTCCCCACTGAAAGGGATTTCATGCGTCTTATCTTCATCGCTTCCCTCCTCGCCGTCGGTCTTGCGGTTGCCGCGCAGCCCGCCCACGCCAAAGGCGTCAGGATGTTCGTGCGGCACGACGTCACCGATTACCCGGCGTGGCGCAAGGTCTACGACTCGTTCAAGCCGACCCAGAAGAAGTTGGGCGTCACGGCGCAGGCGGTGTACCGCTCGATCGACAACCCGAACGACATCACGGTGATCCATGACTTCGCCACGCTGGAAGCGGCGAAGGCAATGGTGGCTTCGCCGGAACTCAAGGCGGCGATGGAAACGTCCGGCGTCGCCGGCGCACCGACGATCTGGTTCACGACGCCCACGGGCGCCCGCTCGGCCGAGGCAAACGGCGTGCGAATGTACGTGCGGCACGAGGTCGCGGACTACGCGGCGTGGCGCAAGACCTACGACGCGTTCGACGTCACGCGCAAGAAGATGGGCGTCACGGCACAGGCCGTGTACCGTTCAGCGGACAACCCCAACGACATCACCGTGACCCACGACTTCAAGACCGCTGAAGCGGCCAAGGCGTTCGCGGCCTCGCCGGAGTTGAAGACGGCAATGGAGCAGGCAGGCGTCACGAACGCGCCGCAGATCTGGTTCACCAACCGCGCGGCGAAGTAACGAGGCAGTCCCTGAGATGAGCGGAGCGCGGATCTGACCCGCCTCCGCTCAACTCGCGATACGCGCCGCGCGTTGGGCCGCGCGACGCGGCGCCAGCGCCCGCACCGCGCGCTACCTCGTGAACCCCAGCGCATGCTTGACCGCCGTGTTCGAGACCACCTGGATGCCTCTGCCGTCGAGCCGCCACTTGTCCATGTAGTTCACGGGCGCAACCAATTTCGTCCCGGCGGTTTTGAGGTAGGACGCGAGTGCGGGGTCGCGGAAGGGTTTCGTCACACCGGACAGGAAGGGGCTGGTGAATGAGTCCCAGTGCACCGGGATGTAGGCCTTAGGCTTGATCACCGGCACCACGAGTTGCGCGATAGACGTGCCGCCCGAACCGATCCACAGATCAACCTTCGTCAGCCCCGCGTCCGACATCGCGGCCTTCAGGTTGGCGAGCGGCGCGCCGTAGTTGATGCCATCCACGATGATCGGGGAATTCAAGTCCGTGGCGCTGGCCGAGTTCTGATAGAACCAACTGAATGGCCCATTGGCTCCGTCCACGGTGAACAGGTAGGCGCGTCCGCCTCCGCCATTGGGGAAGTCCTCGGCCACGCCCGCGCGCAAACCCCCTGTAGCCGGGTCTGGGACCGGCGCCGCGTTCAACTCGACCGGGTTGTGTTGCTCGGGATTCGTCTTCGAATCACCGCTGTGGTTCCAGCGCACCACGCGCACCGTCACCTCGGGGGACAGCGCGAGCTTCTCGCCACCGTTGACCACCGTGCACCGGTCCGCGGTGATGCCCTGCGCCTGAGCCTGGAAGCACGTCGTCTTCGAGCCGATGATGCGCGCCCCGGTCAGCGTCGCCCAGGTCGCGGTGTCGAAGGCGTGATCGAAGTGGCTGTGGCCCGTGAGCAGGATATTAAACTTCGTGGGGCCGCCCATTGCATTCATGACCCGCGTCACCGCGACGACGTCGGGCTTCGACGCCGTATGCGTCGACTTCAGGCCGCCGCCACCGCCATAGAAATTCGTCGAAGGGATGCGGGTGATATAGCCGTCGGTCAGGATGCCGAGGGATCCGATCTCGTAGTGGATGTTCGTGATGGACAGCCATGTGATGTCCACATAGGCCGGCTTGGCGGAGGCGGCGCAAGGATACACTCCGGCGATGCCGCACAACGCGGCAAGGATCACATTGCGGACCGAGGGGAACATGGCATCTCTCCCGCACGCAAGACTTCGCGGCGTTCGAAGCGGCAGTGGCGAGCGGCGCGGACGTGAGGCAACACGACGATAGCAGACTCCGCGTTACCGTCGCGCCCGAAATGCGACCGGCGAAACGAGCCAGCCGCCAATGACGGCGCATCCCGCCGGGAGTGGATAGGCGGCGAACCGCTCCATCCCTCCCGTGCCCAATCCCAACATGTGCCCGGTGCCGAACAACACGGTCGCCAGCAGGCCGATGGCGCCGGCGGCGACCGCCAGCGCGGCCAACCCTGGAGCGCGCCGGAACCGCAGCAGGGCCGCTCCCAATACCACGAGGCCAAGGTTTCCGCAGACGAACTGCAGCGCGGCGCCCGCCTTGTGCGACGGCAGGCTGACGTTTTCAGGAAACATTCCGACGAGCACGAATCCAGCGCCCGCGATGACGATGAGCCCGAGCCCACACCACCACGCGCGGGACGACTCCAACGCGCGCCGCAGGAACACGGCGCCGCCCATCGTGGTAAGCCCCACGAGTATGAAGGAGACATTCATTGCCGCGTGCCAGGGGGAGCAGACATAACTCGCCGAACGCTGCGGGTAGGGCGCGCACACGGTATTGCCGAGATCACTGATGTAGTTGGTGACGAGGCTGTAGGGCGTCGTCCATGCCGACTGCACGACGGCCTGCATGACGAAGAATTGCACCGAAGCGAGCCAGGCGATCGCCCCGACTCGAACCGGAAACTCAGCGCGGCGCGGCAAAGTCAGCGGGCTTGAAGGTGGGATTGACGGTCACCTTCTCGATCGTCATCGTCCCGGTCGCCATACCGGAGGCGAAGTTGTCCTCGTGGAAGGCGAACCACACTGGCCCCACTTTGCGGAAGTCCGAGTAGTGGGTCTCGAACTCCATCGCCCCGGACTCGGTCTTCAGCACGCTCTGGCTCACGAGGACACGGTGGGTCGCGGGGTCGACATAGGCCCGCAGGGAGCGGCCGGCGCCGAACGGGGCCTCAAGGCCCTCAAGCTGAAGGCTGTCGCGTTCCATGGGGCCGATCGAATGCACGCTGTCGATATTCGCCAGCAGGAACAACGGCAAGTCGGAACGCGCGGCCTGCATGACCATCGCGTCGAGCATCATCCCGTGGGCCGCCCGGACGTCGCTACCCACGCCCCGCCAGCCGTGTTCGCTGCTGACGATGCGCGTCTCAGCCTGGTCGGGGTAGCGCAATTCGACACGCAATTTCCCGGGACGCTGGAATGTGCGCGTCATCGGCCCCTCCTTCCCCTGCTGTGCGGCCATAATCTTGCCGTCCATGCGATAGCCCTTCACGCGCTCGAGTGGCAGGCGGCCGCCGTAGGCGTCGACCATCCGCATGACCTGCTCTCGCGGGCTCACCGCGGTGTGCAACGAGTCCGGGCTCCCAGCGGCCGCAGCCACCGAGCCCCAGCACAGCAACGCAGCGCATCCATTCAAGATCCATCGCATGCCGGCGCTCCT
>JANLOX010000046.1:0-7710 GCA_031366795.1 Candidatus Eiseniibacteriota bacterium | reverse complement strand
CCCGCTGCAGATGGCGTTCACCAACCCGCGCTTCATGCTGCCGCTGCGGTTGGGAATGGTCAACGCCTCGGGGCCGCAGGACATGTTCGTGTACGCCATCACCCGCAAGGGCCGCGTCGAGTGCGTGAACTACCGCACCGTAAAGCTACCGAGTGATGCCGAGGTACCCGAGTTCGTGCAGGCCGACTTCAAGAACTTCTACCACGACCTGTTCGCGCACCAACTCGAGGCGCAGCACGAAGGCGTGATCTTCACGGAGTACTGCTGGGACATGCGCTGGTGCGACCCGTGCGCCGGGCAACCGTTGTCGAACGATGAACTACGCCAGTTCGGCGCCTACTGGGTCGATGAGCAGGAGGGCAGGGCGACGGTGTTCATGACGCGGCTGCACGTGCGCTACGACCGCGCGCGCTTCCCGGAAGATCTGGCGTTCCAGGTCACCAGCGACATCCAGAACTTCCAGGGCCGCTACGTGATCCGTCACGAGTGGAAGGGCGCGGGGGATTGCCCCGAGGCCGTGAAGTATCGCGGCGGCTTGGCCGAACGCCGCCGCAAGCAGGCGGAGACGCTCGCGCAGCTCACCGGTTGGGACACAGCAGCGAGCCGCAAACGCATGGGCGTTGATGCCGATTGGGCCACCGACACCGACCGCATGAGGTGGTGGGAGCGCATGTGGAAGAAGTAGCGGGCGAGCCGGATGCAGGGGGAAGAGCGGCTACGCCGGTTTGCGTATCCCCCTCCCCGCTGCCGCCAACCGAGAGCGCTTCAACTCGGCAACAAATATGCGGTATCGATCTCCGTGGCCCTCGCCAAGGCTCCATTGCTTGACCGTCGCGAGTCGAATCCTGTTGTGCATCGCGATCGCCACAGCGACGCCCAGGCTCTGCCGGTCATTCCAATGATAGTAGGCAGCGAGCCGGTCACGGCACGCGTCGGTCGCCGACAGTGCAAGCGTTCTCGACCCGCTCTTGCCCTTCCACACCGGACGGATCTTGAAGTCTTCACCGATGCCCAGCGGCCCCCGCGGAAACTCCACGTAGAACGGCAGCTTCGCGTGTACCCAATGGTCGCGGTTCCGTTGGAATCCGAGCGGGTTCAAGGCCCGATCAAGGACATGGACAGGCGTCTCTTCCGAGAGGACAAAGTCGACATCCACCGATGCATATGATCCCGCAGTGTACAGATGTGCGCACGCACCACCGGTAAGGACGCCGCGGATGCCCGCGCGTCGCAACGCATCGCCCACCGAGATCGCCACATCTGCGAGGGACGACTTGGCGCTCAATTTCAAATGGGCTTGCCTGTACGCCGGGGGCGTCTGCGCAACTCAGCGACCCGCGCCCGCAAAGCGGGCTCGAACTCCACCAGGCGCTCAAGATATCGAGCCAGCTCAGCCCTGGCAGGCGCTCGAGGACTCAGCCTGTAAAGCCGCGTCCGCCCCGCTGCGCGCGCCGCGACGATACCGTCCCGCTCGAGCGAGATGAGCGCCTTCTGGGTGCTTGAAAGATTCGTGCCCAACACACGCACAAGCTCGCGCGCATGACTCTCCGTCAACAAGGCGAGCGCAAGTAAGACCCTCGTGCGCGCAAGACTGCCGAATGGGCTGGAGGCTGGGATGACCGTCATATGTGGTCATATGACCACATATGACGGTCACGTATCAAGTTCTCCGGGACTTGGCCCCGGAAGGCAGGTGCGGACCTTGATTATCGCGTCAAACCCGGCCAACACGTGGCATCCTGGGACACGCGCACTGTCGGCCTCGCCGTCCCAAGCAGGTCTACTTCATCCGCTGGCCACACCGGATAGCGTGATCATGCGGCCCGTGTCGATCGTGCGGTGAACGAGCCAAGCACGAGTACGCGGTGGGCCTGCTACGAATTACTCAACCGCGCGGAGTAAAATTACTCAACGCATTGAGTAATTCGTAAGCGCACGCTCTTCGACGTTCGGCCGCAGATACGGGAGAGATGCCCTCACCGGCTCAGCGAGTGCCCTCTCCCGTAGCCACCGGTCGCTGCCACACCGGCACCCAGGCGGACCCCAATGCACCAATGAGGCCGCCCGCCAGGGCGCCGAACGGCGCCGAGCTGATGGCGAAGACCCCCGCCCACCCTTCGGTATCGTCCTGCGATTGGGCGACGTACACGGCGACAGGCAGCACGAGCAGTCCGATCAGGGCGCCACGGCGCCAGCCGGAATCGCGACGCTCAATTGAAGTGATCTGCTCCCAGGTAACGGGCGAGGGCAGCGGGGCAGGCGCAAGTTTTCCGCCCTCCTGCCAGCGTGACACACCTGCGATCTGCTCCGCCTCGAACGCGATCCCCGCAGTATCGAGGCGCGCGGCCTGAATCAAGTAGGCGTCGCCACCGAGGTTCATGCGCAATTCGTGGCGCCCGACGTCGTGACGCAAGAGCACCAGCTCGTCCGCTGAGATCGCCGCGCGTGCGGGAAGCGCACGTGATCAGCAGGCTAGTGATGGTAGCGATACGCGCCCACCATGGGCCGGCAGAGGCTCGCATCACGCTGGGACCGTTCACGACAGCAGCGCGGTCGCGGGAGCCGACTGCGCGTGGCAGTAGTCCTACTTCTTGGCGACCACCTCAACCGCGACCGAATCCGCCAGCACGGTCGCTTCGTTGTGGCTGACCTCGAAGAAGCCGCCGCTCACTTCGAATGTTTCGACTTCGCCGCCGGCCTTGCGGACCGTCAGCGTGCCGTTCGACAGGCCTGTCACTAACGCAGCGTGGTTCGCGAGTACGCCGAGATAGCCTTCGGAACCGGGCACCTGGACGTACTCGACGACTCCGTCGTACACCGCGCGTTCCGGCGTGAGCACCGACAGCTTGAACGTGGCGGCCATCGTTAGACCGTCGCCGCCATCTTTTCAGCCGCCGCGATCACTTCGTCAATGCCACCGCGCATGTAGAACGCCTGCTCCGGCAGTTCGTCCAGTTCGCCGTTGACGATCATCTTGAACGCCTTGATCGTGTCTTCGAGCTTCACGTACTTGCCGGGCGAGCCGGTGAAGGCTTCGGCGACGAAAAACGGCTGCGACAGGAAGCGCTGGATGCGGCGCGCGCGCGCAACTGTGACCTTATCGTCTTCCGACAGCTCGTCCATGCCGAGGATCGCGATGATGTCCTGGAGATCCTTGTAGCGCTGCAGGATCCGCTGCACCGAGCGCGCGACGGCGTAGTGTTCCTCGCCGACGATCTGCGGATCGAGAATGCGACTCGTCGATGCGAGTGGGTCGACGGCGGGGTAGATGCCGAGCTCGGCGATCGAGCGCTCGAGCACGGTCGTGGCATCGAGGTGCGAGAACGCGGTCGCGGGTGCGGGGTCCGACAAGTCGTCGGCGGGCACGTAGATCGCCTGCACCGAGGTGATCGAGCCCTTTTTCGTGGTGGTGATGCGCTCCTGCAGCGCGCCCATTTCGGTCGCGAGCGTCGGCTGGTAACCGACAGCACTCGGCATACGGCCGAGCAGCGCCGACACTTCGGAGCCGGCCTGCGTGAAGCGGAAGATGTTGTCGACGAAGAACAGCACGTCCTTGCCCTGATCGTCGCGGAAGTACTCGGCCATTGTCACACCGGTCAGGCCGACGCGCAGACGCGCTCCGGGCGGCTCGTTCATCTGGCCGAACACCATCACGGTCTTGGCGATAACGCCGGACTCCGTCATTTCACGGTAGAGATCGTTGCCTTCGCGCGTGCGCTCACCGACGCCGGCGAACACCGAGAAGCCACCGTGCTGGGTGGCGATGTTGCGGATCAGTTCCTGGATGAGAACGGTCTTGCCGACGCCGGCGCCGCCGAACAGACCGACCTTGCCGCCACGCTGGTAGGGCGCGAGCAAGTCGACCACCTTGATGCCGGTCTCGAAGATCTGCTTCTCGGTTTCCTGCTCATCGAACGTGGGCGAGGCGCGGTGGATCGGCATGCGCTTCTTGGCGGCGCACGGGCCCTTGCCGTCGATGGTGTCGCCGACCAGGTTGAAGATGCGGCCGAGGCACTCTTCGCCGACCGGCACTGAGATCGGGGCGCCCGTGTCCGTCGCGGCCATGCCGCGCACGAGGCCGTCGGTCGAATCCATGGCGATGCAGCGGACGACGTTGTCGCCGACATGCAACGCGGCCTCGACGGTCAGGCGAATGTTGCGCGCCTTGTCCTCGATGATGATGGCGTTGTAGAGCTGCGGCAGATGCGCCGGTTCGAACGCGACGTCCACCGTGGGGCCGATGACCTGAACGATTTTCCCAACACTCATTTGAATGCTCCTTCGCTAAGTCATAAGGGCCCGCACGGCGCGGACCGCAGTGTGTCTCTTACTTGAGTGCTTCTGCGCCGCCGACGAGCTCGGCGATTTCGCGGGTGATGGCGGCCTGGCGCAGGCGGTTGCGCGTCAGGGTCAGGCTGTCGACGAGTTCGCCGGCGTTCTTGCGCGCCGAGCCCATGGCGACCATGCGCGCGGAATGTTCGGAGGCCAGCGAGTCCGCCAGCGCCGAGTACACCTTGGCGGTCGCGTAGCGCGGCAACAGTTCGGCCAACAACGTCTCTGCGTCCGGCTCGAAGATGGTGCCGCGGTCCTGCGATGCCGCACCCGCCTGCCCCGTGACGGGCAAGAACACTTCGGTGCGCACCTGCCGCACCACGACATTGACGAAATGCGAGTACATCACTTCGATGCGGTCGACCTCGCCCTTGATGAAGCGCTCGGTCAGGTCGTTCGTCAGCGCGCGCGCGAACTCGAGGCTCGCCTCACCCGGCAGGTCGGCGTGCGATGTGATGATGGGGTAGCCACGGCGGCGTAGGTAGTCACGCCCCTTGCGCCCCACGGCCACCACGAGCAAGGAATCCTTCGGCGCCTCGCGCAGCCGCTGCTCCGCGACACGCAGCACGTTGGTGTTCAACGCGCCCGCGAAGCCGCGATCGGACGTGATCACGACGAGTGCGGTGTGCTTGACCTCGCGTTCCTTGAATAGCGGATGGTCCAACTCGGAAGCAGCCCCGGCTAGGTTGGCGAGCATGTTCGAGATCTTCTGCGAGTACGGGCTCGATGCCTGCGCCCGCTGCTGCGCGCGGCGCAGCTTCGCCGCGGCCACCATCTCCATGGCCTTGAAGATCTGCTGCATGCTCTTGGTGGCGCGGATGCGCCGCCGCAGGTCCTTAAGCGATGCCATGGGTCCCTTACGCCTTGAACTGCGTCTTGAACGCCTTGCACGCTTCGTGCAGGCGCTTATCGTCATCCGGCGAAATGGTCTTGGCCGTCGCGATGTTGTGCGCGACTTCCGGGTACTGCTGCTTCACGAACGCCAGCCACTCGATCTCGAACTTGCGCACCGCCGCGACCGCGATATCGTCCAAGTGTCCGTTGGCGCCGGCCCAGATCGAGACGACCTGGTCTTCGACGGCCATCGGCGCGAACTGGCCCTGCTTGAGCAACTCGACCATGCGCTCGCCACGCGTCAACTGCGCCAGCGTGTTCTTGTCGAGGTCCGAGCCGAACTGCGCGAACGCAGCCAAGGCGCGGTACTGCGCGAGGTCGAGCCGAAGGCGGCCGGCGACCTGGCGCATCGCCTTGATCTGGGCGTTGCCACCGACGCGCGACACCGAGATACCGACGTTGATGGCAGGGCGAACGCCGGAGTAGAACAAATCGCCTTCGAGGAAGATCTGCCCGTCGGTGATCGAGATCACGTTCGTCGGAATGTAGGCGGACACGTCACCCGCCTGCGTCTCGATGAACGGGAGTGCCGTGAGCGAGCCCGCGCCCAAAGCGTCCGACAACTTGCAGGCGCGCTCGAGCAGCCGCGAGTGAAGGTAGAACACGTCGCCGGGATAAGCCTCGCGGCCCGGCGGGCGGCGCAGCAGCAGCGCCAGTTGGCGGTATGCGGTCGCGTGCTTCGAAAGATCGTCATACACACACAGCACATGGCCACCGTTGTAGGTGAACTCCTCGCCCATGGCGACACCGGCATACGGCGCGATGTACTGGAGCGGCGCAGACTCGGACGCCGAGGCCGTTACGACGATTGTGTACTCCATGGCGCCGTGCTTCTCGAGCACGCCCACCACGTTCGCGACGGTCGATTCCTTCTGGCCGATCGCGACGTAGATACAGATGACGCCTTTGCCCTTCTGGTTAATGATCGTGTCGAGGGCGATCGTCGTCTTGCCGGTCTGGCGGTCACCAATGATCAACTCGCGCTGGCCGCGGCCGATCGGCACCATGGCGTCGATGGCCTTGATGCCCGTCTGCAAGGGCTCGACGACCGGCTGGCGTTCGATCACGCCAGGGGCCTTGAACTCGATGTTGCGGAACTTGTCCGCGCCGATCGGGCCCTTGCCGTCGACCGGCTGGCCGAGCGCGTTGACGACGCGGCCGATCATCACCTTGCCGACGGGCACGGAGGCGATGCGGTTGGTGCGCTCGACGCGGTCGCCTTCCTTGATGTTCTTGTCGGAGCCGAACAGCACAACGCCGACATTGTCTTCTTCGAGGTTGAGCACCATGCCCATGGTATCGCCGGGGAAGCGGATCAGCTCGCCGGCCATCGCATCCTCGAGGCCCCACACGCGCGCGATACCGTCGCCGACGGACAGTACGGTGCCGACGCTCTTGGTCTCGAGCTTGGCCTCGTAGCGTTCGAGTTCCTGCGCCAGGACGGCGCTTACTTCTTCAGGTCGAAAGGACATGGGTCAGAACCCCGTGCGTTCAAGTAACGGCCCGCCGCGCTATTGCCGTCGCGGCCCGAGCCCAATGTGATGCGAAACCGCCTTAAACACTCACTTCGCTGAGCTGACGCTCGATCTGCTCGAGCAGCGTCCGCACCGAGCGGTCGATCACGCGATCGCCGATGCGCACCAGCGCGCCGCCCAACAACGAGGCGTCGACTTCACTGGTGAGATGGATCTTGGAATTCGTGCGCTTCTCGAGTTCGGCGTGCAGCCGGCTCGTTTCCGCCGGGCTCATCGCCACAGCACTCGTGACGTGTGCGCGCTGGATGCCCTGTTGCCGCTCGACGATGGCCTGGAACTCGCGAACGATCTCGTCGAACTCGCCCAGCCGCTTCTTGCGCAACAGCAGGTCCACGAACAGCGCGACCGACTTGGTCACTTTGCCGTCGAGCACCGACGCCAGCACCTTGCGCTTGTCGGCCTGCAGCACCTGCGGCGTCGAGAGCAGCGCGCCGACGCGCGAACTACCACCCAACACCACCGCCATGGCCTTCAAGTCTTCGAGCGCGCGCGGAGTCTCGCCCCGCTTTTCGGTCACGATGTGCAGTGCCCGTGCGTAACGCGCGCCGACCGTGGCGTC
Organism: Candidatus Eiseniibacteriota bacterium; assembly: GCA_031366795.1. Taxonomy (GTDB): domain Bacteria; phylum Eisenbacteria; class RBG-16-71-46; order RBG-16-71-46; family RBG-16-71-46; genus JANLWK01. Next base: position 390 of record JANLOX010000046.1, on the reverse strand, counting down.
CTTCACCGTCCCGCTCCCACCTCGTCGATGAACTCGCCCATCAGCTTGCGCTGGTGCGCGTCATCGAGCTTCTCGCGCAGGATCTTCTCGGCCCCACGTAACGAGATGTTGATCATCTGTTCCTTGAGCAGTTCTTTTGCTTTTTCCTTCTGCCGCGTCACTTCATCTTCCGCCTGCGCCAGCCGTGCCGTGGCATCGGTCTGTGCCTGCGTCCGCATTTCGCCGGCAACACGCTGCCCTTCAGCGACGCCTTCCTGGATCTTGGCGCGCTTCTGGGTCTCGATGTCGCGCAGCTGCACTTCAAGCTTCGCGCGCGCTTCGTCCGCGGCCGCCTGACGCTTTGCGGCTTCGGCGAATTCACCCGCGATCTTCGCGCGGCGCTCTTCGAGC
>JANLOX010000342.1:0-1971 GCA_031366795.1 Candidatus Eiseniibacteriota bacterium | reverse complement strand
TGCTTTGAGCGGAAGTAGCTCAGCCCGGTAGAGCTCCACCTTGCCAAGGTGGTTGTCGCGGGTTCGAATCCCGTCTTCCGCTCCATTTTCCCGGGGCCGGCACGTGCCGGCCCCGGTTTCGCTTTCAGGCGGGGGTGCTTCACATGAGCCACTCATCCCGGCAGGATCCCGTGAAAGTCGAAGCGGCCGTGGCCCAGTTAATCAAGGCCCTGGGCCTTGACTCCAGCATCGATCCCGAGCTCGACCGCACCCCGGCGCGGATCGCCGAATTCTACGCCGAGGCGTTCTCCGGCATGGATCCCGACGGCTCGCCTGACCTGGCCACCTTCCCGCACCCCCAAGGCGACGACCTGGTGGTGGTCCGCGATCTCGAGTTCCACTCGACGTGCATCCACCATTTCGCGCCGTTCTTCGGCCGCGCCACGATCGCGTATGTGCCGGGCGACCGCATTATTGGCATCAGCGGACCTGCCCGCCTGCTCGAGTGGTACTCGCACCGCCCGCAGCTTCAAGAACGCATCACCACTCAGATCGCCGACCACATGGAACGGCTGCTGCAGCCGCGCGGCATCGCGGTGCTCCTGAAGGCGCGGCACCTGTGCATGGAGATGCGCGGTATCCGCCGCCGCGGCATGGTCGAGACCTCGACGATGCGCGGCACGCTCGCGGGTGCGGCCGGCGTGGCAGCGCTGGGACAGTCGCGCGGCTGAACCGGCGATGACGGAGCGTCCCGAACTCTTGATCGTGGGCGGCGGTCCTGCCGGAGTCTCGGCTGCGCTGTGGGCAGTTTCGCTGGACCTGCAAGCGCTGTTGATCGACGAGGGCACAGCCATCGGCGGGACGCTGCATCATCTTTACTTCGCGCCGCGCGACGTGACGGGCGTCCGCGAAGTCGACGGAGCGGGCTTGGCGACGATCTATGCGCAGCAACTCGCGGACGTCGCAGTGCCGGTGCGCACGGGCGTGCGGGTCGCTCGCATCGAGGCCACGCATGCGGATTCCATCTCCGGTGAGGCTCGGGCTCCAATTCGGGTGCCCGGCGCGTGGAGCCCGGCCGGCGCCGATCGCGCCCCCGTAGCGGTGGTCACTCACGCGGGGGAGCGGCTCGAAGCGCAGGCCCTTCTCATCGCCACGGGAACACGACGTCGGCGCCTCGAGGTGCCGGGGGAGCGCGAGCTCGAAGATCGCGGCGTCTCTTACTCGGCGAATGGAGATCGCGAGCAATTGCGCGGGCGCATCGTTGCGGTGGCAGGTGGCGGGGATGCCGCTTACGCGAACGCGATGATCCTAGCGCGACTCGGTTGCGTCGTGACGCTGGTGGTGCGCGAGAAGCCGCGCGCGCGCCCCGAATTCCAGGCGGGAGTCGCGGCGTTCCCGGCGATCACTGTGCTGACACACACTCGCGTGCGAGCTATTGAGGGTAGTACCAAGGTCGAGGCGGTTGCGCTCGATGGGGCCGATGGCGCAACGCGTCTTCCCGTGGAAGCCATCGTGATCAAAGCCGGGATGCTGCCGAACTCCGAGTGGCTCGGCGACGCCGTCGCGCGTGACGCCGAGGGCTTCGTCATCGTCGACGCGCGCCAGCGGACATCCCTCGCGCGAGTCTGGGCGGCGGGCGACATCGTGCGGCCAGCGCTGCCGTCGATTGCGGTAGCGGCCGGTGGCGCGGCGCTTACGCTGGCGGATATGCGCGCGGAGTTGAAGGGGCGCGAGTTGAGCTAACTCAACACAACAGGCCCCGCCTGTAACGCGACACTAAACACGCCGCGCATTCTGCCGACGACCTCGCGCGTGCCTTACTTCGTCCCCTGGTGCTCGCGCCGCAACAAGTCATTCACCGTCTTCACCGGGTTGAACACGGTGAGCGGCACCTCGACGAACACAGTGTTCCAGTGCGCCATGCTGCCGTTCCACAGGCCCGGCCGTTCCAAAGCCACGAGGTTGCGACCGCCCGCGGAACGGCGCGTCACA
>JANLOX010000331.1:0-6911 GCA_031366795.1 Candidatus Eiseniibacteriota bacterium | reverse complement strand
CCGGACTCTCGTGCGCGCGCAACACCGGCTGGCGCACCGCCGCGGGTGACCTCGTCGCCTTTACGGATGACGACTGCTATCCCGCGCCGGATTTCGTCCCTGCCATCGCCGCGTGCTTCGCCGACGCGCATCTCGACTATCTGGGTGGACAGATCACGCTGCACGATCCCGACGATGCGCCGGTCACCATCCAGCTGCGCGACACTCCGCTGGTGATCGAGCCGCATCGCTTCGTGCCGGCGGGATTGATCCAGGGCGCCAACATGGCCGCGCGCCGGCGCGTGCTCGAAACTCTCGATGGCTTCGATGAGTTGTTGGGCGCCGGCACTCCGTACCCCAGCGAAGACATCGACTTCGTCAGCCGCGCCTCGGCGGCAGGCTTCAACGGCACCTACGACCCACGCCCCGTCGTGGCGCACCATCACCGCCGCCGGACCGCCGCCGAGATCGAATCGCTGCACCGTTCGTACGACGTCGGCCGCGGCGCCTACTACGCCAAAAGCTTGCTCGACCCGCTGCGCCGCAGCGTCACGTGGCGCGCGTGGGCCAAGAGCCTCATGCGCAGCGTGATGTCGGTGCCCAGTTCCGCCCGTGCCCGGGCGCAGCTCGTGGGCGAGTTGCGCGGCGCATTCGGCTACCTCAAAGTTCGCCGCAATGAACTCTGAACTCCAACACTTCGTCCGTGAAGCTCTGGGCCGCGGCCTGTCGCGTGCCGCCATTCGCGAACAGCTCGACCGCTCGGGCTGGCGCGCTGAAGAAATCGATACCGCCCTCCAGGCGTGGGCCGAGTCGGAATTCCCCGTGCCGGTACCGCGGCGGCGCACGCAGTTGTCGGCGCGCGAGGCATTTCTCTACCTCGTGATGTTCGTCACGCTGTACGTCACCGCCTTCAACGTCGGCGCAATCCTGTTCCAGTTGATCGAGCGCTGGCTGCCGGACAAAGCGTTGGCTGCGGGAAATTACGGCTACGACCGCTTCAACCTGCGCGCCGTGCGCGACGCCATCGCGGCGCTGGTGATCGCCTTCCCGGTGTTGTTGTTCCTGTCTTCGTATATTGGCCGTATGCAGCGGAACGACGCGGAGAAGCGTAGCTCGGGCGTGCGCAAGTGGTTGACCTACATCACGCTGTTCGTCGCAGCGCTCGTCATCCTCGGCGACCTGATCGTGCTGGTGTCGCGGCTGCTTTCGGGCGAGTTGCCGCCGCGCTTTCTCGCGCGGACGCTGGTGGTGTTCCTGATCGCGGGCTATGTGTTCGGCCATTATCTCGCGGGGTTGCGGCAGGAGGAGGACGAGCGTGCCAGTGCAAAGCACCCGCGCAGCGCGTTGTTGCCTCGCATCGCCGGGCTGGCGGTCGTCGTGGTGCTCGGCTTTGCTTTCTTCGCCGCAGGCTCTCCCGCAAAGGCGCGCGTCGAGGAGATCGACCGCATTCGTGTGCGCGACCTGCAGGACATCTCGAGGGTGCTCGAGTCCTACTACGACGAGCATCGCGAGTTGCCGGCAAGCCTCGATCCGCTGCTCGGTCTGCCCAGTGGGCCGCCCAACTCGGTGAAGGATCCGGTGACGCACCAACCCTACGGATTCAAGCGATTCGATTCCCGCACCTACGAGCTGTGCGCCATATTCACCCGACCCGATGCGGACGACGACGGCAATACGCGGGTCGTGACCCCAGACCAGCCGCCGCGATTCTGGCAACACGAATCGGGTGAGCACTGCTACCGGCTGGTGATCCCGCGAAAGATCGCGGACAACGCGCAGAACGCGAAGCCCTGAACGAATAGGCCACCCGGCGCTTTCGTAGGGTCCGCCCGTTCCCATGCCGCCGTAGATCGCCAGCCGCCGGCCCGCGGGCTGTTCGCCCACGCCCACGTCCATGTAGCCGCCGCTCGAGGCGAGCGGTACGCCCTCCATCCATCCAGCGAATCGCGAAGTAGTGCCCGGTGCGCCCGAGACGAAGATGTGCGCTGAAGTCGTTGATGGAATGGTTCGATACGAGGCGAGCCTGTTCACTGGTCGTCACGAACTCGTGCTGGTGAGCCACCCAGCCGAATCCCACAGAGCCCGTCGTCTGCTCGTACGTGAAGTAAGGGTTCACGTAGGCATTATCGATTTCGTTGCGGGTTCCCGGGATCGGCCCGGAGGGAGTGGTCACGGCGACCGGCTCCGGCAGTCCCGCTATGTCGTCATGCACGACTCCGCCGCGCACTCCCAGCGTCATACCATGCCCGACGCTGTGCTCGATGCGCCCGCCCACGTCGCGGAAAGCGCCCGGCACCGTGTTCACCACCTGACCCTCGCAACCGCGCGTGATGAACGCGTACTCGCCGGTGCCGCCGAGGACTTCGAACCGCGTCCCGTTCTTGGCGACGAAAGAGGCGACCGAATCCGCCGGGGCGCTGACTCGGATCGAAAGCGGCAATATTGTGGTCAGTGCGACGAGGCACCAGCGACTTGATCCCATCGTGGCTCCACATTGGGGGAGTGGTCACTCGCGACCCGGTTGCGCGCGGCATCAGGCCACGCGCGCAGCATACGCCCGTTCAGCGGCCTGCCAAGGGGGGCTAAGGTCGGGGCCCCCATGTGCCGATATCTTCAGGGGCTATTGCGTTGATCCGTCACGGAGGACTGCCGTCCATGAATCCTGCCGACCGCGAATGCGTCGAGCGGCTGCAAACCGGCGACCAGGCCGCACTGGTTGAATTGTACGACCGCTACGGCGCGTTGCTGCACCCGGTGGCGCTGCGGATCACGGGCAATGCCGCCGAGGCCGACGAAGTGCTGTTCGAGGCGTGGTCGCAGGTGGTCAAGCGCGCCGTTCCATTCGAGCCGCGTCGTGGGGTCGCCGCGTGGTTGTTGTCGCTGGTGCGCACGCGCGCTATCGAGCGGCGTCGCGCCGGACTCAACGCGGCGGCCACGGCGCAGGATCGTGAAGCCGGCCCCATCGAAGTGTCGCTCGAGCGGATGGACCTCGCCGATCGCGCCACCGAGGCGATCGGCCTGCTCGACGACTATGAACGCCAGGTGATCGAGTTGGCGTTCTACGAAGGGCGCGGGCAGAACGAGATCTCGGAACGCATGCAGGTCAGCGTGCGCGACGTGAAGGCGTGGACGCTGCAGGGGCTGCACCGGCTGTATGAGTCGATGCCGCAAGCGGAGGCCGCGTGAACACGCCCGAACTCCCCGAGCACATGGAACTCTGCGCGGCGGCTGCGGCGGGCAGCATCGATGCCGCGGATCGCCAGAAGTTCGCCGAACACCTCGCCGAAGGTTGCGATGACTGCGATGCGACGCTGCCCGCCTACGAGCGCGCCACCGTGTTGCTTGCGGCAGCGTTGCCGTTGTCGGCGCCGGCATCGAGCGTGCGTGACCGCGTGCTCGAGGTCGCCTCGGGTGTGGCTCCCATGCCGAACATTGTCGCGTTCCCCGTAGGCGGCAATGCGCCGAAGACCGCCAAGTCGAAGTCGAAAAAATCGGCGGGCCCGGCATTTGAATTCCACACACCGCCTTGGGCGTGGGCTGCCCTGACTGGCGTCCTCGTGTTCGGAGCACTCGCCAGCGCCGCTATGGCGTGGCACTACTATGGCGAGTTCAAGCACCTGCACGCGGACATTGTCAGCGGCACCGAAGTGATCTCGGGGCTCAACCAGCAACTGTCGGATGCGCAGCTGTGGGGAGAGCTCTACACGCTCCCGCAGACGCGGACCGTCCGCCTCGAATCGACCCCGGGCGCTGACGCGGTGCTGCGCGCGCGCGCGATCTACGACCCGCGCTCGCAGCGCGCTGAGTTCGTGTTCAGCGACCTGCGCATGCAGGAGGGCAGGGTCTACCAATTGTGGGCGATCGAGCCTTCGCGCCAGACGAGCCTGGGGCTTATCAAGACCGACGCCGACGGCCGCGCCGTGGTGCGTATCGACAAGGCGGGCGATGCGAACCGGATCACCGACTTCGGTGTTTCGCTCGAGGCGGCGGGCAGTACGGCGAAAACCCCGAGTCCTCTCATCATGGTCGGCAGGATCCAGGGCTAGCAAGCCCCTAGCCGCGCCTGGAGCGGTTGAAAGCATTCTGCTGTCACCTGAAACCGGGGCCTTAACGGGCTCCGGTTTCGTGCAATTTCGGAAGCCCCTGACAAACTTCTGAGACATGTCTCCCCGATACTTCAACCAGCCAGCAATGCGGCCGCGCATCCGGTCCCCCTGGGTGCGCTGACGCGATGGGGCGCAAGCGCCGGACATTCTGTAATGCTCCGCGCGGGATGGACACTCGAAGGAAGGGGAATGCGATGCGCTCGAACGTCTTGCTCAGCTCGATCCTGTGTGTGGCACTGACCGCTACGCTCGCAGCGGCGCAGGGTCCTCCACCACCGCCGCCGCCCCTGAGGCCGCTGCCCGCGCCACCGCAGCCCGCGGGCAATCTCGTCACCCTCGCCAAGGCCAGCCTGGGCAAGGTGCTGTTCTGGGACGAACAGTTGTCGTCGACGCGTACCGTTGCGTGCGGCAGCTGTCACCAGGCGGGACGCGGCGGTTCCGATCCGCGCTCGATCCTCGGTTCTGTCGGCGCAACCAATCCGGGCGCCGATGGCATCCGCGGCACCGCCGATGACGTGACGGGTTCGCCGGGCGTCGTGGTCAACAACGCGGACGGCTCGTTCGGCTGGTCATCGACGTACGGAATGCACCAGCAGGTCACGAGCCGGTTGGCGCCCTCGTTCATCAACTCCGGTTACTCGCCCGAGCTGTTCTGGGACGGCCGCGCCGGCACAACGTTCCGCGATCCCGAAACGAATGCCACCGTGCTCGCCACGGGGGGCGCGCTCGAGAACCAGGTGCTGGGGCCGCCGCTCGCGAACGTTGAGATGGCGCACATCGGCCGCAATTGGGCTGAAGTGGTCGACCGCGTGAGCGCATCCCGCCCGCTGGCGATCTCGCCCTCGCTGCCTGCGGCGTTGGCGACCTACATCAATGGCCGCGACTACTCCGCCTTGTTCGAGCAGGCGTTCGGCAGCGCGGGGATCACGGCGTCGCGCATCGCCATGGCGATCGCCAGCTACGAGCGCACGCTGTTTTCGACGCAGTCACCGTTCGATTCATTGGTCGCCGGGACCGCAACGCTGCGGCCACAGGAGCAGGCCGGCTTCCAGTTGTTCGGCGCGCTGCCCTGCGCCGGATGCCATATCGGCTCATTGATGTCGGACAACGCCTACCATTACATCGGCGTGCGCCCGGCAGCGGAGGACTCGGGCCGCATGGTGGTGTCGCATGCGCCCACGGATCTCGGCGCCTTCCGCACGCCCAGCCTGCGCAACGTGAGCCTGCGCGGTGCGTTCTTCCACGACGGCCGCTTTGCCTCGCTCACCGACGTGATCAACTTCTACGATCGCGGTGGCGACTTCAACGCGCCCAACAAAGCTCCGGCAATCCGGCCGCTGAACCTCACACCCAACCAGCGTGCGCAGCTGCTCGCGTTCCTGACGCGTCCGCTGACGGATCCGCGCGTGGCCGCCAGCACTGCTCCGTTCGATCACCCGGCGTTGTTCAGCGAGAGCGGACTGGTGCCGCAGGTGCTGGCCGGCGGCACTCCTGGCAGCTCGGGTGCGGCGCCGCAGCCGGTGGCGCTGGAGCCGCCGTTGGCCGGCAATCCCGCATTCACCGTGGGTATCTACGGCGCGCTCGGGGGAGCACCCGCGGTGCTCGTGATCGGCGACAGCGAGCCGCCCGCGAGTGGCGGCATTCCCGAATTCGGTTCGTTCGCGCGGCTGGAGACCACGTTGCAGGGGAGCGGCGCGGACGCAGGTTTCGGCTCGGTGACGCTGGCGATTCCCGATAACGGGGCGCTCTACGGCAAGACGCTCTATGGCCGCTGGTACGTCACGGATCCTGGCGCCGTCGATGGCGTCGCGTCATCGCCGTCATTCAGCATGCAGATCTTCGGCGCGCAGGGCACCGGAGTTCCGCTGCCCGTGAGTATGCCCGCCAGCGGACCGCGCACGTTGCGGCTTTATGCGGGGCAGCCGAATCCCTTCCCGTCGCGGACCGCGATCCGCTTCGACCTGTTCGCCGCGACCAGCGTCGAACTCAATGTCTACGACGTGAGCGGCCGCACCGTGCGGCGGCTCTACGATCGCGCCTCGGTGATGCCGGGCACTTACTCGGTGACATGGGATGGCCGTGATGATGCTGGCCGCTCCGTGCCACGCGGGCTGTACTTCTATCGTCTCCAGACCAACCAGGGTTCGGAGACGCAACGCATCGTCCGGATGGATTGATGCCCGTGACGTTTCGCGGAAAGTGGAGAGTCATGAATCGCTCGTATCGCAGGACTGTGCTGGCGACGTCGCTGTGCGTGGTGCTGCTCAATGGGACAGCGCTCGCGCAGCACGGGCCGGCATCGCGGCCCGGCCCCGGCGGATTTCCGCCGGGACCGGGAGGCCCGCATGGAGAATTCGGGTCCCCGGGGCCGCCACCGCCGCGGTGGGCGCCGCGTCCCGAAGCGCTCGAGCGCCTGGGGCTCACCGACGCGCAGCGCTCGAAGCTGCAGGCGCTGCACGAATCGAATATGCGCACGATGATCCGCGCCGAGGCCGAGGTGCGGATTGCGGAGCTGGATCTCGACGCGCTGATCCAGCAGGACTCGCCCGATGCGAAGGCGATCGATGCCGCGGCCGACAAGGTCGGGGCGCGGCGGCTGTCCATGCACAAGGCGATGATCACCGAAGCGCTCGGAGTCCGCGCATTGCTCACGCCCGAGCAGCGCTCGCGGCTGCGGAAAATGGGGCCTGGCATGCCGCGCGATGACGGCCAACGGCAGGGGCGGGAGCGGCGATAACGCGGGCAATGCGCCTTCCGACAACCGGGGTTGTGTTCCGTCTGAAGTGGCGGCGCCTATCCCGGCTTGTCATTGGCGCCCGGGTCTTC
>JANLOX010000330.1:0-1652 GCA_031366795.1 Candidatus Eiseniibacteriota bacterium | reverse complement strand
CCGATCGACAGGCAACGGCCGTTGGGATCGCTCTGGGGATCTCGCCGGCGGCAAACACGCACAAAGGCGCCATCCGAATCGGGATCGACGAAGGTCACCACGCTATCGTTCACGACGGCATTACGGCACTTGAAGTTCAATGACGCGGTATCGACTACCGAGAAATTCCAGGTCCGTTCGTCACCCGTCTGCCGCGAGAAGCGGCGGATCAACATCATATTGCTGGTGTCCGCAGGGCCCGTGTAGTTGGTGACGCGGTACAAGCGGTAACCACCAAAATCCGCCCGGGCCTCGATGCGCCGGTCGCGCCTGAAGCGCACCGTCACCGTGCGGGCGCGCTGCTCGACACTGTCGGGCTGCGGGCCCGAGTACGAGCCGACACACTTCCTCGGGTCGAGCAGCGAACTGTCCCGGTAGGCGCCGGCAAACGCGCACAGCGGAATCCGCGGGAACACTGCCGCCGGCCCGGTGAAGTCGCAGGGCGTAGTCGAATTCTGCGCCGTCGCGGAGTGCATTGCGGCAGCGACGAACAGGAACAGGGACAGTCCGAAGGCCACGCGGGCCCCGTATCGAGGCCCGCGCTGACTGATATCGCTCATGGATTTCCGTTTCGGGGCGAGCGAACGCCCGGGTTGATGGACTGGCGCGCACCCCCACCCGTCGCCGCCGTACCGCGAATCGGCGCGGCGCCACGGACACCCAGGCCCGTGCGACTGACGCCGCTGGTCAACACGTGCGCCGGCGCGAACGAAGCAGGTCGGGACGCCATGAAGCTGCTCGAAGTCGCGCTCTTGGTCATGCCCCACATCTTCTGGAGCACGAAATCAAACAACGCCTGGCATTCGGCCCTCTGGAAATTCCACGGGGCAAACCCGGTGAAGATGAACGGCCTGGGGAAGTCGTGGCCGTGGTAGATCGTCATCGAGGTGTTGATCGGCGCATCGGGAGCGCTCGAGAAGTTGACCCTTGTCGCGTACAGCGAATCCAGCACCGGCCCTTCCTGGAACGTCGCGACCTCGATGTTGTCGAACTCGGTGACCCCCGGAGCATCGCCGCGCTCCAGCACGAGCTGGACTTTGCGGATGCGCAGCAGGTTGGGCGGGAGCAGTGGACCGTGATGGCTGGTATCCGCCGCATAGTTGTCCATGGTGAAATCGGAGATGGGCACCGAGACATCGACCCATTGCCCAATCGTGGACGGGGTAATGCGGGCGCTGATTGAGTTGTCGGCGGCGTCGAGCGCTCGCACGCGCCACTGCACCGCGGAGACAGGCTGGTCCTGCTTGATGGCCAGCTTGAGCGCGGTCATACCGGACCAGTCGTGCAGATTCGAGGCACCCATGTCGCGTGTCAGGGAATCGCCCGTCGAGGCTCCGCCGCCTTGCGTCTGGACACGCAGGGCCTTCCCCGTCGCCTTGCTCGTTACGACCACGGTGACGGTGCTCTGGCTCACCACGGTGTTCAGCGAATCCGAGGACGGCCAACGCAACAGCGGTGCAGGCGCTGGATCATTGAAGGCGTCGACCTTGAAATCATTGGGCTCACCCTGTACCGGCTCGAGCACCGCGTTGTCGGCATTGATGTACTCCGACGCAAACGTGACCGGGATGAACAGCTCTTTAGTGCGCAACGGCGGCACCGGGTCAGTGAGG
>JANLOX010000329.1:0-27018 GCA_031366795.1 Candidatus Eiseniibacteriota bacterium | reverse complement strand
CTCGAGATCCTGCCGCCCGATGCCTCGCTCTCCGGGTGGAAGTTCACGCTCGAGGACGGCAAGATCCGCTACGCCATGGGTGCGGTGCGCAATGTGGGGCAGGGTGCCGTCGATGCGATCGTCTCGGCGCGCGCGGCGGGGCAATTCCGCGACATCTTCGATCTCGCGGCGCGGATCGACAGCAAGGCCGTGAACAAGCGCGTGCTCGAGAGCCTCGTCGCGGCCGGTGCGTGCGATGCCATGGGACCTGAGCGTGGGCAGTTGTTCGCGGCGGCCGGCGTGGCACTCGAGCAGGCCGCGGTGCTGCAGCGCGAGCGGGCGAGCGGGCAGTCGTCGTTGTTCGGCGAGCCCGGCGGCGCCACTGCGACCGTGGCACTCCCGCGACTCCCGATGGCGCAGGCGTGGACGCCCAAGGAACGCACGAGCAAGGAGAAGGAAGCGCTCGGCTTCTTCCTGTCCGATCACCCAATGGCACCGCTGCGCAAGGAAATCGACTCCGTCGTGAGCCACGACATAGCAGGGCTAGCCGAGTTGCCGGATGGCACCGAAGTGCGGGTTGCGGCGTTGATTAGTGAGATCAAGAATGTCGTCACGAAGAAGGGCCACCGCATGGCGGTGCTGACGCTCGAGGACCTGACCGGTCGCATCGAGGCCACGGTGTTCCCGGACGTCTACGAGTCCTCGAACCGCTACTTCATCATCGACGAGATCGTGGTCATCAACGGCAAGATGGAGTCGCGCGACGACCGCGGCACCAAATTGCTGGCGGCGGAGGTGATGCCCTGGAGCAGCGCCCGCGCAGCCTACCGGCCCTCGCTCAAGCTGGAGATGCGGGCCGTGGAGCTGACCGAGGAATGGCTAGAATCCGTGGACGGCATCCTCAATTCGCATCGTGGGGACGCAGATGTGTATCTTCTCATCGTCATGTCCGACGGCTCCCGGGAGGAGACGCGGGCGCGCCGCTATCGTGTCGCCGAGGGCGATGAAGTGATCAGGGCGCTGGTCGGCCGCTGGCCGTCCTTACGTGTTCGCTGGTCGAAGGAGATCGCGTGACGACCTGGCTGGACTTCGAGAAACCGGTGCTCGAACTCGAGCAGAAGATTCGCGAGCTGCGCGAGCATGCGCAGGCGCGCGGGCTGAAGGCCGAGGATGAACTGCGCGACTTGGAGACCAAGGCCGATACGCTGCGCCGCGAGATCTACGCGGGGCTGACGCCTTACCAGCGTGTGCAGCTGGCGCGGCATCCGCGCCGCCCGTACTCGCTCGACTACATCCAGGGCGCGTTCACCGACTGGGCCGAGCTGCATGGCGACCGGCATTTCGCGGACGATCCCGCGATCGTGGCGGGCCCGGCGTGCATCAATGGCCGCCCGGTGATGGTGATCGGCCAGCAGAAGGGGCGCGACACCAAAGAGAACCTGATGCGCCGCTTCGGCATGCCGAACCCCGAGGGCTATCGCAAGGCGCTCCGTTTGATGAAGCTCGCCGAACGCTTCCGCATGCCGATCGTGACGCTCGTCGATACCAGCGGCGCCTACCCGGGGCTCGGCGCCGAGGAGCGCGGCCAAGCCGAGGCGATCGCGGTCAACCTGCGCGAAATGGCCCGCATCGCGGTGCCGATCATCACCGTGGTGATCGGGGAGGGCGGCTCGGGCGGAGCGCTCGCCATCGCGGTCTCCGACGTGGTGATGATGTTCGAAAACTCGATCTATTCTGTAATCTCGCCCGAGGGCTGCGCATCTATCTTGTGGCGGGACGGTAAGAAGGGCCCCCTGGCGGCCGAAGCGCTGAAGCTGACTGCAATCGACCTGACGCGGCTCAAGGTGATCGACGACGTGCTGCCCGAGCCGGTGGGTGGAAACCACCGTGACCCGGCGGCGGCCATCGCGACGCTCAAGTCCGCAGTCTCCCGGCACCTGAACGAGTTGTCCGGTGTAGCAGTTAATGAACTGCTGGACCGGCGGTTGGCAAAGTACCGCAGGATGGGCGTCTACAGCGGCTGAGCCGGCCGCTACCGATCCCATCTGAGCCCCGAAATCCTCGACTCGTTCCCCCTGCGGGCAGGCCCCCGCGCCCGGAATCCCGACCATGCCCATCAGTCCCGACCTGCTCGCCATTCTCGTCTGCCCCGTGTGCAAGGGCGACCTCGTCCTCGATGCCGCAGCCGACACCCTGACCTGTAACGCCTGCCGCCTGCGCTACAAGATCGTCGACGAGATCCCGGTCATGCTCGCAGACGAAGCCGAGAAGTTCTGATTCCCGGGGCCCTCCATATGAAGTGGTTCCGCTCGCTCTCATGGGCCGCCTTCGCGTTAGCGCTGGGCGCAGGCGTGTCCATCGCCGCCTCCGTGAACGATCCGGCGCGGTTGCTCGAAAGCTCGGCTGCCGGCACGCGGTTCGAGGTGCGCATCCCCACGGCGCAACTGACGCCCATGTCGGCGGGCGGCGTCAGTGCGGTGCGCGTCGACTTGGCAGGGTGGACGCCCAGTGACATCGCCGGGCAGCCGGAGTTGCCCTCCCGCATCTTCACCGTGGCGGTGCCGCCCTCGGGAACCATTCGCGTGAGTGCTGTGGCGATGGATGAGACAGTGCGCGATGGCGTGGATGTCGCGTCGGTGCCTTACGTGTCGCGCGAGGGCGTCGTCTCCGCTGTCGCTCCGCGGGATGCGGGCGTGGCTGAGTCGGTCACGGAATGTGCGCGCCTGGTCGACGTCACATGGATGCGCCACCAGCGCATCGCCCACATTGAAGTGCTGCCCGCGCGCTATGACGGTGCGACCCGCCGCTTGCGGACTGCTGGGATGATCGACGTCAGCGTGCAAGCGGATGGCGCGATCGCCCCGGCCGCCGCGTTGCCCGATACCGATGCGTTCGAGCCGCTCTACCGCGCGTTGCTCGTGAACTACGAACAGGGCCGCGCTTGGCGCAGCCGAACCGCCAGCATGATGGCCGCCTCGTCCCGGCGCGCGTCGCCGTTGACTGCGCAGGCCGCGGCGCAAGCCTCGGTGGTGCCCGACTCAAGCGTTTACATCGGCCGAAGTTGGGTCAAGATCGCCGTCCGCCGTAGCGGCTTCTACAAGTTGCCGTTCTCGCAATTCAAGTCGCTGGCGCCCTTCAGTGGCGATACGACGGTCGCGAGCGACAGCCTGCGGCTATACACATGGGGGGGCATGCCGAACCTGCCCGAGCGCACCTTCTGCGACACATGCGGCTATCGCGAGGTCGCCATCGGAATCATCGACGATGACACGCGCATGAACCACAACAGCGACGCCCTCTACTTCTACGCGGTGGGACCGAACGACTGGGCGGACCGCTTCGATTCGAACCAGCCGGACACGGTTTACATCAACAACCCCTACGAGTCGCGCAACTATTATTACCTCGGTGTGAGCACCTCGTTGCTCCCGCTCCCCGGTCCGCGCCGGCGCCTCGCAACGCGATCGGTGGCGCCCACCGGAAGCGCCACGGTGACGCCGGCGACCTTCAGTGCGCGCGTGCACAGCGAGCAGGACCTCAACTATGACCCCGACCGCTATCCCTACAATTCCACGTACGCCTGGGACAAGTGGTACTGGACGAAGCTGAAGGCAGGATTCGGGTTCAACGTGAACATCGACGCGCCTGCCGCCGATCTCACGCAGCCAGGCAGGCTGCGTGCGCGCCTGTGGAGCGTCGACGCCGGTGACGCGTGCTCGCAGCGCCAATTCGTGCACACCACGTTCAACGGAGTGGATGCGGGGGCGGGCGAGTTCGGCTGGGCGGGCTACCTCGGGTACACGGTCGACGCGCCGGTGTCGCCGATGCGGCGCGTCGGCAATGTGGCCCGGGTCGTCGTCGACAATATCGTGTGTCCCTCGAACACGAGCATCTCGGTGTACTGGTTCGACCTGTTCTTCGCGAGCGCGTTCGAGCCGACTGCTGACCGGCTCGAGTTTTCAACTCCCGCAGGCGGTGGATCATTCCTCTATCACGTCGGCCCATTTAATGGAGCCGCATCGCCGCGGCTGTTCGACGTGAGCAATCCGCTCGGTGCGACGGAGTTGACCGGCGCCACCTACACCGCCATCACCGGCGGCCACCAGTTGGCCTTCGAGAGCACCGACGCGCCGAGCACGCGCTACGTTGCGATGCCGGATACCGGGTTCGGCACGATCGTCAGCGGCGATGTCACCACGACGCCTCGCACGAGTTTCGACAACCTGCGGAGCCGGACCCAGCAGGCCGAGTACCTGGTGATCTACTACGACCCCTACGGGGCCGCGGCGGATACGCTGGCGGCGTGGCGGCGGGCGCACAACAACTTCCGCACCAAGACGGTGCCGATCTCAGCGATCTACGACCAGTTCTCGGGCGGCCGCACCGATCCGACTGCGATCCGCAATTTCCTGCGCGCGGCCTACTACAATTGGGACACGCAACCGGTCTATGTGACGATGCTCGGAGACGCCTCGTACGACTTCAAGCACGCTCCCGGCGATCCCTTGCCGACGTTCGAGAACAACTTCGATCCCTCGTTCCAGGCCAAACGGCAATTCACCACGGACGACTGGTTGTTCAACGTCGACACCACCGCCGTGATCGTGCCGGACTTCCTCGGTGGCCGCCTGCCCGTTCCGGATGTCGCGGGGGCGATGGCAGTGGTGCGCGACAAGGTGCTGCGTTACGAGCGGACTGCCCCGATCGGACTGTTCCGCAACCGCGTGATGCTGATCGCCGACGATAACTTCCAGGGCAATCGGGAAGACCCCCTGATCTGGCAGCACGTCGCGCAAACGGCCACGCTCGACACCACCTCGGTGCCGAGCTACTTCGATCGCGATTATATTTACCTCCACGCCTTCCCGACGCGGACGAACTTCACCAAGCCTGATGTGCGGGACTCGATCGTGTCGCACCTCGAGCACGATGGCGTGCAGATCATCAATTACGTCGGACACGGCAGCCCATTCAAGCTTGCGGATGAGAGCGTGCTGATCTCGACGGACGCCGACGCCCTGACCAATGCGGACAAACTCCCGCTGTTCATGGCGGCTTCGTGCGACGTCGGGCGCTTCAGCGATCCCGCCAATAGCAGTCTCGGCGAACACTTGATCAACAGCACGGCGGGCGGGGCCATCGGCGTGATCTCCTCGACCGACGTGGCATTCAGCGGCGCCAACGCGACCCTCAACGGTATCGTGTTCCGAAGTTTGCTGGGCCGGCGGGGCGACGGCGAGATCTCGGGCGAGGTGGCGAAGGCCCTGCTGTTGGGTAAGCAGGCCAGCGCCCAAGGTTCCGTCAACGCCCTGAAGTACCAGTTGCTGGGTGACGCCGCGACGCGACTTAACATGCCGCGTTACTGGGTCGATCTCGTGGTGCACGATAACGCGGGCGCGGATACGACGGCGATCCAGCAAGGGCACCGCATCTCTTTCAGCGGACGCGTGCTTGACCGCCCGAACGGTGCGCTCCTGCCGCTCGACGGCGCGGTGGATGTGCTGGTTGAGGATAACAAGCCATTCCTGCAGGTTCCGGCGTGCCCTGACTCGACGCACTATCTTTGCGGCTCATCGTCGCGCCCCTACTACTTCGCCGCCGCAGGCCCGATCTTTCGCGGGGTAGCGACTGCGGCGGGCGGCGTGTTCTCGGGACAGTTCATGGTGCCGCTCGAGGCGCGCCCGGGTCTGCGCGGCCGCATCCGAACCTACCTCGCGGGTACCACCAGCGGCGGTATCACCACCGACGCCGTGGGTGACTTGAAGCTCGCGGTGGTGACAGGGACGCTGCCCGGGGGCGACGTGAAGGGCCCCGACATCCGCCTCTCGTTCGCCAACGGCGCCACACGTGTGCGGCCCGACGCCCTCTTGCATGTCGATCTCGCCGACTCGAGTGGCATTCTCATCACGGGGCACACGCCCCAGAACGGCATCATCGTGACGGTCGACGGCAACAGCACCTCGCGCGTTGACCTGACGGATGGCTTCCGTTACAACGCGGGATCGTTCCAGTCGGGAAGCGTCACGTTCCAATTGCCGAACTTGCCTGAAGGGATCCACGTCATCGGGGTCTCGGCAGCGGACAACCTGGCGGCGGGACTGGCCGCGGGGCAGCATCGCAACCAGACCAGCCTCGAGTTCGAGGTCGTCCAGACGCCTCCTTTACGGGTGCTTTCCAGCTACTTGTTCCCGGATCCGACGCGTTCCAGAGGGACCTCCAGCGGCGGGCAGTTCGTGCTCGATACCGAAGGCGGGCAGGTCGATGTGCAGGTACGCATCTTCACGGTCGCGGGCCGCTTGGTGCGGCGCTTGTCCGCCTCGGCCGTCGAGGGTCAGGTCCAGCTGCCGTGGGACGGGCGGGACGCCGAGGGGCAGGAACTGGCCAATAGCGTGTATTTGTACAAAGTGGTGATAAGGTCCGCCGCTGCGGGCGGGGACGGGCAGGAAGCGCAGCATGACGACGCTATGGGTAAGTTCGTCATCGTGAACCCTTAAGCGGTAAGGTGTTCCCGGGTTTAGCGGTCCAAAAGTTCGTGGAACGGCAATTGCGGCACCGGTGTAATATGCGTGGCCTCGTTTGGTTTCTGGCGTCCCAGTGGGGAGGAGCACCCGGATATGCGTTGCAACTACATGCGTTTGATGGTTCTGGCAGGTTTGTTAATGGCTGGCTCTGCGGCGGCCCAGGGAACTGGCCGGTCGCTGGACATCCAGCCCGGCGGTCGCCAGAACGGCATGGGTGCGGCTGGCGTTGCGTTGGCTGAAGACGCCACCGGAGCGACGTGGTGGAATCCCGCGGCTCTCGGGTTCGTCAACAAGACGGCCGTGCAGCTCACCTACGCCAAGCTCGTCCCGGGACTGGCCACTGACGTCAGCTACAACTACGGCACCTACGTCCAGCCCATTGGAGGCTTCGGCGCCTTCGGCGTTGGCATTGTGTTCCTGTCCTACGGCTCAAGCGAGGGCCGCGACGAGGGCGGTAACCCGACGGGTATCTTTACCTCGAACGAATTCTCGCCTGCGATTTACTACGGCACGCGCATCCTGCCGAACTTCTCGGTGGGCGCTTCGCTCAAGTGGATTCGTATCCAGTTGGCACCGGACGCGAATCACGGCGTCGGCACCACGTTCGGCCTCGATGTCGCAGGGCTGTACAAGATTCCTTCGGCGCACCTGAACTTCGGTGTCAATGTGCAGAATATCGGCCCCAGCGTGACCTTCATCAACGAGGACCAGGCGAGCCCGCTGAGCCGTAACATCAAGTCGGGTGTGGCGTGGACGCCGTACCAGGACAAGAGCATCGCGGTGCACGTGGTCGAGGACTTCAACCAGTCGCTCGTCACCAACAGTTTCAGGACCTACAACTCGGGTCTCGAGTTGGCTTACCTGAACCAGTTCGCCGGGCGCGTGGGTTGGTACTCGGACCCGGAAGGCCAGATCAGCGGCGTGACGTACGGCTTCGGTGCCAGCTGGGGCAGTCTCGGCATCGACTTCGGCGGCATCCCGCAGGCCAAGGACTCAGGTCTCGACGACGTATTCAAGATCACGCTCGGTTACCGATTCTGATTCCGTGAGCCGACTGAAAGTTACCCGGCGCGCCGCGCACGTCGCGATCGCGGTTGTCTTGTCGCTGGCCGCGTTGATTTCGCTGGCCCACACCACTGCTGCGGCGGAACTCCAGGTCACACGCACCCCGGGCGCTTCGTCCGGGGTGTCGCGTTTAGCTTCGGGTAGCTCACTTCGCACCGGGGTGGCTCCCCGACTCGACATCGCAAAGCTCGCGCAAGCCCGCGCCGATGCGTGGCACCAGATCCCCGATGTGCTGTCACACCCCCGCGTGAATTGGTCGCCGCAGGCGGCCCGCCGCGCGGGTTGGAAGGCTCCCGCTAAGCGGATGCTGCGCACGCACAAGCTCGAGGCCAACGGGCTCGAGGCCGTGCAGACTCCGGGTGGCCCCCCCGACACGTTGCGTGTGGCGTTCATCCGCATCGACTTCGCGCATGATCGCGGCGGCTCGGCCTCGACGGGCGATGGCCACTTCGATCTCTCGACGCCCGGGATCGCAGCACCCCCGATCGACCGGCCTCCCCACAACCGCGCATTTTACCTCGATCATCTCGAGGCGCTGCACCGTTACTACAACGCGCAGACCTACGGGCGCACCATCGTGGTGGGCGATGTGTGGCCGCGCAACCAGCGTGGCGCCTACACCTGTAACGACATGGCGGATCTCGGTCCCTGGAAGTTCAGCACGAGCATCTATGGCGCCGCGGTGAGGATGTTCCGCGACATGATGTTCGCCGCGGACACGCAGTCGACGGCGCTTGGCGACCGCATTCCGTGGGACCAGTACGACCGCTTCGTGTTGATCCACGCGGGCAGCGACCTGCAGAGCGACGTCTCGCGCAACTCCGCAGAGGACATCCCATCGTTCACGCTGGGCGTTGGGGATACCGACGTCGTGATCTTCCGCGACTCGACGGTGTGGAATCGCAAGTTCCCGATTGATCGCGCGACGCTTATTCCCGAGCACATCAACCAGGATGGCTATTACGGCGCCATCAATGGCGTGATGGCGCATGAGTGCGGGCACCTGTTCTTCGGCTTCGTCGATCTCTACAACGTGGATACGGGATTCCCGGTCGTTGGGCTGTGGAGCCTGATGGACAGCGGTAATCTCGCCGGCTCGATCGTCGCCCTGCCGGACGGCACGGATCTCTATGCCACCGGGCTGCTGCCGCCGAGCATCGATCCGTGGCAGCGCGCCTTTGCCACCGATGTGTTGCACTTTCCCGAGGCGGCTTACGGCGACACGCTGGCCATCGAGAATTCCGAGCGGCATCCGGACGTCCGTCGCGTGTCGATGTCGAGCGACGAATACCTGCTGCTCGAGAACCGCTGGTTGTCCCCGTCGGATTCGGTGTCGCTCGACCAGGCCGACAGCAGCCGCGTGGTGCTAGGGCCCAAGAAGCCGGACGCGTTCGAATACGATGCGCTACTGCCCGTGCGCGCGAACCCCGACGGCACCACCAAACCCGGCTGCGGCGTGCTGGTCTGGCACATCGACGAGAGCGTGATCCCGAGCAACGAGTTCACTTTCCCGTGCGACACCGCGCGCGCCAATCACGACTGCGCGTTCAACACGAACCCATCGCGGCTGGCGATCTCGATTCTCGAAGGCGACGGGCTGCAGGACCTGGGTGACGGCAATTCGCCCTACATTCTCGGCGCTCCGCGCGATCCGTGGTTCCACAGCAACAACCCTTCGCTCGGCGACAGCACGCGCCCGCGGCTTGCGCCGCACATCGGCACGAAGCCGCACATCCGGCTCGACTTCCTCGATGATCCCGATTCGACGATGCACGTCGCCGCGTTCCGCACCTGGCAGTTGCCGGGCTGGCCGGTGCCGATGCCGTTCCCCTCAGGCGGCCCGCAGTTGCTGGCGATCGATGTCGATGGGGACCGGCTGCCCGAGGTGTGCTGGGCCGGCGGGCCCGAGGCGAGCCGTGACAGTGCCTCGATTTTGGTCGTGCGCTCGACGGGGAATGGGCTGTTGGGCGCGGGGCCGGAGTTCGTGGGCAACGTGGGACGGCGGTTGAATCCCGTACTCGCGGCGATCCAGCGCGACATCGGGACCGTGGCGCCTGGACCCGCGGTGATCGCGTTCTCGACGCTGCCCGGTGGCGTGAGCACCAGCAACGTTTCGGGCCGCGTGTGGTTGATCGACCACACCGCAGCGCCGATCGCGGGTTGGCCGGCGGTACTGCCGTCGCAGGTCACGACCGCACCCGTGTTCGTCACCGCGTTCGGCGACACGTTCATCTATGTCGGCTGTGCGGACGGCAAGGTTTACGCGCTCAAGCTCGACGGCACCATCGCGGCGCAGAGTGCCACGGCGCTGCCGGGTGGGGTCACGGGGCGCCTCGCGGTCTATCCGGAATTGCTGACCGGTCCCGCGGCCGAAAGCTACTTCGCCATCGCAGCCGGCGGCCCCGCGGGAGATGTGACGATCCTCAAGCATATTCCCTCGGCTGCGGCGCTCGCGACGAAGGGAGGCGATCGCGCCTCCGGCGTCATCATTCCGTCGAGCATGACCGCGGGCCCTGGTTGGCCGATCCACGTGGGGACGAGCAGTTTCAATCCCGACTTCTTGTTCATCAATTTCTCCGGGCGCCCGACGAGCTCCACCACTAATACGCCGACGGGTGGCGATTGCTTCAATGGCGCCTTGAGTCTCGTGGTGCACAACGCCGATGTGCTGTCGGCCTTCTGCTTCTCCGGCGTGCCGATTCCGGGGTGGGGCACCGCGACGGGGGATACCATCGTCGCGGGGCTGGGCGCCGGTGATCCGGATGGCGACGGCTTCCCCGAAGTGATCGCGCAGTCGATCAGCTCGGGCGTCAGCTACTGGAACGTCGATGGCCATCCCTCACCGGGCTGGCCGCGGCGCGGCACACGCGAGCGCTTCCGCACGGGGGCGGCTCCCCTGGCGGTGGACCTCGACCGCGGCGGCCGTACGCAGACGATCGCGATGAATGCGAGCGGTATCGTCGACGCCTTCGATGCCGCCGGGAAGCAGCCGGACGGTTGGCCGCTGGCGAGTGGACTGGGAGCGACGGGTTCGCCGTTGCTCGCCGATCTCGACGGCGACCACTTCCTCGAACTCGTCGTGCCAGATGCCTACGGTCTGCTCTACGCCTACTCGCTGCCGACCTCCAGCACCGCCCTCGCTTCGGTCGCCTGGCCGATGCTGGGCGGGGACCCCCAGCGCTCGAGCAGCCTGCCGGCGGCGCGTTCACCCGTGGTCGTAGCGCCCGCAAGTGGCCCGCTGGTGCATGGCTCCCTCAAGGCCTACCCGAATCCCGCGCGCCGCAAGCCGGTGACGTTCGCCTACCGGTTGAGCGAACCGGGTGAGGTGGAATTCCGCATCCTCGACACCTCGGGCCATGAAGTGGCGCGATTCACGCGCCAGGCGCGTCAGGCGGACAATCTCGAAGTGTGGGATCCGGGCGCACTGCCGGCGGGGCTGTATATGGCGCGGCTGCGCTTCAGCGGCGTGACCTCTGGTCAGGTCGAGACGGTGCCGCTGGGATTGCTGCGATGAATCGCGCGCTGCCACTCGTCGCCCTGGCGCTGTGCTGCGGCTGTGTGATGGCCGCGGCGGTCAAGGCGCAGGCGGGGACGACGGCGTCGCCGCGGCTGGCACTGGCACTGGTGTCCGGCGCGTCGCGGCCGCAATCGATTTTGATGCAGCGCCAGGTCGAGCGTTCATGGGGACTTTCCGACGACTCGGTCTATCGCGAGATCGATCTCCCGAATTGGCGCTCCGAGGCCTCCGCCGCAGCGCTCTCGGCCGCGGTGCCAGGTGCCGGACAAGCCTACGTGGGCCAAAAGCGCGCGCTGGTCTATGCGCTGACGGAGGCTGCGGGGTGGACGAGCCGCTGGATCTACCAGCGGCGCGGACGAGAACTTGCCGACCGTGCCGCGGAGTATGCGGGCGCACCGGCCGATCCTTCGAGCCGCTGGTCATTCACGCGGTGGGAGGGCGCCACGAGCGGTGACGCCAGCGAACTGCGCACGCTCTACGATCACGACCGTAATGTGTTCTACGATCGCATCGCGCACGACCCGGGTTTATTGTCGGGGTGGTCGGGCAATGCGACGGCGACGCGCACGCCGTTCACCGACCTGCGGCAGGTCGCGGATGATCGTTTGCGCTTCAGCCGTTACAGCGGCACGGCGCTATGGATCAATCACATCGTTTCGGCTGTCGATGCGCTGCGTGCGGCGCGACTCAACAACGTGGCGCTTGGGTCCGGCACCAGGCTCGGCCTGGCCAGCGGCTGGCGGCATGGTTCGCCGACCCTGCGCGCAACGCTGCGAAGGAGCTTCTAGGTGAGCGGACGACGATTGTTGCTCGTGTTGTGGTGCGGTGCCACGGCGCTCATGGCCCACACTGCGTGTGCCGCTACGCAGCCTGTGTCGCTCGAGGGCTCGCTGGGATCCGCGCTCGCGCTGCCGCTCGATTCCCCGGCGCCCGAACCGACGGCCTTCCTGTTCAAGCGCAAACCGAAGGCCGCCGAAGCACCGGCCGAACCCGCCAAGCCCGTCGTCGTGCTCTCGGCCGAGCGCGCACGTGTGCTGTTGCGCTCGCTGACCGTTCCCGGTTGGGGCCAGCTCACCACCGGGCATCACACCGCGGCGACGGTGTTCGCGATCGCCGAGTTGGGCGTGTGGACCAGCTACACGTCGTTCCGCATCCAGAACCGCCTGCGCCGCGAAGCGTACTTCCGCACCGCGAAGGTGCAGGGGGGTATCGATCTCAAGTCGCGCGATGAGGAATTCCAGCGCATCGTCGGTTCGTTCCTGAGCAGCGACGAGTACAACCAGCTGGTCGTGGCGCGCGATGCGGCGAACCTCTACTACAACGATCCCGCCGCGTTCGAGGCCTACATCAACGAACACTCGCTCAAGGGCTCCGATGTCTGGACGTGGCCGGACGAGCAAGCGTTATTGCGCTTTCGCGGTCAGCGCAAGGATTCGCAGCGGGCGGAGCTGCGCGCCAACGCGGCCCTGGCCATGGGCGTCGTCAACCGGCTGCTGAGCGCCATCCACGCGGCGCGGCTCAAGGACACGACGACCGCGCAGACGTGGCACCTGCAGATGCAGCCGCTGGATGATGACCCGACCGCCATGCGCGTCGGCGTGCTGCGCCGGTTCTAGCCCGCGCAAGGCGCAGCCTGACTCACGAAGGAGGCCCGGCGTGATCGCTGCTTGTCTCGCGCTGGCCGTGTGGACCGCAGTGACGGCATTGCCTGACTCGCTGGCTGCGAGCGCTCCAGCGCACCCGCGTGATTCGCTCGCCGCGGGAAATGTGGCGCGCCTGCCCGACTCGCTTGCCGCGGGAACGCGCATCGCGCTGCCGTTCGAGCTGATCGACGCTGGCGGCTTCGCGCAGCTCAGCGATGATCCGGCTCGCCCCGTTGAACCCGTGGGGCTGGCCTTCGATTCGTTCGGGCGCCTGCACATGAGCGACGCTGCCTTGAGGCGCGTGGTGCGGTTGAACGCGCAAGGCGCGCGGCTCGGTGAAAGCGGCGCCCTCGGCGATGGCGCGGGGACGCTCAGGCGCCCCGGATCGATGGCGACCGCCGGTGTGCTGGCCGTCGCGGTGCTCGACGAGGAGAACCGCCGCATCGTGCGCTACGACCTGCAGGGCCACCCACAAGGCGATGCACTCGAGCTCGATGCGCCGCTCGAGGCGCGCGGCGAATCGCGAGCGCGCCCCATCGCACTGGCCTCCGACGAAGGCGGCGCGCTGTACGTCGCGGACGCCGATGGCGATCGCATCCTGCGCTTCGAGCCCTCGGGTGAGTTGACGCGCGTGTGGGGAGGCCCCGGCTCGACCGCGGGTGGGCTGCGCGGTGTCGCGGGGGTCGCGGTGGCGCGACGCGGTGAGGTGTTCGTGAGCGAGCGCATGCCGGGGCGCATCGTGCGGCTCGAGCCCACGGGCGCCCTGAGCGCCGAGTGGCCCTTGCCCGATTCGGTCGCCTCGGAGCGGTTACCGCTGGCGGTGGACGACTCCCTGCGGGTGGCCTGCGCCGACCCGCGCAGCGGGCGCCTGTGGCTGTTCGGCCCGCGCGGGGAATTGTTGGCGGCGCGCGAGGGACTCGCGGGCGCCAGCGCGCTGGTATTCACGCGCGATGGCGCGTTGTGGGTGGCGCTGAGAAACTCGCGTCGGCTCGTTCGTCTGGTACTCCGCGCCCGGGCCGCCCCGGCGGAACCCTGAGCGCGCGTGTGGCATGGCATGCGGCGTGGAGCGCCGCGGGACATGCGGCGGGTGTGATGGTGGTCGTCGCGATCGCGGGTGCTATGACGGCCACGGACGCACGCCCCACCGAGGACCCTTCGTGCGGCACCATGGCGGTGGTGATGCGCCAGGACGCGCTCGTCTACCGGCTGCCACGCACCTTCCTGCGCGCGGGGAGTGAGCGCGTGGTCTCGCGCGGTGTGGCGTGGCACGCGGGCGCCGACTATGTGTTCGACTTCCTGCGCGGAGAACTGCGGCTGCTGCACGACCCGCTGCCCGGCGACACCGTGTGGGTCACCGCGTGCGGCCTGATCGATGCGCCACCGCTCGATCGCTACCGCCTCGAGCTGCGTCCCCCTGGCGCCGTCGCCGCCACCTCCGCGGACACAGCGCAGCGCGTCTCACCGCGCCCCGGCGTATCGAGCAACCGCTTCGGCGATGTCCCGGGCGTCAACCTCGCGGTCTCGGGTAGCAAGTCGCTGGCGATCGACTTCGGTTCGAACCAGGACGCCTTCCTGCGCCAGTCGCTCGACCTGACGGTCAGCGGGAGTGTGGCGCCCGGCGTCGAATTGACGGGCGTGCTGTCGGACCGCAACACGCCCCTCTCGGCGGAGGGCAGTACGCGCGACCTGCAGGCACTCGACCGCGTGCTGCTCGAGCTCAAGTCGGCGACCACGACCGTGCAGCTCGGCGATGTCGACGTCGCCATCGAGCAGGGCGAGTTTGGCCGCGTCCGCCGGCACCTGCAGGGCGTCAACGCCGGCTACCAGCACGGCGCGCAAGCGTTCCGGTTGGCGGCGGCGAGTGCGCCGGGCGAGTACCGCCGCATCGAATTCCTCGGCACCGAGGGGTTCCAAGGCCCTTATGCGCTCGAGGGGCTCGACCTCGCTACGGCAGTCGTACGCGGCAGCGAAATCGTCACGCTCGACGGCGAACGCATGAGCCGCGGTGAGAGCGCGGACTATGCGATGGATTACGACGCCGGGCGCATCACCTTCACCAATCGCCGCTCGATCACCGCCAGCTCACGCGTCGCGGTGCAATTCCAGCGCGCGACCAGTCAATACCAGCGCCGCCTCGTGTCGGCGAGTGGCCGGATCGGCAGCCCGAACGCCTTCGTGTATTCGGGGCTCGTCAGTGAATCCGATGACCGCGGCAAGCCGACGGCCGGCACGCTGAGCGCCCTGGACATCGCGGCACTCAGCTTCGCCGGGGATTCGGCGTCGCGCGCCCTCGTCCCGGAAGTCACCGCCGCCGGCGGCGACTACGATACGACGCGCGTCGGACCCGGCGTGCTTACGTACGTCTATGTAGGCCCCGCCGCGGGACGTTTCACCGTACCCTTCGCCAATGTCGGCGAAGGCAACGGTGACTACGCGCCGTATCCCGTCGCCGCGGGCACCGCCTATCGCTACGTCGGCCCGAACCTCGGCGCCTATCGCCTCGGGCGCGCGCTCGCTTTGCCGCAGAGCCACCAATTGGTTCAGCTCGGTGGCGGCGTACACGCCGGCGTCTTGAGCGCGGAAGCGGAGGGGGCGGTGTCCCGATTCGACGCGAACACCTTTTCGCCCCGGGATGACGGAAACAATGTCGGCGGGGGCGCGCGGGCACGCATTGGTCTTGAGACCACGCACCGTGGCGGTTGGCTCAGTCGTGCGGGGCTCGTGGTGACCGGCCGTGGCGTCGAGCGGCGGTTCGTACCATTCGAACGGCTCAGCGACGCATTCGAAGGCGAACGATGGGGCCTCGCGCGCGCGGCCGACCTCGACCGCCGGCGCGAGGGTGGTGTCGACGCCTATGTCGGCTCGCCGACGATGGGTGAGCTGAGTGGCACGTTGGGGCGACTCACGACGCCCTCCGGGTTCGATGCGGACCGGCGTGAGGCAAATTACCGCCGCGATGGACGCCTCGCCACGCGCGCCACTTACGCGTGGGCGCATGGCCGCGATCCCGGCTCGCGCAATCCTGATGGCGGCCGCGAGCGCATGAGTCTGCGCACGGCGTTGCGCATGAAGTGGGTCGAGCCCGTGGTGACGCTCGAGTCCGATGCGCGCCGCGCACCCACCGACTCGCTCGCTTCGGGCACGCGCACGCGATCCGCGGGGCTCGAACTCGCGAGCAGCGAGGGCCTGCTTTGGCACGCGAGCGCCGGCTACGAGTTGCGCCGCGATGCCCTCGCGACGAGCGGTGGTTTCTCGGACCAGGGCGAGACGCGCGTCGTGCGGGGCAGCCTGCGCTCGCCCGAACAGTCCGCGTGGGGCGGTGAAGTGCGGCTCGAGCACAGGGCGCTGGAGCCGCTGGCCGCCCCAGTGCGCACGCGCAGCGAGTTGGGTGGCCTGCGGCTGCGCGCGGAGCAGAAGCGCACGGGGCTGCGCGGCAACGTGGATCTCGAGATCTCGGGTGACGGTGAGAGCCGGCGCGAACGCCGCGTCGTGCTCGTGGGCACCGGTGCCGGTTCCTACGACGCGCTCGGTAATTTCGTCGGCACGGGCGACTACACGGTCGTGATCGTGGTCTCACCGCAATTCGATCGCATCAGCCGTGCGACAACGAGCGCCCACGTGGGATGGGAATTCGCGCCCTCCCCGGTGTGGCGCGGCTCACGCGCGGGCTTCGACTTCGAAAGCGAAACGCGGCGTCGCGGGGATCTCGCCGTGATGGATCCGTGGGTTGCTCCCGGCGTGGTGCTCCACGATGTGGCATTCGCGCGCGCGTCGCTGCGGCAGCGATTCGAGACGGAACTGGCGCCGGGAGCGAAGGCGATGGCGCTCAGGTTCAGGCTCGAGCGGCAGCTCAGCGCGGATCGCGCGTTCCAGAACTTCGCCCAGACGCTGGACCGCCGCAGCGCCGCGTTGCGCTGGCGCACGCGTCCGGGCAGGGCGGTGACCACGGAACTCGAAGGGGCATTGCGGCGCGAGGCGGCGGACCAGGTGGTCAGTGGCGGCGCCTCGCGCGGCCAGACGCTCGAGGAATCGAGCCTCACCAGCCAACTGATCGTGACGCCGGGCGCGCGCCTGCGGACCGTGGCGGCCGCTGAAGCGGTGTGGTCGCGCGCGCAGGGAGCGCGTGAGCGGACGCGCACGCTGCGCATAGGCCCCGACGTGGGCTTCGACATCAGCGCCAAGGGGCACGCTGAATTGAGCCTGCGCCGCGGGTTCATCGGCGGAGCGCCGCCCGTCTCGCTACTGCCTTCGCGCGACCCCGCGGGGCCCGCGCGCTGGGATGCCTCGGGGCGGCTGGACTATCGGGTGCGGGTGTCGAGCACCGCGAGTGCCACCGTCGGCGTGATCGAGCGCGCGGGACAGCGCACGGTCGTCACAGGCCGCGCCGAACTGCGGGCGTTCTTTTGATGCGCTCGCTCGGGATGTTGGGTCAGGCGTCGCCCGCCATCGCGACGCGAACACGCGCGCTGCGTGACCCGCTGGGGCGCGTCCGTGTGATGCGGGCCCGCGTCATGTGCGTATGCCTCGCGGGCGTGGCGTGCCTCGCGCTGTTCGTGGGCGCCGCCAGTGGCGCGAGTCTCGTCCTGCGCGGCACGCGCCTGCCGGAGCGCCAGGCCAACGCCTTGCTGGGCGAGGCGATGCGCGCGCCGGGGGATACCACGCGGCTCGTCGCGGGGCTCGCGCGCCTGGTGGCGCGGCTGCAAGACAGTGGTTACCTCGATGCGCGCGCGAGTGCCCGGTGGCAGGGCGATCAGTTGCAGGTCGAGGTGCGCGAGGGCCGCGAGCATCGCTTCACGCGCGTCCAGTTGCGCGCCTACTCGGCGGCGGACTCCGCGAGCATCTCGCGCGCGTTGGCGCTGCATGCAGGGGACATCGCTTCGCCATCACGCGTCGCCGTCGCGATGGATGCGGCACTCGATGCGGCATCGGAGTCTGGCCATCCTTACGCGCGCGTGTCCCTGAGCGGTTGGGATGTCGATTCGGCCGGGGTCGCGCTGGTCCTCACGGGGGACCTGGGACCGCAGATCGCGTTCGCGGGCGCGCGATTCATCGGTGCCCGCGTGACGAACCCCTCGCTGCTCGAGCGTGCCGCGGGAAACTTGAGCGGGCCCTACGTGCAGTCGCGGGCGGAAGCGGCACGGGCGCGTGTCGAGCAACTCGGGTTGTTCCGCAGCGTGACCCTGGCGGACCCGGAAGCGCTGGGTGACTTCAAGCAGGCGCGCGTGGTCATGAATGTGGAGGAGCGTCCCTACAACCAGTTCGAGGGCGTGCTCGGTTCGCAGGGCGACGGCGGGGTGGTGGGATTGGCGCGCGTCGACCTCGAGAACCTCGCGGGTACCGGTCGCGCCGCGCGCGTGCGTTGGGAGTCGCGGGGGAAGGGTGTCTCCCAGTCGCTGGCGCGTTACCACGAACCGTTGGTGTTCGGATTCCCGGTCGCGGCCGACTTGTCGCTGGAGGCGCAGACCTACGACACGCTGTTCACCCGCACGAAGCTGGGGCTCGCGGCAAGATGGGCGCTGTCGGGCAACGAACATCTCGAGGCGGGCCTCGAGACCGAACGCGTGGTGCAGGACATCGCGGACGTGCGCGAGGCCGCCAGCCAGACCACGCGGTTGGCGGTGCTGCATGAACACTTCGACGACCGTCTGTCGCCACGTCGTGGGCTCGGGGTGCGGCTCGAGGCGAGCCAGAGCTTCAGCCGCCAGAAGTTGGTGGGAGGTTTGCGGCGCAGCGTGCGCAGCAGTGCCGCGGAATTGGGAGGGAGCCTGCTGCGTCCGCTCGGAGCGCGCACCGGTCTCTCGCTCGAGGCACATGGGGCAGGACGCATCGGCAGCGAACGCATCCTCGGGCTGTACGAGCGCTACGCCCTCGGTGGCGCCGCCAGTCTGCGCGGATACAATGAAGAGGCGTTCCGTGTCGACCGCTACGCGCTGACGCGCCTCGAATGGCGCGCGTATGTGCCCGGGGGGCAATACGCATTCCTGTTCTGGGACCACGCCATCGCCGCCACGCGCCTGCCTACGCTCACGGGCGACCGCGTGCAGTTGCTGAATCGCGACGGCTACGGAGCCGGGTTGTCGCTGGCCGCCTCGGCAGGGCGGGTCGGCGTGACGTATGGTGTCGCCTCCGGTCTCGGGCCCCTGAGCGGCAAGCTCCACATCCAGGTCATGGCACCCTTCTAATGAACCTACCGAGTTCCCCCGCTTTGCCCGATGACGTGCTGGCGTTGCTGGGTCCCGAGGGACCGTTCGCCGCGGCATGGCCGGGCTTCGAGAACCGCCCCGGCCAGCGCGCGCTCGCCGGGCGCGTGGCCGAGACCATCGAGCGCGGTGGCGTGCTGCTCGCGGAAGCACCGACCGGACTCGGCAAGTCGCTCGCCTACCTGCTGCCGGCGATCCTCGATGCCGCGCGCTCCGGCCACCGCATCGTGGTGGCGACCGCGACGAAGGGGCTGCAGGACCAGTTGTTCGAGCGGGACCTGCCCGCGGTGCAGCAGACGCTGGGGATCTCCGTCTACTGCGTGCGGCTCAAGGGTAAGCAGAACTACCTCTGCCCGCGCGCCATGGACATGGCGACGCCACGCGGCGAGGAGGAGCACGACGTGCTCGAAGCCTTGCGTGCCTGGGCGGCGCGCGATGACGAGGCGGATCTCGATCGCTTCCCGGCGCCCGATGCCGAGGCGTTCCGCCGTCTGCGCCCCAGTGTCGCCACCGATCCCGATGCCTGCACGCTGCTCAGTTGCCGGCGCGGCCGCGAGTGCCCGTGGGTGCGCGCGCGACGTCTGGCGACCGAGGGGAAGATTCTCGTGGTCAACCACGCGCTGCTGGCGCGCGCCTCGGAGACGGACGGCATCCTGCCCGAGTTCGATGCGCTGGTGATCGACGAAGGGCACCGGCTCGAAGAGGTGGTGATCTCGCAGCTCGAACGCAACGTGTCGCGGCATCGCTTCGAGGAATTGTTGCGCGCCCTGGGTGGCGGTAAGGCGCGGCGCTCGGCGTCCGGGTTGCTCGGACGCGCGCGCATCTACGAGCGCGCCCCGTTGGCCAACGTTGCCGAGGGTGACGAACAGGGCCAGGACATCGATTCGCTGTCGTCGCGGCTGCCTGAAGTGCGCGCCGCGGTAGACAGGTTGTTCACCTGTCTTGAGCCGGGTGCTGCGAGTGCAAAACCCTATTCACGCCGCGAACGTTACTTGGGCGCGCACCAGATCCTGGGGCCCGATCTCGACCCGCTCGAGCAGGTGTTGGCGCACTGCGCCTTCGTCGCCGCCGGATTGCATCGCCACGCCGACCGTATCGCGGGGCCCGATGCGCGGCCGGTGGCGCTTGAGATCTCGGCGGAGCTGGAGCAGCAGTCGGCCAAGTGGACGATGCTGCGCGGCGAACTGCTCGATCTGTGCGAGGCTGCGAACCAGGGGTGGGTCTACTGGCGCTCGTCCGGAGGCACCGGCGGCGTGCGCCTGCATGGCGTCCCCGTTTCGGCCGGCGAGTACGCGCGGCGCTTGATGGCGCGGGCGCGTTCGGTCGTTATCACCTCGGCCACGCTCACCACGGGTGGCGACTTCGGCTTCACCGCCGGCCGGCTGGGGCTCGGCGAGGAACACGGCGTTCCGTATGACACGACATTGCAACCTTCGCCGTTCGACCTGCCGCGCCAGACGCGTAGCTTCGTGTTCACCGCCAGCGGCCGCGAGGAGGATGTGGTGAGCGAGGCCGTCGCCGCACTGGCGAAGCGCACGGGCCGCAGCCAGCTGGTGCTGTTCACCGCGCACGAGCGGCTCAAGCGGGCGCGCGAGCGGCTGATGACGCAACTGGATGCCTCAGTGCCGCTGTTCGCGCAGGAGTGGGACGGCTCGGTCAGCCAGCTGAGCGAGCGCTTCCGGATGAAGCGCGGCTCAATCTTGCTCGGCGTGCAGAGCCTATGGGAAGGTGTCGACTTTCCGGGTGCGGAACTGGAGATCGTCGTGGTGGCCAAGCTGCCGTTCTCGGTGCCGGACGACCCGCGCGTGGAAGCGCGGGGCGAGCGGCTGCGGGAAGCGGGGCTCGATCCGTTCCGCTCGGACGCTGTACCCGAAGCGGTGTTGCGGTTCCGGCAGGGTGTCGGGCGATTGATCCGGCGTGCCGCCGATCGTGGAGTGCTGGTGGTGTGTGATCCGCGACTCGTCTCGGCATCGTATCGTTCGCCATTCTTGAACGCGCTGCCGGCGGCCCCTAAGGCCTGCGCGGATGCGCGCACGCTGGCTGACCATGCCGCGGACTTTTTCGAAGCAGCAGGAACGATGGAGGAACTCGCGTGATCATCCTCGGAGAGCGTCCACTCGGTCTCGACGATGTCGTCGAAGTCGCACGTGGGGCAGCTGGAACGGAATCCCATCGTGTCGTGCTGGGTGATGCCGCTCGCGCCCGCATGCGCGCCTCGCGCGCGGTGGTCGATCAGGCGCTGGCGGACAATGCGGTTGTGTATGGCGTGACGACCGGCTTCGGTGACTTGAAGGACAAGCGCATTCCGCAGGACCGCGTGCGCACGCTGCAACTCAACCTGCTGCGCTCGCATGCCGCGGGTGTCGGGCCTGCCGCACCGCGTGACGTGTCACGCCTCATGTTGCTGCTGCGCGCCGCCTCACTGGCGCGCGGGGCGAGCGGTTGCAGGCCGGAGATCGTGGACGGCCTGCTCGCGCTGCTCGAAGCGGACGTGACGCCGGTCGTGCCGCTCGAGGGCTCGGTCGGAGCCTCCGGGGACCTGGCGCCGCTGGCGCACCTGGCGCTCGTGTTGATCGGTGAGGGCGAGGCGTGGCTCGGGAGCCAGCGCATGCCGGCGGGGCTGGCGTTGCGCGGGGCGGGGCTCCAGTCGCTGACGCTCGAGGCCAAGGAAGGACTGGCGCTCGTCAACGGAACGCAGTTGTCCACCGCACTCGCCGTGCTCGCCTGGGCGGATGCCTGCCGCGTGTGGGATGCGGCCATTGGGGCCGCGGCCTTGTCGACCGAAGTGTTGCTCGGCTCGTTCCATCCGGCGCGCGCCGATGTACTGGCGCTGCGGCCCTATCCCGGCGCGCTCGAAGCGGGACGCCGCATGAGCGCCTTCGCGCAGGACAGCGGGCTTGTCGCCTCGCACGCGGATTGCGGACGGGTGCAGGACGCCTACAGCCTGCGCTGCGTGCCGCAGGTGATGGGCGCGTCGTGGGACGCGATCGATTGGGTGGGCCGCCAGTTGACGCTCGAGATCGAAAGCGTCAGCGACAACCCGGTCGTGCTCACCGCGACCCACGAGATCATCAGCGCGGGCCTGTTCCACGCCCAGCCCGTCGGCATGGCTGCGGACCTGCTCAAGATCGCGGTGGCCGAGATCGCTTCGCTCAGCGAGCGGCGCATCGACCGCCTGCTCGATCCCTCGAAGTCCGAGCTGCCTGCCGCACTCGCTGGTGATCCCGGCGTCGAGTCCGGTTACATGATGGCGCAGTACACCGCCGCCGCACTCGTGTCCGAGAACAAGGTGCTGTGCCACCCGGCGACCGTGGATTCGATCCCCACGGGTTCCGGCATCGAGGACCATGTCAGCATGGCGCCGATCGCCGGGCGTCACGCCGGCAAGGTCGTCCTCAACGCATCGCGCGTCATCGCACTCGAGTTGATGTGTGCCTGTCGCGGCCTTGAGTTCCGCCGGCCGTTGACGGCGGGCATGGGCTCGGAGCAGTTGTACGCCGAAGTGCGTCGCCGCGTGCCCACGCCGGAGGGGGACAGGCCGTTGACGGAGGCGTGCGAATTGCTGGCGCGCTGGGTGCTCTCAGCGGAACCGGGCAGGTTGTTCGAAGAAGTGTTGACGCCATGACGGCCCCCGCCACCGCGAGGCGCGTGCGCGCGCCGCGGGGCAACGAGCTGTCCTGCAAGGGCTGGGTGCAGGAAGCAGCGCTGCGCATGTTGATGAACAACCTCGATCCCGAAGTTGCCGAGCGCCCCGATGAGCTGATCGTGTATGGCGGCACGGGCCGCGCGGCGCGCTCGTGGGATGCCTTCGAGGCCATCGTGTCCTCCCTGCGGGGACTCGAGCACGACGAGACGCTGCTGATCCAGTCGGGCAAGCCGGTGGGCATATTCCGCACCCACCCGGGTGCCCCGCGCGTGTTGATCGCCAACTCGTTGCTGGTGCCCAAGTGGGCGACGTGGGAACACTTCTGGGAGCTCGAGGCCCAGGGCTTGATGATGTACGGCCAGATGACGGCCGGCTCGTGGATCTACATCGGCTCGCAGGGCATCGTGCAGGGGACGTTCGAGACCTTCGCCGAAGCCGCGGAATGCCATTTCAATGGCTCGCTCGCAGGGCGCTGGGTACTGACCGCGGGACTGGGTGGCATGGGCGGGGCGCAGACGTTGTCGGTTACCATGAACGGCGGCGTGTGCCTCGCCGTCGAAGTCGACGAATCGCGCGCACAGCGCCGGGTCGAGACCGGCTACTGCGACCGCATGACGCACTCTCGCGAGCAGGCGCTCACGTGGGTGCGCGAGGCGTGTGCGGCCCGCGCGCCGCTTAGCGTCGGGCTCGTGGGCAACGCGGCGGAGGTACTGCCGTGGCTCGTCGAGCAGAACATCACGCCGGACATCGCCACGGACCAGACCTCGGCGCACGATCCATTGCATGGCTACGTGCCCTCGGGGCTGACGCTCGCGGCAGCGGCTGCGTTGCGTTCGAGCCAGCCGATCGACTACGTGCGCCGCTCGCGCGACTCGATGCGCCGCCATGTCGAAGCGCTGCTCACCATGAAAGAGCGCGGGGCCGTGGTGTTCGACTATGGCAACAACCTGCGCGGCGAGGCCGAGAAGGGCGGGCTGACACACGAGCGCGCGTTCAGCTACCCGGGATTCGTGCCCGCCTACATCCGGCCGTTGTTCTGCGTCGGCAAGGGGCCATTCCGCTGGGCCGCGCTCTCGGGTGAGCCGAATGATATTCTCGCAACGGATCGCGCTGCCCTCGAAGAGTTCCCCGACGACGCGCGCTTGCATCGCTGGATTCCGCTGGCGCAGAAGCACGTGCAGTTCCAGGGTCTGCCGGCGCGCATCTGCTGGCTCGGCTATGGCGAGCGCGCGCGACTGGGGCTCAGGCTCAACCGCATGGTGCGCGAAGGCGCCGTGAGCGCGCCGATCGTGATCGGCCGCGACCATCTCGACACGGGCTCGGTGGCTTCCCCCTTCCGCGAGACCGAAGCGATGCGCGATGGCAGCGATGCGGTCGCGGACTGGCCCGTGTTGAATGCACTGCTCAATGTCGCTTCGGGCGCCTCGTGGGTCAGCGTGCATCATGGCGGGGGCGTGGGGATCGGCAATTCGATTCACTCCGGCATGGTCGTCGTGTGCGACGGCAGCGCCGATGCGGATGCGCGGCTCGAGCGCGTGCTGACGAACGACCCGGGAACGGGTGTCATGCGTCACGCCGATGCCGGCTACCCGGAAGCCATCGAACACGCGCGGCGGACCCACATGAAACTGCCCGGGGTGACGATGTGACCGGGAGGCGAGCCTCATGAGCGCAGGCGCCCAGCGAGACTTCGACCGTCCCATGGCGGGCCGTGCTGCCTACCTGCTGCTGCACAACACCTCCGAGGTCGTGACGTCTGACCCATCAGGCGAGCGGATCATTCGCGTGCCCAAGGGCGCCGTTGTGTTCCAGGACGGCCGCGTGCTCGAAGTGGGCCCCGTCGGGGAATTGACGCGGCGTCATCCCGATGCGCGACCGCTCAATGCCCACGGGCGGTTGGTGACCCCGGGGCTCGTCGACTGCCACACCCACATGCTGTTCGCGGGGCACCGCGCGCTCGAATTCGCGCGGCGGCTGGCGGGCGAGAGCTACGCCGACATCGCGGCGCAAGGTGGCGGTATCCGCTCGACGGTGGAGGCGACGCGCAATGAAAACTCCGACACGCTTGAGAAAACGCTGGCGAACCGCATCGAGCGCTGGCGGGCGAGTGGCTGCACTACGGTCGAGGTCAAGAGCGGCTACGGGCTGACACCGTCCGCGGAGGTGCGCCTGCTCGAACTGGTGCGCGGCGCCCGCCAGCGCGTGCCGGTGCGCGTGCACCCGACCGCGTTGTTGTTGCATGCGTGCCCCGAGGAATACCGCGACCGCAGGTCGACGCTGATCGACGAGCTGTGCGATTCGGTGCTGCCGTTGATCCGCCAGCGCGAGCTGGCCACCGCGGTGGACGCATTCTGTGATGATGTCGCCTTTTCGGTTGAGGAGTGCCGCCGCTTGCTGCTGCGCGCCAAGGCGCTTGGCTTCGGGATCAAGCTGCACGCCGAGCAACTGGGGCGCACCGGCGGAGCGCAGCTCGCCGCCGAACTCGGTGCGCTGTCGGCGGACCATCTCGAGTCCGCCACCGAGGATGACTGGCGGGCGCTCGCCCGCGCGGGCACCGTCGGCGTGCTGCTGCCGGCAGCGGCCTTGACGCTGGGCCAGACGCTGCCCGATGCCACGATGATACGCAGGACCGGGGCGCGCTTCGCCATCGCCACCGACTTCAACCCCGGCTCATCACCGGCGCAGTCGCTGCTCGAATGTGGTGCGC
Source organism: Candidatus Eiseniibacteriota bacterium (assembly GCA_031366795.1). Lineage (GTDB taxonomy): Bacteria > Eisenbacteria > RBG-16-71-46 > RBG-16-71-46 > RBG-16-71-46 > JANLWK01. Next base: position 1,740 of record JANLOX010000329.1, on the reverse strand, counting down.
TCGCGGCGCGGCTGTGCCGCTTCACGGCCGAGGAAGTGCTACTGGCCATCACCTGGAATGCCGCCAAGGCGCTCGGAGTGGAAGCGGAAGTCGGCCACCTGAATCCCGGCGCCTGCGGCGATGCCGTCATCTGGGAATGCGAAACCCTCGAAGAGTTGCCGTACTGGATGCCGGCCGTGCGCCCCGACTGCGTGTTCATGCGCGGCGCGGATCTGGCATTGCCGATCGTTGAGCGGCGAGTGTGGCCGTAGGGCATCGCTGCCCCGCATACCGCTGTCTTAGCGCCACAACTTGGGAGACCCGCCGTCGATGAACAGCATCGTTGAGTGCGTGCCGAATTTTTCGGAGGGGCGTCGCCGTGAAGTCCTCGACGCCATCGTGCAGTCGTTCTCCGGCGTCACGGGCGTGGTGTTCCTCGACGCCGAGATGGACGCGGATCACAACCGCTCGGTGGTGACGTTCGCCGGCGAACCCGACGCGGTGATTGAAGCCGCCGTGCTCGCGGCCCACTGCGCGCGCGACCGTATCGACCTCACGCAGCACAGCGGCCAGCATCCGCGCATGGGCGCCACGGATGTGATCCCGTTCGTGCCGGTCGAGGGCGTCACCCTCGAGGACTGCGCGGAGCTGGCTCGCCGCTGTGGCAAGCGCATCGGGGAGGAGTTGGGCATCCCGGTGTTCCTCTACGAGGCCGCTGCATCGCGTCCCAACCGCGTCAGTCTCGCCGATGTGCGCCGTGGGCAGTTCGAGGGATTGCGCGAGGCGATCGGCCGCGATGCCGACCGGGCGCCCGACTTCGGGCCCTTGAAGATCCACGCCACGGCCGGCGCAACTGCTGTAGGGGCAAGGCGCTTCCTCGTGGCCTTCAACGCTAACCTGAATACCCGTGATGTGCGCGTGGCGAAGGCGGTGGCGGCCACGGTCCGCGAGCAATCAGGGGGGCTCAAGAATGTGCGCGCCCTCGGGTTCTCGATCGAGGAGGGCCGCCGCGCCCAGGTCAGCATGAATCTCGTCAACACTGAGGCCACGCCGATCCACCGGGTGCTCCACCTGGTGCGCGCCGAAGCGGCGCGGCATGGTGCCGCGGTGGCGGGCTGTGAGGTGGTGGGGCTGATCCCGCAGTCGGCGATGCTCGATGCCGCCGAACACTCGCTGCAGCTCGAGAACTTTCGCCGCGACCAGGTGCTCGAATTGCGCTTGCGCCGCCCACCGGTCAGCGAAGCGGTGCCGATCGCGACGTTCTTCGATTCGGTCGCCGCCGCGACGCCGACGCCGGGCGGTGGCACGGTCGCTGCCTTTACGGGCGCACTCGCGGCGTGTCTCGCGACGATGGTCGCCAACCTGACGATCGGCCGCAAGAAATACGCAGCGGCCGAGGACACGATGCGCCAGCTCAAGCACGATGCCGATGAGTTGCGCGGGCGGTTGCTGGCGCTGGCGCGGCGTGACAGCGAGGCATTCGAAGCGGTCCTGCGTGCCCGCAAGCTGCCGGCCTCGACGGCGGAAGAGACGGCAGCGCGCGATGCGGCCCAGGTGAAGGCTGATCTCGAGGCGACCCGGGTCCCCCTGGAGACCGCCGAGGCCTGCCTGGCGGTGATCGAGCTGGCCGGGACCGCCGTGAGGCTGGGTAACTCCAATGCTGCCAGCGACGCCGGAGTGGCTGGGTTATTAGCCGCAGCAGGAGCGGAGGGCGCTTTGCTCAACGTCCAAATCAACCTGAAGTCGCTTGGGGCCGGGGCC
>JANLOX010000313.1:0-1520 GCA_031366795.1 Candidatus Eiseniibacteriota bacterium | reverse complement strand
CCTTCTCGGAGATGCGAATCCGGATCGTTCCTTTCAGCTGTCACTTCGCCCCGGGCGAGTTGTCGGCTGCGTGCCGCGGTACCAGAATCTCGAGCTGGTCGAGGTCGTACTCGATCGTCGCGCCGCGACCCGTCAGGAATCCGTACAGTCCTTCGGCGAACTCGGGCCAGGTGGTGGCCTCCGGCTGGATCTCTGTTGCGCTCATGATGCTCCCTTCCTACTTCGATCGCACTGACCAGCGAGAGGACCGAGAGCGTCAGCGCACCCGCCGGAAAGAGGAACCAGGCGCGTCGGGCGTCGGGCACACCTCGTCCGGGGCAGCCCGCGCAACGAGTTGCATCGAGCGGCCGAGGATGCCGGCCAACCGCGGGTCCCGCACGATCGAGACCGCCGGTGCAAGGGCTGGTGCGACACCCGCCCCGCCGCGCCAGATGCGATGCTGGAATCGACGATGCTCCATGTCATGAATGTTGCGGCGCCTGTTCCGGCAGACGCTGGATTGCCGATCCAGCCATTGGAGGCAGTGGCACCGACCTCGGTGCTCGGTGCGTCCGGCCCGTCCGGCAGGAGCTGAGGGTGGACACCGTCTGGGTCTTCGGAGATCAGCTCAGCCTCCAGATCGGAGCTCTCGCGACGGTGCGCCCTGGTTCCGCGCGGGTGCTCATGATCGAATCGGCGTCGAAGCTGACGGCTGCCCCCTGGCATGTGCAGCGGGCCCACTTCCTCATCACCTCGATGCGCCGCTTTGCGTCGGAGGTGGCGGCGTCGGGCTTCGAGGTCGACTATCGGCAGACGGCGACCTTCGCAGAGGGACTCGCCGACCACCGTGCCGAGTTCCGCCCGAGCAGGATCGTTGCCACCGAGCCGAACAGCCATCGAGCCCGTAGCCTGGCCCTCCGCGAGGACGTCGTGCTCGTTCGGTCGAACCAGTTCCTCTGCCACTACGACGACTTCGCGACGTGGGCGAGGTCGAGGAAACACCTTCGGCTGGAAGACTTCTACCGGCGGCAGCGAGTCCGGCTCGACTACCTCATGGACGACGGCGAACCGGAAGGGGGCCGCTGGAACTTCGACGAGGAGAATCGCCAGCCCCCTCCCCGCAGAGGCCCCTACCTCTGGCGCAGCGCCCTCACCGAACCGCTCGACACGCTCGACCACGACGTCGTCGCAGGCCTGCCGCCGAACTGCACCGGTAGCCCACCGACCGGTCTCTGGGCCACGAGCAGGGCAGGTGCCCTGCGACGCCTCGACCACTTCATCGACCACGCGCTGCCCCTCTTTGGCCCCCACGAAGATGCAATGGTCACGGACCACTTCCACCTCGCCCACTCGATGCTGTCGCCGTACCTCAACAACGGCCTGCTGCTTGCGCGAGAGGTGGCGGACAGAGCCGAGGCTGCCTACCGGGCCGGCGCCGTGCCGCTGGCGTCCGCAGAGGGATTCATCCGGCAGCTGATCGGCTGGCGGGAGTACGTGTGGGGTCTCTACTGGCTCGAGCCGCCGTCGTACGCCTCGATGAA
>JANLOX010000292.1:0-1981 GCA_031366795.1 Candidatus Eiseniibacteriota bacterium | reverse complement strand
ATCTTTGTCGCCGAGGTGACCGGCGGGGCGATCTTGATCTGAGGCCCCTGCACAGTCGGGAGCTGATTCGCTCCCTGGCCCGTGGTAATCCGCTCATTGTCCGTCTTCATGAGATTCTGCTGGGCGCTCTTAAAGGAGTCGGCCGACTTATTCAGCGTACTTTCGCCACGCGCATCAGACTGACCCGGATCATTGGCGGTCGGTTGGCCTGTCACAGGGCTTCCGCTGTTCTTCATCGGGTAGCCTTCATGCTTGGGGAGAAGCGATGGATTCGCCGAGGCCATCGACAGCGCAAACAAGACACCGGAGACGATCGCAACAGTGCCGATTACGAGCTTCATACGCCTACTCCTTTGAATAAATAATAGTGGCTGGAGAACATAGATTTTCTAGGTCAGGGTTGAGTCAGATCGTCGGAATCATAGACGGGAGGGGGGGGGTCTGTCAAAGGAAGAATGGGAGGGGAGTGGCCAGGTGCCCTTCTTGCTCGCAGAACGCGCACGCTCAGACGGTGCTCGTTCGATGCGCGCAGGGAAGGGCAGCCTCGGCCACTCCCCTTGGGGGTGAAGTGGGGAAAATGACAACAGAAGATGGGAAGGGCACCCACGTTGGTCCTGTGCTCCCGGAACGCGCGCCCTGAGAAGGGCCTCGTTCGACGGCCGCGCTTGGACCAACATGGGTGCCCTTCCAAGAGAGGAAATACGAGCGAGCTTGGAAGGATCATTTGGAAAAATGAGAGCTGTTCGATGCGCGCAGTAAAGGGTAGCCTCGGCCGCTCCCCTGAAAAGAGACGTTGGGGAGGATCTCCCTGGTTCCACAGACGTGAAGACAGCGAGGATGTATATCCGTGCCCTCAATCGTGGCCCGACAGACAGGTGTTGAATCAATTTAAAGATGGCATCTTATATGGATCCGAATAAGATGCCATGATGAACGGTCTAATGGCCGGTAGCCCTTTGAAAGCAAAGGGGCCAACAGGTCTTCACTACGAGATTACAGGGCCTGTTATACAGACAAAAACCCAGAGATCTGCATCTTATGCGGATCAGTCTAATTATAGTTAGGCATGGTAATTATGACCGATTTGGAAGTTCAAGCCTGGGCCGAAGCATTCATTGCGGCACAAAGCGATCCAAATCTTTTGGCTACCGCCGACCATCCTCAATGGTGGGCCGTAGAGAGATTCATGAAAGCGGGTACTTCCGAGGCGCCAGCACACGATTGCTTTCGAGCCATATTGCGTGCACTAGCAATGAATCCACCGGAAGATATATTGGCCATCCTTGCCGCCGGGCCGCTTGAAGATCTCGTACATTATTGTGGTGAGGAGATCATTCAAGAAATTGAACGGGAAGCGTCTGATAACTCTGCTCTTAGGCATCTCCTGTGCGGAATATATGAAAGCAGTACACCAGATGTCTGGGCCAGAATAAAGGCATGTAGAAAGAAATAATAGGCATGCGGCCTAACCAGCCAATCGAGCGGACGCCTCCGCGCTCCGGCGCCTCTCAACTGCACGTTAAGCGCTTATGAACTACGTCCTTCGAGCATCCGGTGTTGTTTTTGACGTTAACGCTTTCTTGGCGACATGCGAACTCGAGGAGGAAAAAAGGGGTCGGGAGTCTTAATTTCGCATAAGTCTTCCCGGAGATATTCCCAATCCCTTGCCCACTTATATTCCCCCCGAGCGCTCCGTTTGTGGCTGAGCGGTGGAGCGTTCAGCGTCTCAGTAGTGGAAACACAACTGCGCGATCATGAGCGCATCCCCCTCTACGCGATAGACCATTCGATGCTCATCATTTATTCGACGTGACCAGTAGCCCGAAAGTGCATGTTTCAAGGGCTCAGGCTTACCCATTCCTGCGAAAGGCTCTCGTTGTGTCTCGCGTATCAGCTTATTGATTCTCTCAACCATGCGCTTGTCTTGCTTTTGCCAATAGACGTAGTCGTCCCATGCATCGTCAGCGAAGATCAGTTTCAC
>JANLOX010000235.1:0-5402 GCA_031366795.1 Candidatus Eiseniibacteriota bacterium | reverse complement strand
CTGGTGCTGGTGTGCGGACCGACGGGTAGCGGCAAGTCCACGACGCTGGCGGCGATGATCGATCACATCAATGCCACTCGCCAGGGACACATCATGACGATCGAAGATCCGATCGAGTACATGCACCACCACCGCAAGTGTGTCGTCAACCAGCGCGAGGTGGGTGCGGACACGAATTCATTCGCGAGCGCGCTCAAGTATGTGTTGCGCCAGGATCCCGACGTCGTGCTGGTCGGCGAAATGCGCGATCTCGAAACCATCGAGACCGCCCTCAGCATCGCCGACACCGCGCACTTGGTGTTCGCCACGCTGCACACCAACTCCAGCTACGAAGCGGTCAGCCGCATCGTGGACGTGTTCCCGCCCGAGCAGCAGCGGCAGGTGCAGGTCCAGATCGCCTTCTCGCTCGTCGGTGTGCTGACGCAGCAGTTGATCCCCAAGAGCCATGGGCCCGGCCGCGTGATGGCGACCGAAGTGCTGGTCGTCACACCCGCGATCCGCGCGGTCATCCGCGAGGGCAAAACCCACCAGATTTACAGCCTCATGCAAGCAGGACAGAAGCATGGAAACCAGACGATGAATCAGGCGCTGCTCCAGTGCATCCAGGATCGCAGCCTGACCGCGGAGCACGCCATGGAACACTCGACGGACCCGTTGGAGCTCGAATCGATGCTCCGCAAGGTCACGGCCCGAGCCGCATAGGAGATTTCGAGCATGCCGATCTATGTCTGGAAGGGTCGAACCCTCGCTGGTGAATCCCAGTCGGGTGAAATCGACGTCGCGCGTTCCGAAGAAGCGATGGAGATGCTGCGCAAGAAGCGCGTCTTCGTCACTTCGATCAAGGCTAAGGGATCCGGATTCAAAATGCCGCAGCTCGGCGGCGCGCCCGGATCCATCAGCACCAAGGAACTGGCCATCTTCACGCGGCAGTTCGCCACGATGATCTCGGCCGGTCTGCCGCTGGTGCAGTGCCTCGACATTCTCGCGAAGCAGGCGAGCAAGCCGTCATTCGGCCGGCTGATCCAGGAAGTGACGCATGAGGTCGAGTCGGGTGCCACGTTGTCCGACGCCCTGGGGCGTCATCGTCATGTGTTCGACGACCTGTTCTGTAACATGGTCGCGGCCGGCGAGGCGGGTGGTGTGCTCGATGAAATCCTGATGCGTTTGGCGACCTACGTCGAAAAAGCGGACGCCCTCAAGCGCAAGGTCCAGAGCGCCATGGTCTATCCGGCCGTCGTGCTCACCGTTGCCATGGGTGCGACGGTGTTCATGCTGCTGTTCATCATTCCGACGTTCGCCAAGATGTTCACCGACTTCGGCGGCGAGCTGCCGTTGCCGACGAAGATCGTGCTCTGGCTCTCCGATATCCTGCAGCATTACTGGTGGGTCGGGTTGGTCGCCATGATCGGTGGCGCCGTTGCCTTTAAACGCTACTACGCGACGGAAAACGGGCATCGCCAGATCGACGCTATCACCCTGCGTATCCCGGCCCTCGGCGACGTCATGCTGAAGGGTGCGGTGGCCCGGTTCACGCGCACCCTGGGCACGCTGATCGCCTCGGGCGTGCCGATTCTGACAGGCCTGGAAATCACCGCGCGCACCGCCGGCAACAAGGTCATCGCGGAAGCGATCATGACGGCGCGCGCCTCGATCCGCGAAGGCGAGACGGTGGCAGCACCGCTCAAGGCCTCCGGCGTGTTCCCGCCGATGGTGGTGCAGATGATCTCGGTCGGCGAACAGACGGGCGCGCTCGACGAAATGCTCACGAAGATCGCCGTGTTCTACGAGGCGGAAGTCGACACCGCCGTCGATACGCTGACCTCGATCATCGAGCCGGTGATGATCGTCGTCATGGGCGGCATCGTCGGTGGCATGGTCGTCGCGATGTACCTGCCGATGTTCAAACTCATCACGGTCGTCGCAGGTGGGGCCAAGTAATGTGCGAGGCGCCGACAGAAGCCGTGCACGATCGTGCGGCGCCCCACGCACCCGATGCGTGGAGCGGACTCCGGACGCTGATCCGGGCGCGATTGATCGTGACGGTTCTGGCACTTCCGGTCGGATTGCTGCTGGCGCCCGGCGCCAGCAGCACCGCGTGGAAGGTGCTGGTCGGCGCATTGGCTGCAGTGGGTGTGCTGTCGGCGCTCTACCAACTGGCCGTGCGGTTCCAGCGCGGACTGGCGTTGCAGACCGCGCTGCAGTTGCTGGGAGACCTCGCACTCGTCACCGTGCTTGCGGCGGTGAGCGGGGGCAGGGGCAGCCAGTTCACCTTGTTCTTTGGCGTGATCGTCGTCACCGGTGGGTTGCTCGGGCGGGTACCCGGCGGCATGCTGACCGCCGCGGGCGCCGCACTCGGCTTCCTCACGCTGCCCTGGGCGACCAGCCAGCTCACGATCCCGCTCGCGACCGCCGGCGCCGAGGCCGCGACGCCGCTGTTCGCGACCATCGCCTATCTCGGCGTGCTGGGCGTGCTCGCCGGAATGCTCGGCGACCGCGTCCACCTGACGCGCGCCGATCTCGAACGCACTGCGCGCGAATTGGATCGCGTCCGCGTCGACAACGACACGGTGCTGCGACACCTGACGACGGGCGTCCTGTCGGTGGATGCGCATGGCCGTGTCAGCTACCTGAATCCCGCCGCGGAGCAGGTGCTCGGCGTGCGTTCGCTCGAATGCCGCGGCCAGAGCGTCGCTGCGGCATTCCCCGAGCGGCTGTCGGCGCTCAAGGATCTCGTGCTCGCCACGCTGGAGTCGCGCAACCCGCGCGCGCGCGCCGAGCTCGAGATGACCAGCCTCTCCGGCCGGCGCTTGCCGATCGGGCTGTCCACAAACCTGCTGATGCACGAGGGCCGCTTCACGGGGCTCGTAGCGGTGTTCCAGGATCTCTCGGAAGTACGCGAGATGGAACGGCGCGCCCGGCACAACGAAACGCTGGCCGAGATCGGCGCCCTGTCGGCGCGCATCGCGCACGAGCTGCGCAACGGCCTCAACCCGATCAGCGGATCCGTCGAGTGCCTGCAACGCGAGCTGAACCTCGAAGGTGAGAACGCGGTGTTGATGGAACTGGTGAGCCGCGAGTGCGGCCGGCTCAACCGTTTCGTCACCGACCTGTTGAACTACTCGCGTGAACGCGAGCTCGCGTTGGAGACGCTGTCGGTCGATGAAGAGCTGGCCGACCTCGGGGAATTGCTGAGCCATCATCCCCGGCGGTCCGAAGGCGTCACGGTGTCTATTCAGGCAGGGGTTTGCGAGGCCAGCGTGAGGGGTGATCGCGAACAACTGCGGCAGGTGTGGTTGAACCTCGCCGCCAACGCGTTTGAAGCGATGGCGGAGGGGGGACGGCTGAGCGTGCGCCAGCGGAGGGTGGACGACGGCCGGGTGTTCATCGAGTTCGAGGATACGGGCTCCGGCATTGAGGCAGCGGACCTGCCCCAGGTCGGCCAGCCCTTTTACACAACGAAGCAAGGTGGCACTGGGCTGGGCCTGACCATCGCGTCGCGGATTGTCGAACGGCACGGGGGAACGCTCACGCTCGAGAGTGCCCTGGGTCGCGGAACAACCGTGCGTGTGGGATTGCCCGTCGACGAGGCCGTGTTCGCGCGAGCCGCATAGACGCAGCCGCCGATGGCGGAGCGAGGGACTGACAATGCCAGCAGAAAAGATCCTGGTCGTGGACGATGAGCAGAGCATGGCGCAATTCCTGGCCATCGTGCTCCGTAAGGAAGGCTATCAGGTCTCGACGGTGCAGAACGGCCGCGATGCCCTGGACAAGGTCAAGGCGGAAGCCTTCGATGTCGTGATCACCGACATCCGCATGCCCGGGATGGATGGTATCCAGCTGTTGCAGGGCATCAAGAAGCACGATCCCAGCCTGCCGGTTGTCATCATGACCGCCTACGCCTCGCAGCAGACGGCCATCGATGCGGTCAATATGGGCGCGTTCCAGTACTTGATCAAGAACGCCAAGAACGACGAGATCAAGCTGGTCGTCAGCAACGCCATCCAGATGCGCAAGGTGCGGGTCGAGAACCAGTACCTGAAGCGCGAGCTGCGCAAGGGGCACGACGAGAAGACGATCATCGGCTCCTCGGACGAGATGCTGCGCGTGTTCAAGATGGTCGAGAAGGTCGCCGACAGCGAAGCGACCATCATGATCCAGGGCGAAAGCGGCACGGGCAAGGAACTGATCGCCCGCGAGATCCACTACAGCAGCCGCCGCGCCTCGGGGCCGTTCGTCAGCATCAATTGCGGCGCCATTCCGCGCGACCTGCTCGAGAGCAACCTGTTCGGTCACGTGAAGGGCTCGTTCACCGGCGCGGTGCGGGATTCGCAGGGACTGCTGCAGGTGGCCGAGGGCGGCACGTTCTTCCTCGACGAAGTCGGCGAGACGCCGCTGGCCACGCAGGTCAAGCTGCTGCGCGCGCTGCAGGAGCGCGAGATCATCCCGGTGGGCGGCACGCAGACCATCAAGATCGACTGCCGCCTGGTCGCCGCGACCAACGCCGACTTGGAGCGCGAGGTGGCCGAGGGCCGTTTCCGTGCCGACCTGTTCTACCGCCTCAACGTCATCCCCATCAAGCTGCCGCCGCTGCGTCACCGTCGCGACGACATCCCGTTGATGGTCGACCACTTCCTCAAGCGCCACAACGCCAACGGCAACTCGCCGAAGACGGTCAACAAGGAAGCGCTCGAGTTGCTGATGAAATATGACTGGCCGGGCAACGTGCGTGAGCTCGAGAACGTGCTGGAGCGCGCCACGATCCTCGATGAGGGCGGCACGATCGGGCCGGACGGCATGCCGGACGTGATCCGCTTTGGCGAGAGCCATCGCGGCAGCCTGGTGATCGATTCGCCGACGCTGACGCTCGAGGAACTCGAGAAGGAATACATCCTCAAGGTGTTGAACCACACCCGCTGGCAGAAGAAGCGGGCGAGCGAAGTGCTCGGGATCAACGCATCGACCCTGTACCGCAAGCTGATCGCGTACGGCGTCGAGCGCCCGGGCGGCGAGCGAAACGGCGAAGACGACATCATGGATTCGCCGGCGAACGCCGCCTAGAGACGTTGCGATCTGCGGCACGGTGCTGAGGCGCGCTGGGATTCGCACGGCGGAACGCGGATTGGATGAGTTTTGCACGGCCCTCCGGGACCCGGAATTCGGAGGGTGGAATCACCCAGCGACGCAACGCGCTGTCGTAGTGAAGTTTACGCTACAGCGGCCTGGCGGGCTGTGAATGGCACGTCGGATGCAAATGGTTCGTTACGAAAGGGGCGAGCAGCGTTCGGGACCCCTCGACACGGCAACACACCCGCAGGAGGAGCAACATGTTCAAGTCTCAGAAGGGCTTTACGCTGATCGAGCTCATGATCGTCGTCGTCATCATCGGTATCCTGGCCGCGATC
>JANLOX010000196.1:0-19848 GCA_031366795.1 Candidatus Eiseniibacteriota bacterium | reverse complement strand
TGGCCGTGCCGTTCAGAGTCCCGCTGCCGGACTGGGCGCCGATCCGGATGTCCGCGTCGGGGTCACTCACCGACCAGCCGAAAATGGTGCCGTGAATTGCGAGGTTCGGCTGGACCATGCCACCCAGCGCAAAGTCCACATCACCCGCTGTACCCGAGAGATCGATGGTTGCCCCGCCGGGCGTCGCGGGAGTGTCGGGCACATCGATCTTGGATCCGGCGTGACCACCGCCCACGGCGAGCCGGAGAAACAGGCCATCGTGAGTGCGCGGGGCGCCACCGGCAGTTTGCGCATTTCGGTCATCGTGAACAGCTGTTTCGGGATCGTGAACACCCGTTTCGGGCATCGTGAACGGAGCGAAGCGACGCCGGGGGTTCAGGCGTCGAGCTGAACGTTCTCCTTTCTCCAGGACGGTCCCGTCAGGACGATGCGGTGAGCGTTGTGGAGCAGCCGATCACAGATCGCATCGGCGACCGTAGCCTCTCCCAGATGATCGTGCCAGTGCTCCACGGGCAGCTGGCTGGTGAGGATCGTGGAGCGCAGGCCGTAGCGGTCCTCGACGATCTCGAGCATGTCGCGACGATCCGCGTCGCTCAGCGGTGCCAGCCCCCAGTCGTCGAGCACGAGGACATCGGCGCGAGCGAACCGTGCAAGCAGGCGCGTGTAGCTGCCGTCGGCGTGCGCGAGCGTGAGCTCCTCGAACAGCCGCGGCACACGCCGATAGAGCACACGGTGCCCGGTGCGGCACGCCTGGTGCCCGAGGGCGCATCCGATGAACGTCTTGCCCGTGCCGGTGGGGCCGGTGATGACGACGTTGTGGTGCTCGGCGATCCAACGGCCGGTGGCGAGCTGGCGGAGTTGCGCTTTGTCGAGCGGACGCTGCGGCCGATGCTCGATCGCTTCAAGGCACGCTTGGGTGAGGCGGAGCCGGGCCACCTTGAGTGAGCGTTGCAGGCGACGGTTCTCGCGCGCGAGCCACTGCGCATCGACGAGCAGGCCGAAGCGTTCATCGAACGTAAGGGCATCGTGATCAGCGATGCGCTGCTGCTCCTGCCATGCGTGGGACATTTCGTGCAGACGCAGGGACGAGAGCTTGTCGTGGGTGGGGCTGTTGAGCATCGGGGTTCCTCCGTTAACGGTAGTAGTCGCGGCCGCGCAGGTTGACGTGCGAGACGGCGACGGCGCCTCGCGGGCTCGCGTCCGGGGCGGGCACCCGGTCGAGTCCATGCTTCAAGATTGATTCGACGTGACGGTAGGAACGCGCGCGCACGGCGACGGCACGCGTGCACGCAGCCTCGAGGCGGGGTTCGCCGTAGCGTTTGCCCAAGCGGAGGATGCCGAGACAGGAGCGGTAGCCCTGCTCGGGATGCGGGCGATCGGCGAGGATTGCCTCGACCAGCGTGCGCGTCTGCGGGCCGATGCTCTGGGCCCAACGCACGATGCGATCGGGCGACCACTCGAGGTGCGCCTGATGGCTCTTCGGCATGTGCGCGGTCACTGTCGTGTGACGGCCGCGCGTGACGCTTCGCACATGCGAGGCAACACGCTGGCCTTTGTGCAAGACCTCGACGGTGGTCGCGGTGTGCCGCAACTCGAGCCGTTGCCCGCGCAGCGTGAACGGCACGCTGTAGTAGTGGCCGGCGAGTTCGACGTGATAGTCGATGCCGGCGCGCACGAACTTCCACAGCGCGTGCTCGTAGCGCGTGGCGGGCAGGGGCTTCAGTGCGGGCTGGTCGAGTTGCTCGAACAGCGTGCGGCGACTGGCGCGATAGTGGCGCATGACGCGGCCGTTGAGTTCCTCCAGCAACTCGCGGATCCTGAGGTTGAGCTCGGCCAGCGAGAAGAAGGTCTCGTTGCGCAGGCGCGCGAGGATCCATCGCTCGGCGATCTGTACGGCAACTTCGACCTTGGCCTTGTCGCGCGGTGAGGCCGGGCGCGCGGGCAGGATCACGGTGCCGTAGTGCAGCGCCAGCTCTTCGTAGCTGCGCTGGATCTCGGGCTCGTAGCGGCACGCGCCGGTGATGCCGGTCTTCAGCTGGTCAGGCACGATGGCGTGGGTCACGCCGCCCACGTACTCCAGCGCGTGAACGTGGCTCTGGATCCAGTCGACGATCTGCTGGGTGTGCGTGGCTTCTGCGAACGTGTAGTTCGAAGCGCCGAGCACGGCGACAAACAACTCGACTTCGCGAACCTCGCCCGTTGCGGGATCGACGATCTCGGGTTTCTTGCCCGCGTAGTCGACGAACAGTTTCTCGCCCGCGTGATGGACCTGCCGCATCGACAGCCGGCGATCCTGGCACCAGCGCCGGTAGTGATCGCAGAACTGCGTGTACCCGTAGCCGTCGGCGTGCCGCTCGCGATACTCGAGGTGAAGCAACTGCAGCGTGACGCCCTTGCGCTTCAGTTCGGCGTGCAACGTCGCAGGGTCGGGCAGCGACCGGTGACGATCGCTTGCCAGCACGCCGTAGAAGGCGAGCTCCAGCGCTTCGTCGCTCAGCCCCTCGACGGTGCCCCAGTCGAGCCCGGCACGTCGCGCACGCTGCTCGGCGGCCGAGACGGCGCCGATGCTCACCGACAGGCTCGCCGCCACATCGCGGTGGCTGCGGCCCAGGGCCCACTTGTGCCGAAGTATTTCGCGGATCTTGCGCATGGTCAGTCGCTCGGTCGCCATCCCACCCCCTCCATGGGGGCGGATAGACGACTGGACCTCCCAGCGCCGCTTCTCTCCCAGACACCCACCCCATCAGGGGCAGCGTGGCCTGTTCACGATCACCGATCTAGGTGTTCACGATGCCGAAACGGCTGTTCACGATGCCGTTTTGGGTGTTCACGATCCCGAAATGACTGTTCACGATGGACCGAAACGGGTGTTCACGATGGACCGAAACACGCACAGTTGATGTTCCGGAGCTCAGGCACAACAGCGCCGCGGCAGCCACGCAGCAGGCAATCGCTTTCTTCATGGCGACATTCCTCACGTCAGTCGTGTGGGACATTCCCGATCCATTCCGTGCGCGCAGCGCGGACCGACTGGCACTCTGTCGCGAAGCACGGAACAAAGGAAACGTAATCCTCCCGCGGGCAAATGCAACCTCTCCGCGCGATCTCGGCTTCGACCTCGCGCACGCCCCGGCCGAATCAGGCACGCACCCGCAGTTCGCGCAGCCCGCGCAGGATGTAGGTGGGCTTCCACTCAGGCTCGGCGGTCAGTTCGAGTCGTGGCATGCGGCGCAGCATCGTCTCGAACGCGACCTGCAACTCGAGCCGCGCGAGCGGCGCGCCGAGACAGAAATGGATGCCGGCGCCGAAACTCACGTGCGGATTGGGATCACGGGCGAGATCCAGCATGTCGGGCGCATCGAACACCACCGGGTCGCGATTCGCCGAACCAAACAGCAACCCCAGCTCCGCGCCCTTCGGAACCTGCACGCCACAGATCTCGGAGTCCTCGAGCACCCAGCGCTCGAACAGGTGCAGCGGTGAATCGAAGCGCAGCAGTTCCTCGACCGCCCGCGGGACCAGTGAGTGATCCGCGCGCAGCCGCGACAGCTGACCGGGATGACGGAACAACGCCCACCAGCCATTTCCCGCCCCGTTCACGCTTGCCTCGTGGCCGGCGTTGAGCAACAGCACGCAGGTTCCCACCAGTTCGTCCTCGGTGAGCCGCTCGCCGGCATCGACGACCTGCGTCAGCGCGCTGATGAGATCGTCGCCCGGTTGCGCGCGCCGCACCCGCGCAAGCTCACGCAGGTAGTCGCCGAACTCCACACTCGCCCGCACCGCGCGACGCGCATAGTCCTCGGACGGGTTCAACTCGTACATCAGGCAGATCTCGGACGACCACGGGCGCAGCAGGGCGCGATCGGCCTCCGGGATGCCGAGCAACTCGGCGATGACGGTCACCGGCAGCGGCTCGATGACTGCCCCGAGCAGATCGAACTCGGCATGCTCGAGTGCTTCGTCGATCAGCCCGTCCACGATCTGCTGGATGCTCGCGCGCATGCCTTCGATGCGCAGCGGCGTGAACGCCTTCGACACGAGCGAGCGCAACCGCGTGTGGTCGGGCGGCTCACGGTCGAGTAGCCCATCGCGGATGAGCCGCCAGAATGGGGCCTGCTCGGGGGGCTCTGAGGCGCGCCCCATCTCGGCGTGCGTCGCCGTGTGCAGGTAGGTGCGGCCGAAGCGGCGGTCACGCAGGAGCGCACTCACGTCCGCATGACGCGTCACCAGCCAGTGATCGGTGCGCGCGTCGTAGTGAATGGGACCCGCGGCGCGCAGTTCCGTGTACACGGGATATGGATTCGCGATGAACGACGAGTCGGCCGGAGTGAAACGGTCGAGTGCAGTGTGCGGGGTCATTGGCGGAGAGGATATCAGGAGGCCACGCGAAATGTGTGTATTGCCTCCCGGCAAACCGCTGTTGCGCCCGTCGAGCGGGATAGAGGTACATTCGGGCGGCAGCAGGGCTGTGAATGTCGGCTCGGCCGCGTCGTCTCGGCAACGTTCGAGCTGGGCTTCGAACACTATCCTCTGGCGCGCGAGCCCCAGCTTGTCACCTCGTACTACCCACAACAGTCCATCGTGCTTGTCGAAGGTGGCGGCGGAAAAGTCCAGGTCTCCGAATTGTTGGGGCTGCGCATCGCGTTTCCCGGCAACCGCGTCGAACCATTTGTCGAGGCGGGCACGGGCATGGTCACGCTGTCGCGCCCCTACCCGCGGCTCGTGGAGCCCGGCACGGGCGCGGTCGTGGCGCCGGGCGGGGCGAGCCATCTCTCAGCGGCCGCCGCGGAATTCGGCGCCGGCCTGCGGGCGCGCCGCCCCGCGGGCTGCAACTGGACCCTTGCCGTGCGCTGGCGTCGCTGGTCACAGATCGTTGAGGGCGATCAGGGCGGTTCGTTTCAGCTGCGGCTCGGAGTGGTGACTCATTAGTGGTGGCGGCACTTAAGCGGATCGATGCTGCTCCCAGACCCTGATCGGAAGAATGATGACCTGGATGCCGGCGAACTGCAGGCGGCGCTGGATTGAAAATGCCGTCTCATGGTGCAGCGCCCGGGTGAAGATGGTTTCGCGCTGGAACACGAGTTGCCCGGCAAACACGATGGTGCGCCGGAACTCCTTGGTCAGCACCAGCGTCATGCGCTCGAGCTCTTCGATGAGATCCGTACCCACCGCGTAGCGAGACTCGGCATAGCAACCCATCTGGTTCGCCAGCTCAACATATCGCTCGAGGCTGTCGCGGCACTGGAGCCCGAGTGCTTCAATGGCCTCGGCGCCCTTGAACTGCCCGGAATCGACCTGCCCGACCGACACAAAGACGTAGTTCTTGAAATGGCGCGGGAACATCCGGTGAACCGAGAGCAGCGTGTGGATGCCCAGCCCCGCATAGGACTCGACCAGCACGACCGCCGTCGGACCCTCGGGGACTAAGGCGGGGCTCACCGCGGGCGTGGACATGGGCAGGTTGGTAAGCTGTTCGTCGAGATGCCGAAGCACATTGCGCACGTGATCGTAGTGCGTGCGCACGAGAAAGCAGAGCCCGACGAATATGCCGGTCGCGACCAGCGTTACCCATCCGCCTTCGCCGAACTTCACCACCGACGTAATGATCAGGATGGTTCCGGTAACGAGGGTTCCCACCACCGCGAGCAGGAAAGCGCGGCGCCAATGCGGGACAGTCTTCCGCACCTGCCACCAGTGCCGCACCATTCCCATCTGGGATAGCGTGAACGTGATGAACACGTTGATCGAGTACATCACGACGAGCAGGCGCACGTCGCCGTGCGTGTAGCCAAGAACGACGATCGTGGCGGCGGCCATGATGAGGATGCCGTTCTGGGTAACCAGCCGCTCGGACAGATGCGCGAATCGCTTCGGCACCCAATGATCGACCGCCATGACCGACAGGGTTCTCGGGCCGTCGATGAAACCGGTTTGGGCCGCGAGAAACAGCAGCAGACCCTCGGACAACAACGTGATGCCGGTGACCAAGGGGGACAACTGGAACCGGCCGATGTGCCAGTGTTGCGTCAGCTGGCTCCACAGCGAGGCATTGAGCGTCTGGCCTGCCGTGTGATGGACATCGTTGAGCAGGTAGCACAGCAGGATGCCACCCGCCGTGAAGCTCAGCGACGTCGCCATGTAGAGCATCGTCTTCTTCGCCGTGTGAACGCGCGGCTCGCGCAGGATCTGCACGCCATTGCTCACAGCCTCGATTCCGGTGAACGTCCCGCCGCCCAGCGAGAACGCGCGCAGGAAGATGGCCAGCACTCCCAACGTCCCCAATTCCTGAATCGCAAGGTGCGTATCGTTGATGGTATCCACCGTGAGCGAACCCAGTGCCTGCCCGTGCGAGAAGATGCCGTACAGGATCAGCGCCAGGTGGGTGATCACGAACGCGATAAAGATGGGAACGAGAGTCTTTACCGATTCCTTGACCCCGCGCAGGTTGAGCGCGGTGAGGCCGCCGATCACGAAAAATTCCGAGATCAATTTGGTGCCATGCATCCCGGCCGGCAGGAATGAATAGATCGCATCACAACCTGAGGCGACCGAGGTAGCGACCGTCAGCATGTAGTCGACGACCAGCGCGCCTCCCGAGATGACACCCATCGTCGGTCCCAGCAGCTTGGTCGCGACGAGGTAGCCACCACCGCCGCCCGGGAACTGCTCGATAATCTGGCTATAGGAGGCGGAGATAAGAAATACGGTGAGCACCATCGCCACCGCCAGGTAGAGGGCGAGGTGGGAATGGTGGCCGAGTGCCAGGAATGCTTCTTCGGGGCCGTAGGAGGATGACGACAGACCGTCAGAACCGAGGCCGACCCAGGCAAAGAAAGCGATTAACGCAAGTTGGTGGTGAATCTGCGGGTCGAAGAGATTCTTCCGCCCACCGATCAGCCAACTCTTCAGTCTTTCAATCACCGAGGAAAACTAGGGCATCGCGCATGCCGATTCAACCCAACACACGCCAAACTCGCCTCCATCGGCAACACGGCGCGGCAGCGTTCAAATGCCTGTTTCGGCGGCCGATTATTCCCAGCGAAACACCCTGTTGGTCAGCACGAGGCACACGGCGATCGTCAGCACGAGCACGCCGGCATGGGGCAATAACTCGAGCCACGGTGCGCCCACCCACGCGCCCTGAATGAGCGACACCGCATGGGTGACCGGCAACAGATTGCCGAGCATCGCCCATCCTTTGGGGAACGCCTCCAACGGTACGAACATTCCGGAGAGCGCGAGCATCGGGTAGAGGATCGCGCTGCCGATGGGCTGGGCGAACCGCGCGGTGGGGACGATGCTGGCGATGACGAAACCCATGCTGAGGATCGCCAGAGTGCTCAACGCCACTGCGAGCGAGAAGCCCATGAGATGCGGTTCGAAACCGGCCGGGAGGAAGCGCCTTCCCATCAGCGCCATGAGCCCCAGCGACAGCCCGGTGAACAGCAGCTTCACGAGAACGTGCGCGCCCAGGATGACGGCGGGACGCAGCGGCGTGGCGCGCAGGCGTTTGAGAATGCCGCCCTCGCGGTAGATCGAGATGACCGACACCAGCGAAAGCGCGGCGCTGATGGCGATGAACACCGTGGCGAAGATGGGAAGGCGTTGAGTTAGCAGCTGCGCGCCCTGCGTGGAATGATCCCCGTTCGAGCTGAATGTGCGCCCGAGCAGCAGGAACATCGCGACCGGGATCAGCACGGTCCCGACGAACCCGAGTGGCTCGCGCACGAAGATCTTGATCTCGAGCAGGGTCAGCTTGAACAGTCCACGTACCATGGTCATCAGTCCCTGATCCCGTGGCCCGTGAGCTTAAGGAAGACATCCTCGAGCGTCGGGAACACGGTTCTGAAGTCACGCACGGTGAGTTGTTGCTCGGCGATGAAGCGGATGACTTCGGTGACGAATGCATCCCCGCGGCCCTCGACGGTGTAGCTCGAGTCCGCCGCCTGCACCGAGTCGACGCCGGGAATCCGCTCGAGCTCGGGCGTGAGACCTTGCCGGTCGCTCGAGAACACGACACCGCGTTGCGGGCAATGCTTGCGCACGAGCTCCGCTGGGGCGCCGAGCTCGATCAGCTTGCCGTGTTCGATGATCGCCACGCGATCGCACAACCGCTCGGCTTCTTCCATCAGGTGCGTGGTGAGAAACACGGTCTTCCCGCGGCTGCGAATCCCCATGACGAGATCCCAGATCGCCCGTCGCGCCTGCGGGTCGAGGCCCGTCGTCAGCTCATCGAGGAACACCACCTCGGGGTCGTTGATCAGCGCGAGTGCCACGAACAGCCGCTGCTTCTGGCCGCCGGACAGGCTCATGAACGAGGCGTTGCGCTTCTCCGTGAGCCCGAGCTGCTCGAGTAGGACACGCCCATCGACGGAACGCGGGTAGAGCGACGACCACAGATCCACCGCCTCCCAGACACGAATCCGCTTCTGCAATTGCGCCTGCTGGAGCTGCACGCCGATGCGGTTCTGCAGCGCATGGGCGTCGCGTCGCGGATCGAGCCCGAGAATGGACATCGCGCCGCCATCGGGCCTCCGGATGCCCTCGATGCACTCCATCGTCGTGGTCTTGCCGGCGCCGTTGGGCCCGATCAGGCCGAAGATCTCCCCCGCGTACACCTCGAACGAGACATCTTCGACGGCCACCGTGGACCCGTAGGTCTTGCGCAAGTGGGAGACTTCGATGACCGGCGGTCTCGTGGAAGCACCCATGCGTCCGCTACTCCCCCACGATCTGCACCAGCGAGGGGGCAGTCAGGCCTTGCTGTTCCGCCGCCTTCGACACCGCAATGGGCACGAGCCGCGCGAACGCCTCGTCGTAACGCCAACGGCGCCACTGGCCCTCAAGCCGCATCGTCAGGTATTCGCCGTCGATCCGAATCGGCAGGCCGCGGCGCTTCGCTTCGGTCGCGATGAACGGTGCTACTTCCTTCGCCCATTCCTGCGGCGGGATCGAGGACAGCACGTTGCCGTGGTACTGCGCAGCCAGCAGCGCGACATTCGGGTCGAACACGAACACGCGGCCCGCGGCTGCGCCCGACATGAAGAACTTACCGCCGTACGGCCGCGACTTGAGCGACAGCTCGCCCTGCGCGTTGGGCTTGCGCAGTCCCATCACGACGTGCAGCGAATTGTCGCCGCCGGCCATCAGGTATTCGAAGGCGTACTCATTCGGTGAGCCGAAGTGGATCGACTTGAAGCCCTGCGCCAGCGTCTTGCCATCGGCGGCGAGCACTTTGTTCTGGCCGGCAACGGCGAAGCGTGAGCCCGTCTCCCACACGCTGATCGTGCCGCCGTGCGCTGCGTACATGCAGGTGTTCAACGCGTCCTGCAGCACGAACAGGTAGCCCTCGTCCGCCTTCATGCCGACGTGGCTCTGCCCCTGACCGTAGACCCACACCTGCGTGCCGCCCTCGAGCAGCGCGCCGATGAAGTCGCCGAATTCGCTGCCGTAGAGTTCGATGACGACACCACGCGCGGCCGTCCCATCGAGGCCTGCGAGATTCGTTCCCACGTAGCGCGGGCCGCCGATGAAGCCGTAGCCGATGATGTTGCGCCAGCCCATGCGCACGGCGGCGCTGACGATGCGGGAAGCGGAATCGAGTCCGAACGACTCGCTCTCGAACCCGGCGAAGTCGATCACCAGCACGTCGCGCGCGGCATCGCCCGGGCCTGAGAGATCGTCGCGCGTCGCAAGCGTCAGCCGGCCATAGCGGGGGCCGCCGGGATTCGCCTTCACGAGCGCCTCGTGCAGCGCGGGCACCTCGTCGAGCACGCGAACGATGCCGCCCTCCGCGGCCCCCTGGCCCGAGCGCCCGCCGTCCACCAGGTACTCCACGCTGGAGAGCGCCTTGCCACCGAGATCGCAAAGCGTGAGCCGCTTGCGGAGCTCCGTGAGCACGCGCAGGGCAGCGGCGCGGAAGGCATCGCCATTGCGCGCGAATAGCGGCAGAGCGAGCTCGGTCAGGTAGCGCACGTCCTCGAACGTCAGCGTGCGCGCCTGGTCGAGCACGACCTCGATCAATTCGTTCGCGGCGGCGGGCAGCAGGTCATCGGGTCCGAACAGGCGCCCGCGCGAGATGCCGCCGGCCCCGGACAGCACGGAGCTCAACTGGCGCAGCCGCTCGTCGCACAGCCCGATCCACACAGGACGCGCTGATTGGATTGCGCGCTCCAGCGGGACGGCCAGGTCGACCTTCACGCCAGAGCGCTCGACTTCAACGCTTTCGCCAAAGCGATTGCGCAGATCGATGCGCCCGCTGCCGCGCACGGTGAATGCTTCGACGACACCACCGAAGTCGCGCCGCCCCGGATTCCCGCCTGGCCGCATGCTGAAGCGCAGGTCGCTGCCGACGTCGGCCAGCACGCCCTGGGCGTGCAGCGTACGCAGCATGCTGTCGGCGATTTTCGCCTCACTCCCGTTGGCGACGGCGTGCACGCCGCCCGCGGCGGAGTCGACCGACACCGCAATTTCGTGCGGGCGCAGGAACTTGATGTCCATGTTCTCGCGGAAGCCGACGCGACGCTCGTGGGTGACGCGGCCGTTGGCCGGATCGACGAGCGTGCGCCCGCGCGACTCCACGATGGTGAACTTGTAGGGGCCTGTCGGCGTGAGCTGGACGTAGTTCGTCATCAGCGCCTTGAGCCGGATGCGGCGCTCCTCGTCCATCGCGGCGAGATCGATCCCCGTGATGGGCGAGATCACCTGGCTCGCATCCTCGGTGCTCAGGCCCAGCACACGCCGCGTAAAGTCGACGAGGTAGGCGGCGTACTCCGTGTCCGTCAGCGCCTTGCGCTCGTAGACCGAGTCGCCGTGCACCAACGCGTGCCCCTCACCCATGCTCTCATCGCCGTGCACGTAGCCGAATTCACTGAGGAACGGCGCGGTCGAGTCGACCGCGACCTGCTCGCCGTTGTGCATCAGCAGCACGTTGTAGCCCTTGAAGGGGTGGGCACCCGCGGGATTGCCACGGCCTTCCGCATCGATCGCCGGCGAATTCGTGGGGTAGCGATGATGCATTCCCCACACATGCGCGTGCAGCGCGGTGGTGCGAAAGGTACGGCCCTTCTGCGTAACGTTGATGCCGCCCTGCTCGCGCGCGCCGGGATAGTTCGCCCAGAAGCGGTCGAAGTCGAAGTACTCGGGGATCGTGTGCGTCCAGCCCGACATCTTGACGGCGGCGAGATCCTCGCCCATCGACACCACGAAGCCACGCCGCTTGGCGGCGTACTTGCCCGGGGGCGGCGGCGAGCCCGCAGGTGCATGGGTGCGGTAGTAGCGTGAATCGATCAGGTGCGCGAGTGCCGTGAAGTATTCCTCGCGCACGTCGGTCGCGAAGGCGGCCAGCCGCTCGAGCGTCGTGGCGTCGGCGGTCGCCCCCGCGGTTGCCATCGCGGCGCGCGCGGCGTCGAGGCCGGCCATCGCTGCCAACATCAATTCGGACTTCAGGTCGCCATACTTCGTCCGCCGCTGCAGCCAGTGCGGGCTGTCGAGCAGGGTCGCGGCATAGCGCGACATCACGTCCGCACGCGGCTCGACGAACAAAGTGTAGACGTCGCCAGGATTCTCGCGTAACCCGGCATCGCGCCAGCCGAATTCGGAGTCGTAGCGCTCGCGCACGGGCAGGCGGAACTCATCGAGGCGCGTTGCGACTTGAGCGGCGGGGATCTCGTGACCGAGGGCATCGAACACCGCACAACCCGCCAGGTGGCCCAGCATCTCGCGCATGGTGTCGGCGCGGTCCGGGCCGATGGTGTTGAACACGAGGCAGGCGCGATCGCGCAGCGGCGTGGGAGCAAATCCCGCGAAATCGATGCCGCCGCCGCGATTGTTGCCGCCGTTGTAGGAGCGGCGCGCAGATTCCCAGATCGCCTCAATCGTCACGGGCTCGGAGACGGCAAGCGAGCCGACGCGGCACGAGTCGTGTTCCGCGGCTGCGGCTTCCGCGGGCGGCGCCGGCTCAGCCGCGGCGGGGTGCTTGGGCATATCGAGCAAGTCTGTCCGGCCGCGCAGTTGGCGGATGTCATCAATCAAACGGTCGCGGTGCGCCACGACGCCGTCCGCGGAGAGCGCCCCGCTCTCGATATTGAGCGCGTCGATGATCACCGCGAGCTTCACCATGTTGAGCGCCGTCCAGTTGCGGAACCGCTGCCGCATCAGCGCGCGGTCGTTCTGCACCGTCAGCTCGGCCTTCGTGGTGATGCCACCGCGCGGGCAATCGAGATGGCAGTTGCCGCACTGGTTGCAGCCAAATGCCACGGCCTTGCCGATGCTCGCCTCGACCAGCCCATCGGCTCCGGCGATCAACACCTTGATCATGTCGAGTTCACCGCGCAGGCCGCCCGAGGCGAACAGGCGCGTGCCGCCCTGTGCGCCAAATGGACTGCCGTTCATGTCGCGAATGGTCGTGAGCTCGCCGGTGCGCTCGAGATCGACCTTCTCTGCCACCAGCGCGTGATGCGTGTGGAGAATGGTGCGGAAGATGTCAGGCCAGCCAACGTGCGAGGAGTCGGCGTGGTAGTTGCCGGAGCCGCCGATGCCGGCGTCGATGAGCAGGTAGTCGACGACGAAGTTCGACCACATGCCCGCGGCGACGTAGCGCGTGTAGTTGGAGCCGGTGATCTTGATGCCACAGTAATTGCGGTACAGCAGCCACATCCACACCTCGGCCGGCATATCCTCGATCGAGTAGATATCGTGTTTGGGATCCGGCGACAGCGCGTTCGTGCCCGCGGGGATGTTGCGCGCCTTGCTCACGGTCGGCGTGACCTTGGCGCCCGACAGCCGCCCGCCCTTGCCCGGCTTGGCGCCCTGGTTGATCTTGATCTCGACGTCGCGCACGCGCCGCAGGTCCGCGGCGTGAATGCCGAAGTGCCCGCTCGCCGCCTGCATGCTCTCCCACGCCATGTCGGAATCCGCGGCGAGCCGGATCGGCCCGCCCTCGCCCGATGAGGTCATGGCCAACCCGGCGTTGCCCTCGATGCGCGCGACGAGGAATTCTTCCGACGCGGCACCCAGTGAAATGCTGGCGTGGCTGACCGGCGCATGCCAGATCGGTTCGCGGAACCCGAAGCCCGACAGCACGAGGCCGCCCGCGGGTTCGCGGCGCAGCGTCACCGCGCCATCGCTCGAGGCCCGCAGGACGGTGTAGCCCTTGCCGCCGTGCCCCAACGCGGTGAGCTCGATACGCGTCTCCCCACCCTCGGCGTCGCGCGCCACGAGCCACACGGGCGCCTCGTCACGGAGCGCGCCTTCCAACTCGTGCCCGTGCTCGAAACATTGCTCGAATCCACCCGTGGCATCCGCGTCGAACTGCGCCAGCACTTCTCCCGGTCCCCGCGAGACGCCGAGCGGCATGGCGCGATGCACCGCGACACCCGCGCCTGAGGGCACAGCGCCCGGCCGCAGGAAGCCGCGTGGCACCGCGAGCGAGATGTAGTCGAGCAGCTCCGGTTCGCGATGCAGCCGTTCGAGCGCCGCGCGCAACGACGCCTGCGACAGCTTGAGCTCGACACCATCGAGCGACATCGTTCCCATGTCGCTCTCGATGAAAAAGTCCTCCGCGCGCGGTAGCTCGCCCGCGGCCATGCGATAGATGACGTCGAGGAAATCGGCGCTCAGGTTGCGGTTCGTGTTCTGCAGGTGGAAGTTCACGTTCTCGTGCGCCAGCACCTGTGCTGCGAGCGCCAGCGGCAGGTCGGGCGTGACTTCACGCAGCAGCGCGCTGACGCGATAGCGATCGCGCACCGCTCCCGGCACCGGCTCGGCCTTCACGCGGCGCGTGTTGAGCGCGGCGTTCAATTCGCCGAACTCCCGCGTCGCCAGCACGTCCACGTCGCGGATCCAGTCCTCGGTCATGGTGATCGCCATGGTGTTGCCCGAGGTCTTCTGGATGTCGTCGATGCCCATGCATGAAAGGAAGTCGAGAATGCTGTGCTGCCAACAGCCGATCGTGTGGATTGCGAGATCACGCAGCGCTTTAGGCGATGCATCGCGCAGCGCCCGGTGCACGGGTGCCAGGTCGGCACCGTGGTGAACGTCGATCAGGCCCGGCGCGAGCGCGATGCTGGCGATGTGCGTCATCGCGCCGCCGTTGGCGCCGAGCAGCACGGACTCGTAGACCGTCGCGGCCGAGGCCTGCGTGTCGGTCGTCCCGCCCGCCGAGACCAATTGCACACGGGCGCGCAGGAAACGCGCCTTCAAGTAGGCGTCGATGCGCGGCGTCAACCGGTAGCTTTTCGTAGCACCTGAGTGGTAGTGAATCAGCGCCACGCCCTCGTGACTCGCGACCTGTTCGAGCGCCAACCAGAAGTCGCGCGGCGCGCCCTCGGCGTCGTTCGCGGCACCGCACACTTCGCCGGAATAGCGCATCCATACTGATACCAGCAGGCGCGGGAATCGCACTCGAATGCGCTCAAGCGCCGCTGCGATTGTGGGCGTCCACGCCAACTCGACCACGCGCGTGGCGCTCAAGAAGTCGCGCAACGCTTCGGGTTCCTCACCCCGCGCGTCGAGCACCGCCACATCACGCGGGCCCAACCGCGCCAGTAGGTTCGCCGCATGCGGCAGCAACGCGGGCAACTCCGCCAGCACTGAGGCCCACTCCATCACCAGCAGCGAGCGCGTGTGGAGTTCGTGCGAAGCGTCAGCCGAGGCGATCGCCTCGAGA
The DNA here is from genome assembly GCA_031366795.1 of Candidatus Eiseniibacteriota bacterium. Taxonomy (GTDB): domain Bacteria; phylum Eisenbacteria; class RBG-16-71-46; order RBG-16-71-46; family RBG-16-71-46; genus JANLWK01. The sequence goes on along the minus strand of JANLOX010000196.1, from coordinate 5,180 downwards.
TAGGCCCGCTCCATGGTGATGCCGTCCGAGTGCGGCAGCGGTCCGACGATCATGGGCAGGTCGAGACGTACGGCATTGAGCGTCGTGACGCTCTGTCCGGTCGCGGTGCGGAACACCACCGCCGGGTGCTTGCGCACGATGTCCCACGCGGTCGAGAACTCCTCGCGTAGGCCGTCGTTCGCCGGGTGCGTGATCGCGGCGTGCGAGAAGTACGAGCGCCAGTAACCATGGTGCCACTGTGCGCCGACCGTCAACGGCTCGTCGCGGAAGCGTTCCTTCAACGCTTTGTCGAGATCGAAGGCGCTGATCTCAAGTGCCGCGATGTCACGCGCCGCACGCGAATAGCGCGACAGGAACAGCCGCCCACGCCGCCCCTTCGGCAGCGCCCAGAACGCCGCTTCCTCAACGCCCGCGCGCTGCAACAGAAAACTCAGCAGCCTGCGGGCGCGCGCGCGATCACCGACGCGTGGACTTTCGGGCTCGACCACGAGTGTCAGCACGTCTTCCCACGCGCTGATAGCGTCGGCGGCGTTCAGCGGGCTGCCGGCAACTGTCGTCACGCGCGACTCCCTTCAAGACGGGCGGCGGACCCGCATGGGCCCGCCGCATCTTCCGTGTGTACTACCTTACGAAGAGCATCTCGCGATACTTCGGAATCGCCCACAGCTCGTCGTTCACGATGTGCTCCAGCTCGTCGGCCGCAAGACGCGCCGCATCCATCGCCGGCCGCACTTCATTGGCCAACCGCCGCGCCAGTGCTGCTTCGTCATGACCATGCGAGTTCGCCTCGACGAGCATCTCGAGCTTCTCGGCGCTCGACACGACCTGGTCGAGCAACGCCACCACGTGCTTGACGCGCTTCTTGAGCGCGGACGGCTTGCCGCTCACGTCTTCAAGCCGCGCGGCCGCCGCGGCCGACGCCTCGAGCTGGCGCTCACCCGCCGGAATCACCTGCGTGTTGAGCACTTCGATCAAGGTTTCCGCTTCGAGCAGCACCGTCTTCACATAGCGCTCGAGCGACACATTGAGCCGGCTCGCCAGCTCACGTTCCGAGAAGATACCCTGCTCGACGAGGAATGCGCTGACCTTGGGGTCCGAGATCGCGGCGATGGCGCCGGGCGTATCGGGGATGTTCGGCAGGCCACGGCGCGCGGCTTCCTGCTTCCACTCGTCGCTGTAGCCGTTGCCCTCGAAGCGAATCGGCGCCGTCTCGGTGAACACCTCGCGCAGCAGGTCGAGCACCGCCTGGTCGCGGTTGTTGCCGGTGAGCCGCGCTTTGAGCCGCGTGGCCATCTGCGCCAGCGCGTCGGCGACCGAGCCCAGCACCATCATCATCGGGCCCGCGCAATTCGCCGAGCTGCCGACGGCGCGGAACTCGAACTTGTTGCCGGTAAAGGCAAACGGTGAGGTGCGGTTGCGGTCGGTGTTGTCGCGCGCCAGCTGCGGCAACTTGCCGACGCCCATCTCGAGCACAAAGTGCTCGGGGTCTTCCCCGCGCGCAGCACCCGAGGCGATCTGGTCGATCACCCGCGTCAGCAATTCGCCCACGAACGCGCTGAGGATCGCCGGCGGCGCTTCGTTGGCGCCCAGGCGCAGGTCGTTGTTGGCATTCGCCACCGACCAGCGGATGGCGATCGAGTGATCGTGCACGGCCTTCAAGCACACCGCCATGAAGGCTAGAAAGCGCAGGTTCTGGTGCGGCGTGCGGCCCGGCTCCAGCAGGTTCTCGCCGCGGTCGGTGGTGAGGCTCCAGTTGCAGTGTTTGCCGCTGCCGTTCAAGCCGGCGAACGGCTTCTCGTGGAACACGCAGACGAAGTGGTGCCGCAGCGCCACCTTGCGCGCGACGTCCATCGACAGCGCGTTGTGGTCGTTGGCGATGTTGACGTCCTCGAAGATCGGCGCCATCTCGAACTGCATGGGTGCGACTTCGTTGTGGCGCGTCTTCACCGGGATGCCGAGCCGGTGCAACTCGAACTCCAGCTCTTCCATGAACGCCAGCACGCGCGGCGGGATCGAGCCGAAGTAGTGATCCTCGAACTGCTGCCCGCGCGAGGAGGCCGCACCCACGAGCGTGCGCTCGCACATCGTGAGGTCGGCACGCAGCGAGAAGTGGTCGCGGTCGATGAGGAAGTATTCCTGCTCGCAGCCCAACGTGGCCGCGACCGACTGCACGTCGACGTCGCCGAGCAGCTTGAGAAACGCCACGGCGTTGCGGTTCACGGCGTCGAGGGCTCGCAGCAATGGCGTCTTCTGGTCGAGACTCTCGCCGTAGTAGCTGATGAACACCGAGGGCACACATAGCGTGCGGCCGTTGTCGCTCTCGACCAGGAACATCGGCGAGCTCGGGTCCCACGCGGTGTAACCGCGCGCTTCGAACGTGCTGCGCACGCCGCCGGAGGGAAACGAACTGGCGTCGGGTTCGCCCTGCGTCAACTGCGACCCCGAGAAGCGCTCGAGCACCTTGAGCTCGCCCGCCATCTGCACGTTCAGGTCGATGAAGCTGTCGTGTTTCTCGGCAGTCAGCCCGGTCATCGGCTGGAACCAGTGCGTAAAGTGCGTCGCGCCATGCGAGGTCGCCCACTCGCGCGCGACCGAGGCGATCGACTCAGCCGTCTCGCGGGTAAGTGGCGTGCCGTTGCGCAGCGTGGCAAGCAACGACTGGTGGACCTCGCGCGGCAGGCGCTCCTTGAGCTTCAGCAGGTCGAGAACATGATGGCCGAAGTAGGCGCTGACGGGCGAGCGGTGCCCATCGGGCTGGCGGGGCGAATCGAAGCGGCGGGGTTGCCGTTGGTTGACGGCCGTACGTGCGGTATTGCGCGCTGAAGCTGACACCTCGTACCTCCTCGTGATCGACTGCGGCGAGCCCTCAGTGAAGCGGACCCGACGGAATCGGCGATGGACAAGGGCCTCCGGCAGGGGCGCAATACCCCTCAGGGAATCCCAGACAGCACTCAAGGTCTGGCCATGTTATCGACTTCTACTGCCTCGTGCTTGCGTTTTTTTCGAACTCCTCCAGGGCCACAAACCATTCCGGCGTCGGTGCTTCCATGACCCGCAGCGTCTGGCCGCCGTTGGCCTGGTTGGCCGGGCACACCTCGACGCACGAGCCGCAACCGATGCAACGACTCTCATCGGTGGTGACGAGCCGCGGGTCTGCGGCCGCAAATTCGAGGTTGGCGTTGGTCGGGCAAACGGGCACGCAGGCACCGCAGTGGATGCACGTCGACTCCGCCCCCGCGTCGTTCTCGGCGCGCAGCACCACGAACCGGTTCACGCCGGGCAGCGCCACGGGCGTGCGCCGCAGGTACATGCCGCCACGCACATCGAGAAATTCCTCGCGATAGCGCTGCGAGCCGCGCACCGCGGCGACGACCGCGGAGTGACGATCGATGTCGCGCGGCCGCACGGCATCCGAGGCGCGCTGCAATCCTTCGTAGAGCGACAGGTGCGGGATTCCGGCCTGGCACACCTCCTCGCAATTACCGCAGCGCATGCACAGGTCGAGCAGCGTGGCGCCACTCTCGCTCACGGCGCCGCCCGCATGCACGGCTTCGCCGATGTGCGTGAGTATCTGCGGCAGGCGGATCTTCGATTCGCTGAAGATCGGGCAGACGCTGTTGCACTCGCCGCAATTGACGCAATGGATGGCGTGTTCGCTCGCGGGTTGCTCCGCGGCGATGCGCGCCGGGGCGCCATGGCCCGCGGCGGGACCAGGAAACAGCGCCAGCAAGCCGCGAACACCGCGAACGATCCACGAGACGAGCGGCGACGCATAGACGCCGGAGAGCAGCCCGATGCCGGGAACGAATGTGCTCGTCATCAGGCCCCCCAACGCGCCACGTAGCTTGAGCCCCGTGTAGACGCCGCGATTGAGCAATTCACCGGGATCGCCCGTGGTGCGCGCGGCGCGAATGCGCGGTGCTGCGGCGCCCAGCGCGCGCTCGAACCACGCAGCCTGCCAGCGGCCAAGTACGTAGGGCCTTCCGCCGAAGCGGCGCATCGCCAGATCGGTGAGCGCGGGCGCCAGCGTGAGGTCCACAGCGAATGAACCACGCCGATGGTCCGTGAGATAGCCGGCGATCACCAACGCCTCGCCGCCGCGCAGGAAGTACACCTCGCTGTCGAGCGCAACGCCCACCCCGCGCGCCAGGGATTCTGCCGCGCGCAGGTAATCGCGCAGCCTGTCCCCCGCGAGGACGACTTCGGCCGCGAGCATGCCAGGTCCCAGCCGCTTCGTCTGCTGCGGGCGGAACCGTTCGGCGGCGAAGCGCACCGAAGCGTCGCCCAGACCCAAGGGCGTACCGGGGCAGCCCGCGAGAGCTCGCGCGAAGACGCGCGCCACCTCGAGGCCATGGAAGTCGACGAACAGGTACGCACCCGCCGCCGCGTGTTCGCTCACCTTGACGACGCCCAGTTCCTTCGGCCCCGCGATGCGCTTCCACGGCAAGCCAGTCGAAGCGCCCTGCGCGAGGGTGCGCCACGCCTGCGAATCCTCGTCGCGCCATACCTGCACGACGTGGTGGAAGTGCGATTGCGTGAACAACTTGAGGTTCGAGGGCGCTGCGAAGGCGTCCGCAGGCTGCGCCGCGATCCAACGCGCGGCCTCGAGCGCCGCGTCGCGATCACGGAACGCCAACAGGAAGGCGCCGATCTCTGCCAGCGGTTCCACCTCGACCATGAGGTGCAGGACCAACCCGAATACGCCCTCGCTACCGGCGAAATCGCCCAGTGTGAGCGGCGGCAGGCCGCGGCCGGTGAACCACTGCGCCGCGACGTCGCCCGCCAGCGTGGTGCGATGCGGCGGCGTCTCGCCCGGGACATCGATGCGCCCGTCGGCGTGGAAACGCACGTGCTCGCCATTGGGTAGCACGACGTCGGCGATGCGCACCGAGTCGACCGCGATGCCATGGCTGAAGGCATTGAGCCCCGCGCCACCCGTGACGAACCAGCCCGCGAGTGTTCCGCCCAAGTTCGAGGGGTAGACCTTGAGCGCCAGGCCGCGCTGCGCCAGCCGCTCGTGAACGTGGCGCAACCGCGCCCCGGCGCCGACGATCGCGGTGCCGCAGGCGACGTCGACGTCGATCATGTCGAGTCGCGCGAGGTCCAGCGTCACGCCGCCATCGTTCGGCACCGAGCCACCCATCGCCGTGGAGCCCGCCCCGCGCAACGTCACCGGCACT
>JANLOX010000190.1:0-10917 GCA_031366795.1 Candidatus Eiseniibacteriota bacterium | reverse complement strand
TTCTCGAGCTGGATCGCTACGGTCGCCATCAGGAAGTGGGAGCCTTCGGAGCCCGCAGGATTCACGATGATGTTTTCGACGCGGTAGATCGCGGCCTTGTCTTCCTTGCCCTCCTTGCCGTGCTCGCCGCCTCCGGACTTCGCGGCTGCGGGTTCCGCCTTTACGCCCTTCGAGCGCGCGAGTTGCGGTCCCAGCACCAGCGTTCCCAGGGCAACGCCCACAGCGAGCGCCACGACGATGATGCCGATCATGACGGGACCTGCGGGTCCGGCGGGTGCTGCTCCAGCCGGCGCATCGGTCTTCGCGGCGGCGTGTGGCGTGTCGCTCATAGGAGTCCTTTCATCAGAGGGCGGCAGGGGCGCGCACGAAGCGCTGCCGCAACGGCTAGAGCAACGGCCGTACCACGCCGGCCGATTCCGCTCACGGCGAGGCGGCAAAATTTGCCGGGTCGCTAACGCGATGAAAGAACGTCATTTAATCGGGAGGGAATATGCGTGGTCAGGCGCCGGGGAGGCGCCGCCCTGCGCTCAGGGACGGGGAGCCCCTGGCCAGCACGGAGAAAACCTTGCCGCAGGGCGGCGAGAATTTCCCCTGCATGCGCGGCGGCCTTTAGATACAAGGCCGCCGCGCCGCGGGCTAGCGGAAGAAATTACCGGCGGATGTTGACGAGGTCGTTGAGCATCTCGTCGGCCGTCGTGATCACTTTAGCGTTCGCCTGGAAGCCGCGCTGCGCCACGATCAGGTCGGTGAACTCCTGCGATATGTCGACGTTCGAGCTTTCCAGGGCACCCGAGGTGATGCGCGAGGAATTGTTGCCTGAGGCGAAGCCGATGGCCGGTAGCCCGGAGTTGGGCGACTCGGCATAGCCGTTACCGCCAACGCGCGTGAGGCCGGACGGGTTGGTGAAGCGGGCCAGCCCGATCTGCGCCATGCTGCGCTGGATACCGTTGTTGTAGTAACCGGTCACGATGCCGTGCGCGTCCACCGAGATGCTGTTCAAGTCACCCGCCGCGTAACCATCCTGGCGCGTGACGACGACATTCGACTGGTTCGCGTAGCCAGACAGTCCGTCGATCGCGCCGATGGTGCCCGGGTTGAGCTTCACATTGAACGCGCCGCCGTTTGCCGGGGTGAGCGTGAGATCGGTGCCCGCACCCGGATAAGTGAACGTCTTCAGCGTTCCATCGGCGTTGAACGACACCGTGCCCGTGCCAGCCGGCGTCACCGGTGCGTCAGCGCACGTGGCGCTCCAGGTCCAAGCGCCAGGTCCCGTGCTCGTGTAGGTGATCTGCAGGTCGTGCGCCGCGCCGGCCGAATCGTAAGCCGTCGCGCCCATGGTGTGCAGCGTGCCGATCGCCGCGGAGGCATCGAGATTCCCCGACAGGTACATGAGCGAGGTGGCGTGCGCCGGCGCCTTTTCACCGAGCCGCAGCTGGATGCTGCTGAGCGTCGAGCTTGAGGTGAAGTTGCCCTGCACGTCGGCGAGGATGCCCTGCACCTTGGCGCCCGTGGTGCCGGAGATCAGGTTGCCGTTGGCGTCGAGCTGGAAGTTGCCGGCGCGCGTGTACTCACGCTGGCCGCCGTTCGACAGCACGAACAGCGAATCGCCCTGGATACCGAGGTCCAGCGGCTGGCCGGTGGTCTCGAGACTGCCTTGCGTGAACAGCTGATCCGTCGAGCCGAGGTTGACGCCCGAGCCGATCTGGATCGGGTTGAGACCGCCCGCTCCGCCGATCGGGCGCGTGGCGCCCTGCAACAGCTGGTTGAACGCTTCCTGGAACGTGACGCGCGACGACTTGTAGCCGATGGTGTTCACGTTCGCGATGTTGTTACCGATGACGTCCATCTTCGTCTGGTGATTCCGGAGTCCCGAGACGCCGGCAAACAGTGCTCGCATCATGGTGAAGAATCCTCCCTGAATGGAGTGAGTTCGGCGCCCCGGTTACGGGAGAGCCGGGGTGTTGGAACTGGCAGCCTGTTCGATCTCCGCGACATCGCCGAGCAGAACTTTGATCCCGCCCATGCGCAGAACGATCTGGCCATTGTCGAAGTGGACCGCGTCCACGGTGCCCGTGGTGAAGGTCGATACGGTGACGCTCTTGTTGCTCGCATCCTTGACGTCGAGTGCGTAGGTGTAATCGCCGGGGGGAAGATCCGTCGGCAGCGTCAGCGTCTGCCGGCCGGCGGGGATCTGTCCCAGCTTGCGCGTCCCCACGACATGTCCGCTCGAATCCGTGATGGTCAGCGTGCCGAGACCGCCGCCCGTGCCCACCTCGACCCGGATGTGCCCCGGGCCGGTCTTAGGGATAGACACCTGGTGGCCGTCCGCGACGACCTGCCGTCCGATCAGCGAGGCGCCCAGGGAGGCCTGGCCCGCGAGGGTCGACATCTGCACCGAGACGGATTGGGCTGCCATGCCGTCGTTGAGCTGGATCAACTGCTCAACGCTGGTGAACTGGGCCAGTTGCGCCGCGAACTCGTTCGGCGACAGTGGTGAGTTGGGATCCTGGTTCTTGAGCTGCGTCACCAGCAGCTTGAGGAACTGGTTCTTGTCGATCGAGGCGATCGAACCGGATCCCGTCTTCGTGCCGGTGAGGCTCGTGCCCGTGGCGCCGGTGGGGCTCGTGGTGCCCGTGCCATGGGTCTGGTTGATGATCGGGCTGATCATGCTTGCCCTACCTCCCTTCCGTGTTGCGGCCGTTGCGCGACCGTGAACGCTGCTCGGGTGTCTCGGGCTGCTTGCCGTTCTTGGGTGCTCCGTCCGGGTTCTGTTGCTGCTTCTTCGGGAGCGGATCGCGAGGCGCGTCCTGCGCTCCTTCACCGGCGCGGACCGCGGCGCCCTGCACCAGCACCTGCGACTTGTCGAAACCGCGGTCGCCGAGCGCATTGCGCAACGAACCCAGTCCTTCTTCGAGTCGCCGCGCGAGCGAGGGGTCGTCGGTGGCGATGGTGGCGCGCACGTCGCGGCCGCGCACGGCAACGCGCAGACGCGCTTCTTCGCCGGACTCACCCTCGACGCGCAGCGTGACCTGGTCGGGACGCGACAATGCATTGCGCCCGCCGTCGATGGAGTCGAGCCGCGGGTCTTGCGGAACCTCCTGCGTCGAGCGCGCAGTGAATCCGTCATTCGCGACGAGCGGCGGCGTCACCTCGCGCGGCCCAACCGGGACACCAGGGCCCGTCGGGGGGGCCTGCTGCACGGCGGCCGCGAAGTTCGCGGGGGCTTGGCGCGCGGGACCCTGCTTGCCACGCGCGCCTGCGACAGCTTGTTCGGGCGTCGCGGTTTCGGCCTGCTTCAACGGGGTGATCGATCGCTTGAGCTGCTGCATGGGGTGATTGGCGACCGCGGCCGCGCGGCGGGCCGAGTCGAGCACGGCTTCGCCGCTCGCGGATTGCTCCACGCTGGGCGCCGTCGAGACCGTCTCGCCGGTAAGCTTGATGGTCGGTTCGCTCGGCGCAAGGTCCGTGGCCCTGGGGTTCGCCAGGCCCAACCGTCCCGTGAGAGCCGCCGCGGCAATCGTTGCCGGCGCCGCCTGCGAGCGCGCCGCAGCATCAATCGCGGCCAACTGCGATGCCGCGAGCGACGCAGCCTCCTTCACGGATGCCGCAATGCTGGGCTTGCCATTGGCACCGGTCATCGGCAGCGCTGCTGTTGGGACAGGACGCGAGTCGCGCGAGGCGATGTCACGCGACTCGACGTGTAAATTGGAGCCGAGCGACGTCGCCTGCTCCGCGGCGAGCGCCGCGGCGGCAGCCTGCGCATTCGCTGCCTTCGCGACTTGGGCCGCACTCGTGCTGGGTGTCGCGACTTCGGGCGTCGCCGCCGTCGCCGCGCCACCGGCGAGCGAGGCCGAAGTGTCCAGCAGCACAGCAGGCGTGGGAGCCACCACCTTGAAGTTCGCGACCGGTACGGCGCCCGGAGTGGGCGGCGCGAGTTCGAGCACGGGTGCTCCGAGGTTCAATCCCGTTCCGGCCTGGTTCCCGGTGTTGGCGTTCAGCGCCGCGTCGCCGCCTTCGAGCGGATTCCGCGTGCCTGCGTCGTTCGTGGCACCTTCCGCATCGGGCGTCACGGCAAGCGTGGGCACCAGCGGAGTGGGCACGAGCCCGGCGGCGAGCAGCAGCATGAGTGCGGGCGAGAAGGCCGCCTGTTCCTCACGCGACCCTTGGGCTTTCGCAAGCCCCGGCGACGCCTGGGCCTTGGGGCTAACCAGCATTGAGACCGCGTTCATTTCGCCTCCGTGTTCTTCATGATCCGCTTGCTCAGCGCAGCGGCGCGTTCGGTGGGAAGTTGGGTCAGCAGGCTCGCCGCCTGACGCACGCCCAACTGCCCGATGATTCCTTCGACCTGGTCGTCGGTGAGGTAGGCCGCGATTTTCGCGGCGTCGGTGGGCTTCATGCTCGACAACACGCGCGCCACCTGCCGGTAGCCGGCGGGGCTGTCGGTGGAGGCGAGGCTCGCGGTGCTCGGGAGATTGGAGAGTCCGGCTTCTGGCCTGGCGTCCTTGGCGCTCGCGCCGTGCTCGGCGATCGATGACTCCGCGGCCGGTTGGGGAGGCGTCAGCGGCGGAGTCGCGCTCGCCGCGTGAATGGAATCCGCCGCAGCGGTGCCTGCGGGCGCCCCCGCTCCCTGCACGGCGGCGCCGTGCGTGGCGGCCGCGGCTGCAGCCGGGGTAGGCTTGACCGGCGCGGTCATAAAGACCGCGGCGGCGCCGCCGCCCAAGCCCAGCACGAATGCGCCAACGGCCATCATGATGACTTTCATGTTCACGACTGCTCCTCCTGCTGGCGGCGGTGGCGATCGAGCGCCAATCCATCCATTTCCTGCTGCTCCTTGCGACCCTGTTCGCGGGTCCAGTCTTCGAGGCGCTTCTCGCGCAACCGTTCGATGACGCGACGGTCACGTTGTGCCGTGGTATAGCGTTCGCGTTCGGCCTCCACCTGCAGTACCGCCGCATCGCGCGAGCCCGCTGCCGAGTCGCGTTGTGTTTCGGCTGCGGTGACGGTGAGTCCGAGATTGCGCAGCACACCGGCCAGCAAAACGTCGCCCTGTCCCGGTGTGGCCTGCTGTTGCGCATGGCCCAACTGAGCCTGTGCCTGCTCGAGCGCCTCACACCGCGCGGCTTCGTCGCGCAGCGCGCGCCCGAGCACTTCGCCCTGTTCGCGCTCCTTGCGCGAGCGCAAGGAGAGCAGTCGGTCGAGCCGGAACGGGAAGCGCGTCATGACGGGCGCGCCTCCATGTGGGCGCGCGCCTGGGCGGCGAGCCGCAGCAGCCGCGCGCGAATCTCCTCGGGGCTGGAGAAATCCTCGGGCGTCTGGCGCAGCAAGGCATGGATCTCCGTGCGCAGCGCGATCGCCGCGTCGACCAGACGGTCGGCGCCGTTCTGGTAGGCGCCCACGGCGATCAAGTCCTCGTGCGAGTGGTACGCCGCTTCGAGACGCAGCACGAGATTCGCCGCATCCTGGTGATCCTTGGGAATGACTTCGTCACGCACACGGCTCACGCTTTCGAGCACATCAATGGCGGGGAAGTGCTTGGCGCTCGCCAGCCGCCGCGTCAGCACGATGTGCCCATCGAGGATCGAGCGGGCAGCATCGGCGACCGGCTCGTTGAAATCATCGCCCTCGACGAGCACTGCATACAGCCCGGTGATGCTCCCGGTGCGCGCCGTGCCGGCGCGTTCGAGCAGGCGCGGCAATTGCGCGAACACCGAAGGCGGATAGCCCTTGGTGGTTGGCGGCTCGCCCACGGCCAGACCGATCTCGCGCCAGGCCATGGCGACACGCGTGACCGAGTCCATCATCAACAGCACGTTCTTGCCCGCGTCGCGGAAGTGTTCGGCGATCGTGGTGGCGACCAATGCCCCGGTGGCGCGCACGACGGCGGATTCGTCGCCCGTGGCAACGACGACCACCGAGCGGCTCAGGCCTTCAGGACCCAGATCGCGTTCGATGAATTCACGGACTTCACGGCCACGTTCGCCGAGCAGCGCGATGACGTTGACGTCTGCGGTGGTGTGACGCGCGGCCATGCCGAGCAGGACGCTCTTGCCGACGCCGGAACCGGCCATGATGCCGACACGCTGGCCCTGGCCCAGCGTGAGCAAGCCGTCGAGCGCGCGGACACCGGTTCCCAACGGGGAACGGATGCGCGCACGTTCGAGGGCGGGCGGAGGTGCGGAAAGCAATGAGCGCTGCCGTGTCGTACCGACGGGGCCCAAGCCATCGATGGGCCGGCCGAGTCCATCCACGACGCGGCCGATCAGCCCGTCGCCGACTTCGGCATACAGCGTGCGCGCGAACGGGATCACCTGCGCGCCCGGATGCACACCCTGCAATTCACCCAGCGGCATCAACAGGACCCCGCGATCGTGGAAGCCCACGACCTGCGCGAGCATGCCGTGATGGTCATCCGGAGCGATGCGGCACACCTCGCCGACGACCACGGGCATCGAGGACGACTCGACGACCTGGCCGATGACGCGCGTGACGCGCCCGTACAAGGGGAAGCGCGGCGTCTCCTCGATGGTCGTGGCGGTCGTCCGGGCCCAGTTCTGGCGGGAGCGATCAATCACGTTCGAGCCTTTCGTAGAGCAACCGCAGGGCGATGTCGATGCGACCATCGATCACGCGCACGGGGCTTTCGACCATGAAGCTGCCGCGCGTCAGCGAGGGGTCACCCACCCACTGCGCGGCCGGCGCGTGGCCTTCCATCGCCAGCTTCTCGATGCCGGGCACGAGCGCTTCAAGATCGTCCGGGTGCATGCGGATCTCGGAGGGCACGGCGGCCGGAATCATCTCGAGCGCCTTGCTCACCAGCGCCTGCAGCACTTCGGGACGCGCCTCGATCTCCTGCATCGCCAGCTTGCGGGCGACGACGAGCGCCAGGGCGACGAGATTGCGTTCACGCTCGCGCGCGAAGTCGGCCTCGGCCGCTCCTAGATGTGCCAGCAGGCCGTCGAGCGCTTTCAATGCGGGGGCGACATCACCCTGTCCTTCACTGCGTCCGTTTGCGAGGCCCTCGGCGAAGCCCTGTTCATAGGCGCGTTCCGCTTCGCTCTGCTTAGGCAGAGCCGGCTTCGGTCGCCACTCTTCCAGTGCAGGCGGTGCCCAGCCCGTGGTGGGTGAGGACGGTGTGCCGATGCGCGTGGCACTCGCGTGCGCCGGCAGGCGCGCGGTGAGCGTGCCGCCACTCGCGGCATCGAGGTCGGGGGGGCTCCACACCAGCACGGGATCAGGCGATGACATCATCGCTGCCTCCACGGCCACGGATCGAAAGTTCTCCCGAGGCCTCCAGCGAGCGCACATGCTCGATGATGCGCCCATGCACGGCTTCGACATCCTTGACGCGCACGGCGCCGAGGATCTCCATCTCTTCCTCGAGTGCCGAGGCGGCGCGCTCCGACATGGCAGCGCGGAAGTGCGCCTTCAGTTCGGGGCTCGCGGCCTTGAGCGCCAGCGCCATGTCCTTGGTGTCCACTTCGCGCAGCAGCCGCTGCATGCCCTTGTTGTCCACCAGCAGCAGGTCCTCGAACACGAACATCAGGTTCTGGATCCGCTGTGCGAGTTCGGGGTTCTTGTCCTGCAGGTTCTGCAGCAGTTGGGCACCCGAGCCCGAGGCATGGTTGATGAGCCGCGCCACCGCACCCGGACCGCCACTCGAAGACGTCGGCCGTACCAGCGATGGGTCCGCAGCACTGGCGAGGACTTCATCCACGATCGCCACGATGTCGGAGGCGATGCCTTCGGTGCGGGCCATGCGCGCGAGCACTTCGGTGGCCAACTCGGATCCCAGCCCGGCCACCAACACGGCGGCGGAGCTGGATTCGAGATGGGCGAGCACCACGGCGATCGTCTGCGGGTGCTCGGCCTGCAGCAGGCCACGCAGCATGTCGTTGGGCAAGCGGCGCAGGCGGCGCATTTCGCCCTCGGTGACCTGCTCCTGGACCTTGTCGATGACGCTGCGCGCGCGCGGCTCACCGAGTGCCTGCTCCAGCACGCGCTGCGCGAAGTCGATGCCGCCGCGCGGCTTCGACATCGTCAGCTCGGCGGCGACGCGGCCCTGTTCGATGACGGCGTTCGCCAGCTCGGTGTCGATCGGCGGCAGCGTGGCGATCTCACGCGTCACGTCCTCGACCTCGTCGGGGGAGAGACGCTTGAGGATCATGGCGGCCCCATCGGGTCCCAACGCCATGCACAGGATGGCGCACTTCTGCGCTCCCGTGAGCGAATCGATCGTCAGCGCGCGGGCAGGAACGCTCATTGCGATTCCGTCAACCAGTTACGCAGCACCTGTGCGGCCAGCTCGGGTCGTTCCCAGCCGCCGGACTGCAAGCGGTTGCGCATGCCGGCGAGATCCGCGGCACCACCGTTGGCGCCGTCGCCGTTCGCGCCATTCGTCATGCCATTCATGTTGGGCAGCGGTGAAGGTGTTGCGCTGCTCGAAGCGACCGCGCGTCCGCCGCTCTTCAGCAGCTTCAACGCCAGTACCAGCAGCACGATGATGCCGGCGATGCCGACGGCCGGCCGCGAGACACGGTCGGCGACCATCACGAAGTCCATCGGAGGAGCCTTGGGCTTGCCGGCGACGAGATCCGCCTTGGCGAGCGGCTCGAAGCGCACGGACTCGATGCTCAGGCGGTCGCCGCGCGTGCTGTCGATGCCGATGGCGTTGGCCACCATCGAACGCAACCGCTCGGTCGAGAGATCGCGCGCACCGGCGGCCTGCAGGGCCGCCTTGTCGATCAACACGGACACGGTGAGCTTGGAGACATTGCCCACCGAACCTGTGACCTTCTCGATGCGCCGCGAGTTCTGGTAGTTGTTGCTGACGATCGTCTGGGCGCCGCCGCTGCCGTCTGCGGCACCTCCGGGGCTGCTCTCGCTGCGCTGTTCGGTCTGCAGTACCTGACCATCCGGATCGAATGTATCGACAGTGCGGTCCACCTGGTCGAAGCTCAACTGTGCGGCCACCTGCGCGCGTGCGCGGCCCAGTCCCAGCACCGTTTCGAGCAGGTTCTCGACCTTGCCCGCAAGCTGGCGCTCGACCGAACGCTGGATGTCGAGCTGCCGCGTGGTCATGCCCGCGCCGCTCCCGTCGCTGGACGGCATCGACAAGACGCGGCCCGAGTCGTCGATGATGGCGACGTTTTCAGGTCCCAGCTGCTCGACGCTGTTACTGACGATGTAGGTGATGCCCTGGACGGTTTCCGATGATAGCTGCACGCCGGACTTGAGGGTGAGGACGACCGAGGCGCCGGCAGAATGTTCGAGGCGGCGGATCGGGCTGGGGGAGGGCAGCACGAGATGCACCTCGGCGCGCTCGATTCCCTGCAGCGAAGAAATGGTGCGCGCCAACTCGCCTTCGAGCGCGCGCTGCAGCGTGACGCGCTGCGTGAAGTCGGTCATGCCCCACGCCGGCTTGTCGAACAGCTCGAGCCCCGGGCGGCCAGAGGACGGCAGGCCGTCCTTGGCGAGCGACACGCGGGCGCGCGCCGCGTCGGCGACCGGCACCATCACGTCGGTGCCGCCGCCATCGAGGCGGAAGCGGATGCCGCTCTTGGTGAGCCCATCGGTTACCGCCGCGACGTCCTTCAATTCGAGGCCGCGGTACAGCGGCACATACGTGGGCTCGGAGGCCCAGCGGCTGACCAACCACACGCCTAAGGCGCACACCACCGTCAGCGCGATGGCGGTCCACTTGCGCGTCGAGGGGTGCGTCAGCAGTGATGTCAGGCTCGGGGTTTCACTCATGAACAGCTCCGAATTGCACGCTTAAGGGAGGGCATCGCAAGCATCAAGAGACGTTCATGACCGAGCGGTACGCCTCGGTCAGCTTGTTGCGGATCTCGACCAGCAGTTCGAGTGAGATGGAGGCTTCTTCACTGGCGGCCATCACTTGGTGCAGCTCGACGGGTTCGCCCCGCAGGAACGCGCCGATCATGTCCTTCGCGTCGCCCTGAAGACCGTTGGTGTCGTTGATGGCGCGCTTGAAGAGGTCGCCGAACGAGGCGCCACCGGTCTCACCGGTGGACATCGTGGATTCCGCACGCTCGAGTGCGGGGATCGAGACGCCGACGCCGCGAATCGGTGACGTCATGGCGGCTAGCCCCTCACGTCGATGCGCTGGCCCGTCGGGGCTGCGCCGTTCTTGTCATCCGGGCGGTCGCCCGGCGTGTACGTGAGCTGGCCCATCGTCGCCAGTTGCTGGAAAAACGTGCGCTCTTCCGGCGTCAGCAGTTCCCATAGCGTCGCAGGCTGTGCGGCAGCCGTGGGTGCGGCTGGCCCACTCGCGCGCGCCGGCCGGGGGCCTAAGGGAGCCGCCGGAATGCCCGGCAACTGCAGCGGCATCCGCGCCGGATTCGATCCTGGACCCTGAATGCTCATGCCGATCCCCTGGGATTGTTAGATATCCAGCGCGCGCTTGAGCATGCTCTTGGCGGCCTGGAATACGCTGGCGTTGGCTTCGTGAATGCGGCGGGCGAGCATGAGGTCCACCATTTCGGAATTGAGATCGACATTCGGGTAGGTTACGAAGCCATCCTTGTCGGCATCCGGATGGCCCGGGTCGTAGACCTTGCGGCCCGGCTGCGTGTCCTCGACGATGCGCGTCACCAACTGCCCCGTCGCCGGATCACGCTCCGACACGGCGATCTGGCGCCGATAGGCGCCGCCGTCCGGCGTGTGCGTCGTCTCGACGTTGGCAATGTTGTTGGCGATGACCTCGAGGAACTTCTGCTCGATGGCCATGCCTTCCGCGGGCGCGCTCAAGGGGCGCATGAGATTGCGCATGGGCCGCTGGACCTGCGGAAACAGGATGGGGTTAGCCACGATCGCCTCGGATCGCCGTGCGCATCAGCGAGTAGGCGTCACGCAGCAGCTTCGCGTCGGCTTCATAGCGCAGCTGCGTGTCGGCAAGCG
>JANLOX010000172.1:0-12475 GCA_031366795.1 Candidatus Eiseniibacteriota bacterium | reverse complement strand
TAGCTGTCGCTCGAAGGCCCGGCGCCGATCGCGTACGCCTCGTCGGCCATCACCACGTGATAGGCGTCGCGGTCGGGCTCGCTGTACACCGCGATCGAGGTGAGCCCCAGTTCGCGCACCGTGCGAATGACGCGCACGGCGATCTCGCCACGGTTGGCGACCAAAATGCGGTGCAGGCGCTTCATCAGTCCTCGATCACCACGCACGCGACCGCGACGCCGGCGTCATGCGCGAGCGTCAGGTGCGTGCGCGTGGCACCCAACGTGCGGAACACTTCAGCGGCCATGCCGTGCAGGGCGAGTTGCGGCTGGCGGCCGCCCGGCTGGATCACTTCGGTGTCCTTCCAGCCGACACCGCCGGAGAGGCCGGTGCCGATCGCCTTGAACAACGCTTCTTTCGCGGCGAAGCGCGCGGCCAGGTGCGGCAGCGGGTCCTTGTGGCGGCGCGCGTACTCGAGCTCGCCCTCGGTGAACACGCGCGCCTCGAAGCGCGCGCCAAAGCGCTCGAGCGAGCCCTTGATGCGGTCGACCTGAACCACATCGATGCCAATGCCGCGAACGGCCAAGACGCCTCCGAACCGCATGAATGAGAGTGAACCGCGACTTTAGGAGTCTGGCTTGGGGAGGGTCAAGCTAGCGCCGGCCACGTGCGGCGGGCGCCGTTACGCGCCCCGCCGCTACCGCGAATCCATCAGCGGCTCGAGCGGCTCACGCGTCCCCACAGCTCGCGCGCCATCGGCAGCCTGAGCGCCAGCGTTGCCGCGCCATACGCCACCGTGTACGCCACCAGCACGAACGCCGCCTCGCCGAGCCGCGCGACGCCGTGCAGCGCGTGCGGGCCCAGCAGCATGTGCAAGCCCCACGCGAGTGCCGCGGCGCCCAGCGCCGCGCCCCACAGCCGCGGCAGCATTCCCGGCGGCATCCCAAACGCGCCGATACGTCGCGCCAGCCCGCGGCGCAGCAGGATGAACTCCACCCAGCCGGCCATCCCGGCGCTCGCGGTGAGTCCCGCCGTGCCGTAGCGCGCGTCAACATGGAACAGTGGTGGCCCGTAAATCGCGGCGATGTAGCCGAGCGCCAGCGTGAGTCCCACGCGGAGCATCGCGAAGCGCAAGGGCGTACGCGTATCGTTCAAGGCGTAGTAGGTCGAGGTCAGCAGGCGGCCGACGGATGTCGCGAGCAGGCCCACCGTCGAGCCCGCGAGCGTCGCCCACACCCAGTAGGAGTCACGCTGCGAGAACGCGCCCGACTGCAGCACGAGCCCCGCGATCAGGTGACCGAGGCACAGGAACGCCACGCCCGAAGGCACGATGAAGTAGGCGATGCGCGCGCTGCCCGAGGCGATGCGCGCGCGCAGCGACTCGAGCCGCTCGGGGCCGCCACCGACGGTCTCCGACATCTCGGGCAACTCAGCAGCGGCGACGGACATGCCGAACAGGCTGACCGGCAGCAGGTAGAGCATCTGCGCGTTGGAGATCACGGCCACCGCGCCGACCGGCAGCAGGCTCGCGATCATGGCATCGATGAAGGCGCTGATCTGCACCACGCCGCGGCTGATGAACACCGGCACGAAGTTGGTGATCACGATGCGCACGCGGGAATCGCGCCAGTCGAGCGACAGGCGCACGCCTCCGGTGAGCGTCAGCAACAACGGCAGTTGCACCGCGACCTGCAGCACGCTGCCGACCACGGCGCCCCAGGCGGTCCACAGCACCAACTGCTCAGGGATATGGTTGCCGTGCGGCCACAGCGTGGCGACGATGATCGAGATGTTCCAGATGACCGGCGCGCTGTAGGCGAGCAGGAAGCGGCGGTGGCTGTTCAGGATCGCGAGGCACCACGCCGACATCACCAGCGCACCGCAGCCGGGGAAGGCGATGCGCACGAGCGAAATCGCCAACGCGCGTCGCGTGCCTTCGAAGCCCGGCACGATCAGGCCGACGAGTTGCGGCGCGAAGGTCACGCCCACGGCCACCACGACCAGCACCAGCGCGCCGAGCAATCCCGCCACGGCGCCCGCGAGTTTGCGCGCTTCGTCAGGCTTGCCCGCGGCGACCAGCCGGGTGTACTCGGGGATCATCGAGGCCGAGAGCACGCCCTCGCCGAACAGATTTTGCAGGAAGTTTGGAATGCGGAAGGCCGCGAAGAAGGCGTCGGCGGCATCGGTCGACTGACCGAAAAAGTGCGCGATGACGCGCTGGCGCACGAGCCCGAAGATGCGGCTCGCCAGGATGCCCGCGGCCACGAGTGCGGCGGCGCCGCGCTTACGGTCGCTCAGCGTCCGGCCCAGCGTGGGGAGTTCTCGAGTGGCATAGGCGAAGTGTTTACACGAGGCGGTATCCGCCACACAACCGGCCGCCGGGGCACCGGGAACGGCCCAGCCGCCGTAGCACCCTCACGCGCAGTCGGGTAGGCTGCCGGAGTTCCCCACCGATCCATGACCAGCAGCTGGAGGCTCCCGTGCCCTCAACCGCGTTTCGCGCGCCCATGCTGGCGCTCGCATCGTTGATTTCGATTGTCGCCATCGCTGGGGCAGCGCCGCCTGCCACTACCTCGGCTCCGGCCTCCGTGCCGACTGCGCAGGCTCAGGTCGCCGCGATCGCCCTCGCGGACACGTTGCGCTTCGACCCCAGCGTGCGCACCGGCGTGCTGAACAACGGGCTGCGCTACTATATCCGCGTCAACCACAAGCCCGAAAAGCGCGCGGCCCTCAGGCTCGCGGTGAACGCCGGCGCAACGGTCGAGCAGGATGACCAGCGCGGCCTCGCCCACTTCAATGAGCACATGAACTTCAACGGCTCGGAGCACTTCAAGCCCGAGGAAGTCGTCGCCTACCTCCAGTCGATCGGCCTGCGCTTCGGGGCCGACGCAAATGCATACACTTCGTTCGACGAAACGGTCTACATGCTCGAGGTGCCGACGGACCGCGATACGCTGATGGATCGCGGGCTCATGGTGCTGGGCGACTTCGCGGGCCGCGCCACCTTGAGCGACAAGGAAATCGACAAGGAACGCGGCGTCGTGCTCGAGGAATGGCGGCGTGGCCAGGGCGCCGGGGAGCGGATGAGCCGCAAGCAGATCCCGATGATCTACCACGGCTCGCGCTATGCCGACCGCTTGCCGATCGGCCTGCCCGAAGTGATCGAGAAGGCGCCTTACGAGCGGTTGCGCGCGTTCTACCACGACTGGTACACGCCGGACCGCATGGCGGTCATCGCCGTCGGTGACTTTGATGCCGATGCAATGGAAGCGAAGATCCGCGAGCAGTTCGGCCGCCTGCATCGTCCCGAAGGCTCCCTGCCGACGCCGGTGTACGACATCCCACCGCACGCCGAGACGCTGGTGTCGATCGCCACCGACCGCGAGGCCACGGGCTCCGGCGTCACCGTCATGTGGAAGCGCCCGCTCGAGCCGCAGGTCACCGCGAAGGACTACCGGCGCAGCCTGCTGTCGCGGCTCTACGCAGGAATGCTCAACGCCCGCTTCAACGAAATCGCCCATCGCGCAGACCCGCCGTTCCTCAGCGCGGGCGGCGGCAGTGATGAAATTGGCCGCACGCGCCAGACGTGGGAGCTGAGCGCGAGCGTCAAGGATGGCGGCATCGAGGCTGGGCTGTTAAGCCTGATCGAGGAAGCCGCGCGCGTGCGCAGCCATGGTTTCCTGCCGGTTGAGTTCGACCGCGCGCGCGATCGTATTCGCGCAGGGTATGAGCGCGGTTACGCCGAACGCGACAAGACCGAGAGCGACAGCTTCGCGCAAGAGTATGTCTCGAACTTCCTGACGCACGAGGCGTCCCCCGGCATCGAGGTCGAAACCGCGCTCGCCAAGTCGTTGCTCGCGAGTATTACCCTCGATGAGGTGAATGCGCTCGGCCCCAAGCTGATGCCCGACGACAACCGCGTCATCCTCGCGACCGCGCCCGAGAAGGCCGGTTCGACCGTGCCGAGCGAAGCCGCATTGCGCGCGGTGCTCGACAAGGCCAAGACCCTTGCGCCCGCGGCGTGGGTCGACGCGACGGCGGGCAAGGTGTTGATGGCGAAGCGCCCCGTCCCGGGCAAGGTGACCGGGAAGCGCATGGTGCCCGAACTCGGCGCTACCGTGCTGACGTTGTCGAACGGCGTCGAGGTTTGGCTCAAGCCCACCACGTTCAAGGCCGACGAGATCGTGTTCTCCGCCACAGCACCCGGCGGCCTATCGCTCATCGACTCGGCGTCGTTCATCACGGCGTGGGTGGCGTCCACGGCCATTAACGACCTCGGAATCGGCGGCTTCACTTCGACCGAGCTGCAGAAGCTGATGGCCGGCAAGATCGCTCGCGCCGGGGTGTCGTTCGGTCCCTACTCGCAAGGCGTGAACGGCAGCGCGCGTCCCGCGGATCTGGAGACCGCCCTGCAGATGGCCTACCTGGCGATCACCCAACCGACGAAGGACGCGGCGGGCTTCACTGCGCTCAAGCAGCGCCTGCACTCCTTCCTCACCGATCGCGCCAACAGCCCGGATCAGGTGTTCTCCGACAGCGTGACGGCGATCAACACCGGCAACTTCTACATGAACCGTCCGCCTTCCGCGGCTGAAGTGGATGCGGTCCAACTCGAGGACGTGCTGGCGTTCCAGCGCGCGCGGTTCGCGAATGCGGCCGACTTCACCTTCGCCTTCGCCGGCAACTTCAATGTGGATTCGATCGCGCCACTGCTCGCGCGGTATCTCGGTTCGTTGCCGTCCAGGGGTAAGCCCACGTCGGCGTTCGCCGCGCGTGGTCCCAACTTCCCGGTGGGCGTTCGCGAGATCAAGGTCCGCAAGGGTGTGGAGCCCAAGAGCAACACGCAGCTCACGTTCTTCACCACGGGCCAGCCGATCGAGGAGCTCGACATGTATCGCGCGCGCGCCTGCGCCTCGATCCTGACCGATCACCTGCGTCAAACGCTGCGCGAGTTGCTGGGCGGCACCTACAGCGCGGGGGCGGGCTTCGGCACGCTGGCGCCCCTGCCTGGCTATGCGACCACCACGATCCGCTTCGGCTGCGACCCGGCTCGCGTCGACACGCTGATCACCGCGGCGCTCAACGAAGTGAAGGCGCTGCGCGAGCAGGGCCCCTCGGCGACCGATCTCCAGAAGCAGCAGGAGATTGAGCGACGCGAACTCGAAGTCAGCCTGCAACAGAACGCGTTCTGGACCGGCTCGATCCTGACGAACCTGCAGTGGGGCATCGACCCGCGCCGCATCGCGCACCGCCGCGAGCGCATCGAGGGTCTGACGACCGATAGCCTGCACGAGACGTTCCGCAAGTACTTCCCGCTCGACCGCCGCACCGTGATCACCTTGGTGCCGGAGTCGACGACGGGCGCGGGAGTCGCTCCCTGATGGGGTTTTCGTTCACCCTCGAAGCTCAGGACGCCACGAGCTCGGCGCGCGCAGGCATCTTCACGACGGCGCACGGCGCGGTGCAGACACCTGTGTTCATGCCCGTCGGCACGGTGGCGTCGGTCAAGACGTTGACGCCCGATGACGTGCGCTCGACAGGCGCGCGCATCCTGCTCGCGAACACCTACCATCTCTCGCTGCGACCGGGCGAGGAGACGGTGCGCAGGCTCGGCGGCCTGCACAAGTTCATGGGATGGGATGGCTCGATCCTGACCGACAGCGGCGGCTTCCAGGTCATGAGTCTCTCGACGCTGCGCAAGGTCACCGATGATGGTGTCGAGTTCCGCTCGCACCTCGATGGCTCCAAGCACTTCTTGAACGCCGAGCGCGCCATGGACATTCAAGACGCGCTCGGCACCGACATCGCGATGTCGTTCGATCAACTCGTCGAAGTGCCTTCGACGCCCGAGCAGGTGCGCGAATCCGTCGATCGCACCCTGCGCTGGGCGGCCCGCGGCTTGGCGCAGCGCGATCGCCTGCGCGGCGAGGGCCGCGGTGCCATGGCGCTGTTCGGCATCAACCAGGGCAGCGTCGACGGCGCCGAACGCCGCCGCTGTTTCGAGACCCTGGGCACTCTTCCGTTCGACGGATTCGCCCTCGGAGGCCTGTGGGTGGGCGAGGGCCGCAGCCTCGGGCTGGAGATGGTCGAGGCCGATTGCGCGGTGTTCCCGAAGGATAAACCCCGCTATTTAATGGGGGTAGGGCACCCGGTCGACCTCGTGGAAGCCATCGCCCGGGGTGTCGACATGTTCGATTGCGTCATGCCCACCCGCAATGCCCGCCGGGGCACCGTGTTCACGAGCCGGGGCAGGCTGGTGGTCAAGAGCGCCCGCTACACCTACGATGAGCGTCCGCTCGACCCGGATTGCGACTGTTACACCTGCAAGACATTCACCCGCGCCTACCTGCGGCACCTGTTCGCCGCGGGCGAGTTGCTGGGGATGCGGCTGGCATCGTTGCATGCCGTGCACCACATGCTGCGGCTCGTCCAGAATGCGCGGGCCGCGATTTTCGAAAACCGTTACGCGCAATTCCGCGCCGACTTCCTGGAACGATTCCAGAGCGGCGAGACCCTGGCCGCCGCGGGCCAATGAGACATTCGAGTCGCGGGCGACACTCTTCATAAAAGGAGAACCTGACCCATGGACGCATACGCACAGATCGGCGGCGCTGCCGCCACTCCGGGCAACCCGATGATGTCGACGCTGATGATGGTGCTGCAATTCCTGCCGATCTTCGCGATCATCTACCTGTTGATCATCCGGCCGCAGCAGAAGCGCCAGAAGGATCTCGAGAAGATGCTCAAGGGGATCAAGAAGGGCGATCGCGTACTGACCTCCGGTGGCATGTACGGCGTGGTGGTGGGACTCGATGA
Source organism: Candidatus Eiseniibacteriota bacterium (assembly GCA_031366795.1). GTDB lineage: Bacteria > Eisenbacteria > RBG-16-71-46 > RBG-16-71-46 > RBG-16-71-46 > JANLWK01. Next base: position 5,680 of record JANLOX010000172.1, on the reverse strand, counting down.
AGCCAAGACCGTCCTCAAGGTGGCCGATGACGTGAAGCTCGAGTTCGCCAAGAGCGCGATCGTACAGGTGATCAGCGCGGACGCGCCGGCATGAGCATTCGCCCCGTACGCATCTACGGGGACCCGGTCCTGCGCCAGAAGTCCGGCGAGGTGACGGCGTTCGACGACGAGCTGCGCCGGCTCGCCGCGGACATGCATGAAACGATGCATGTCTATCGGGGAGTGGGGCTCGCCGCGAACCAGGTCGGCGTGGCGCAACGCGTGATCGTCGTCGATGTTCCCGTCGAAGAAGACGAGCGCGCCATCTACACGCTGGTGAATCCTGAAATCACTTCGCGCTCTGGCTCCGAGTCGGGCGAGGAGGGCTGCCTGTCGATGCCCGGCATCTACGAGGACGTCACGCGTTCGCTCAATGTTCACGTCCGCGCGCATGACGAGCACGGCCAGCCGTTCGAGCTGGACGCCGAGGGCTACCTCGCCCGCGCGCTGCAACACGAGATCGATCACATTGACGGTGTGCTGTTCGTGGACCGGCTGTCGCCGCTCAAGCGCCAGTTCCTGCGGCGCACGCTGGAATCGCTGGCGCGCGGTGAAATTCCAGAAGACCACTCGCCGAAGCAGGAAATGGGAGAAGACCTCTGACACGTCCGCGGGTTGTGTTCATGGGCACACCGGCATTTGCAGTGCCCGCATTGCTGGCCGTCGCGCGCGTGTGCGATGTCGCAGCGGTGGTGACGCAGCCCGACAGGCCGCGCGGCCGCGGCCGCAACACGGGCGAGTCCGCGGTGGCGCAGGTCGCGACTGAACTGGGGCTCGAGGTCTTGAAGCCCGAGCGCATCAACACGCCCGACTGGATCAACCTGCTGGAAGCAACAAAGGCCGACCTGTTTGCCGTCGTCGCGTATGGCGCGATCTTGAAGCCCGCCTTGCTGACGCTGCCGCGCTTGGGCGCCATCAACCTGCATGGCTCGATGCTGCCCGACTACCGCGGCGCCTCGCCCGTCCAGCGCGCGCTGTGGGATGGCCGCGCCTCGAGCGGCGTCACGACGATCTGGATGAACGAAGGCATCGACACCGGCGACATCATCCAGCAACGCTGGGCGCCGATCGAGGCGAACGACAATGGCGAGACCCTCGCCGCGCGCTTGGCCGAACTCGGTGCGCCGCTGCTCGCCGAGAGCCTGGTGATGGCGCACGCTGGAACAGCACCGCGCACCGTGCAGCCCGTGGGTGGCTCCTATGCCGCGCGACTGGCGAAGCACGATGGGTTGATCGATTGGGCGCTCGACGCTGAGACCGTGTGGAACCACCAGCGCTCGGTCACGCCGTGGCCGGGGGCGACCACAAGGTTCCGCGAGGGGCGGTTGCAGGTGACTTCCGCGCTGCCCTTACACAAGCTCGACGCCGCTGCAGAGCCCGGCACGATCCTCGCGCAGGGTGCCGATGGCGTTGACGTCGCGTGCCGCCCCGGCGTGCTGCGCATTCTCAGACTCAAGCAGGAAGGCCGCGCCGAAATGGCCGCCCCGGAATGGGCGCGCGGTGTGCGCCTCACTGAGCAGGAACACTTCGAACGCATGGAGATCACGACGTGACCGACGAGCAGAAGCCAGACGACCCCCGCCGCAAGCGCCCCGCAACGGGTGGAGACCGCCGCCCGCCGCGAGACAACGCTTCCCGCGGGCCGGCGCGTCCGGTGAACCGCTCGCGGCCCGCGTATGACCGCGGGGATCGCAGGCCGAGCGGGCCGCCGTATTCGCCGCGTCCGGGCAGTGGGCCGCCGAGGAGCGGGCCGCCGCGCGATCGTGCAAGCGGTCCGAGCGGGCGGCCGTATGCGCCGCGACCGGGCAGTGGGCCGCCGCGGAGTGCTCCGCCGCGCGATCGTGCAAGCGGTCCGAGCGGGCGACCGTATGCGCCGCGACCGGGCAGTGGGCCGCCGAGGAGCGGGCCGCCGCGCGATCGTGCAGGTGTCCGCACGGACAGTTCGTATTCTCGTGGACCGAGGAGTGGTCCGCCGCGTGATCGTGCGAGCGGTCCCGGCGCACGGCCATATTCGCTGCGTCCCAGTGGTCCGCCGCGCGATCGCACGAGTGGTCCAAGTGGGCGGCCATATTCGCCGCGTCCGAGCGGTCCGCCTCGCGATCGCGCAACCGGTCCGAGTGGACGTCCGTACTCACCGCGTCCGGGAAGCGGTCCTCCCCGAAGTGGCCCGCCACGTGATCGCGCAACCGGTCCCGGTGGTCGCCCGTTCTCGCCGCGTCAGAGCAGTGGCGCACGGAGACCTATCCCCGGGGAGACTCCGTCTTCCCCGCGCGAGCGTTCAACTGTCCGCACGGACAGTTCGCGTCCGCGGAATTTCGGCACGGGTTCCGCCCCGCGCGGCACCTACTCCCGTGGGCCGGGCAGCGGTCCGCCGCGTGATCGCTCCGGTCCGCCACGTGAGCGTTCTGGTCCGCCGCGCGATCGATCAGGCCCGCCCCGCGACCGCGCCGGCGCTCCTCCCCGCGGCCGCTCCGCTGGCCCTCCGCGCGACGATCGCCCGTACGCAGACAAGCGCAAGCCGCCGCCCAAGCCTCACCGCAAGGGCCCGGGCCGCACCAAGTCCCAGGATGGCGCGGGCGACAATCACGAGCCGAAGCTGCCGTCCAACCCGCGCGAAGCGGCGTTGCAGATCCTCTATGCCGTCGATACGCGCTCGGCGTTCAGCGACCGCCTGCTCGATGCGCAGCATGGCGGGGATAACGGCATGTCCCCGGTCGATCGTTCGCTGATGCATGAACTGGTCAAGGGCACCCTGCGCTGGCGCGGGCGTATCGATGATGCGCTCGAGAACCGCATTCATATCGGCTTCAGCCAGTTGCCGCCGTGGATCCAGAACATCCTGCGCCTGGGCGCTTACCAGATCATGTTCCTCGACCGCATCCCCGTGCATTCGGCGGTCGATGAGTCGGTGAAGCTCGCGAACCACTATGGGCACCCGGGGACCGCGGGGCTCGTGAACAGCGTGCTGCGGCGTATCTCCGAGGAGAAGGACTCGCTCGTCGTGCCCCAAGGCGATGATGCGGCCTCGCTCGCGGTGTGGGGCTCGCACCCCGTTTGGATCGTCGAGCGCTGGCTCGCGCGCTTCGGCGTGGAAGCCACGCGGGCGCTGATGATGGCGAACAACCGCCCCGCGCGGCTCGGCCTGCGCACGAACACCCTGAAGGGCACGCGCGAGCAATTGATGGAAGCGCTCAAGGCCGAGGGGGCCGAATCCGAAGCCGCGACGCTGTCGCCCGAACTCGTGTGGATCGACGGCAATCACTCGCCGATGTCGCTCGCCGCGTTCCGCGATGGGTTGTGCACCGTGCAGGACGAGAGTGAGTGCCTCGTTGCGCGCCTGCTGGCGCCGCAGCCGCACGAGCGAATCCTCGACATGTGCGCGGCACCCGGCGGCAAGTCGACGCACATCGCCGAGTTGATCGGCGATGATGGCGAAGTGTGGGCGATGGAGCGCCAGGCGGCGCGCACGCAATCGCTCCACCAGAACGTCGCGCGACTCGGGCTCAAGAGCATTCGCGTGGTCGAAGGCGATGGCCGCTCCTACGACTTCCCCGACCTGTTCGATCGCGTGCTCGTCGATGCCCCCTGCTCGGGGCTTGGCGTGCTCGGCCGGCGCGCCGATGCGCGCTGGCGCAAGGGCGCGCCGATCCTGCGCGAGATGCCGCGCGTGCAGGTCGAGCTGCTGTTCTCGGCCATGCGCCGGCTGCGCACGGGCGGCATCGTGGTCTACAGCGTGTGCTCATTCGAACCCGAAGAGACCATGCAAGTGGTCGAGGAGTTCCTGAAGCAGGCGCCGATGATGGAACTCGAGTCCGCCAATGGCATCCTTCCCGACGCGGTCGTCGATGAGCGCGGCATGATGCGCGTGCTGCCACAACTCCATGGCTGCGACGGCGCCTTCGCCGCGAGGTTCAAGCTCACGTGAGCCAGTCACCCGAGCCGCTCCCATTGCCGCTGCCACCCGCTGCGCCCGCGCCGAAACAATCGCGCGGCAGGCGCACGAAGGCGCTCGCGGCGATGGTCGCGTTCGCGGTGCTGGCGTTCGTCACCGGCATGTTGGTGTTCAACAACGTAGTGATGCCGCGGCTGGTGCACCGCGTCAACGAACAGCGCGTTCCCGACATCACCAACCTGACCTTCGCGGAAGCCGAGAAGACGATGGCCGCGCGCGGCATCACGCTGTCGCGCGCCGGTGAACGGTTCGACCCCGCGACACCGAGCGGGTATGTCCTGTCGCAGGATCCCGAGCCCGAATCGCCCTTCAACGGCCGCAAGCGCATCAGCGTCGTGGTCAGCCTGGGCGAGGAGTACAGTTCAGCGCCCGAACTATTCGGCGAATCCATGCGCACCGCTGCCTACCTGCTGTCGCGAGCCGGCCTCAGACTCGGCGGCATCACGCACGCGCCATCGGACAACGTCGGCGCCGAGCTGATCGCCTCGACCGATCCGCCCGCCGAAAGCGTGCTGCCGCGCGACACGCCGGTGGGCCTGCTCGTCTCGACGGGCGGCATCGAAGAGAGCTTCGTGATGCCTGAGCTGCTTGGGCACGAGATCGGCGGTGTACGCCGCCAGCTCGAAGCCTTCGGCTTCCGCGTCTTCACGCCACCTGCGGCGCCGTCCATCGGCACGATCGTGTTCCAGGATCCGGCACCCGGCTCGCGCATCACCCGCCAGACGCAGATCCTCGTGCAGGCGACGGGACGATTGATCCGATGAGCGGCATCGCACACCCTCTCCGCGGCCCCATCGCAGCCCCCTCGATCCTCTCCGCGGACTTCACCCGCCTCGCCGATGCGTTACGCATTATCGATCCCGCGCTCGATTGGGTGCATTGCGACATCATGGATTTTCGCTTCGTGCCCAATCTCACGTTCGGGCCGCTGGTGGTCGCCGCGGCTCGCCGTGTGACGCCAGCGTTCCTCGACGTCCACCTGATGGTCGAGCAGCCCGAGAAGATGCTGCGCGCGTTTCGTGATGCGGGGGCGGACCAGCTCACGGTGCATCTCGAGTCATGCGAGGATCCTCGCGCGGTGCTTGCTGCGGTGCGGGAGACGGGCGCGCGCGCGGGCCTCGCGATCAAGCCGAATACGCCACTGTCGGCGGCCGAGCGCTACTTCAAGCACATCGACCTGTTGCTGGTGATGACGGTCGAGCCGGGCTTCGGCGGCCAGGCGTTCATGGCCGGCATGATGGACAAGGTCAGCGCCGCCCGCACGGAGCGTGACTCGGGCGCGGGCTCGTTCCTCATCGAGGTCGATGGCGGCATCGGCCCCGGCACCGCCGCAACGGCGCGCGCCGCGGGAGCCGATGTGTTCGTGGCGGGTAACGCGGTGTTCGCGCAGGCCGATCCGGCGGCGGCGCTCGCGGGGCTCAGGAGCGAGATTAGCGCCTGATTGTTGGCCCCGGGCGGCCAAGGGCCACCCGCGAACCCGCGTGGTTGGAGGTATTTCCCACCCCCGCGCCGTTTCGGCCCTATTCCCGCAATATGTTATGTTCCCGCGCTTTCCACGGGAGCCCTTTCGGGGGTCCCGCGCATCGTGCTGCCCGGCCAACAGGTCGCCGTGGCGGCTGCCTGCCCTCACCCGGAACCTTCCAGCGTGTTCGAGAATCTCGCCGAGCGTATCCAGACCATCGCCCGCAA
>JANLOX010000157.1:0-2047 GCA_031366795.1 Candidatus Eiseniibacteriota bacterium | reverse complement strand
ACTCAGCGAGGCGCGCGTCGAGCTGTTCCTGACGCTCTTCGAGTTGCTGGACGCCCAACATGTAACTGTCGAACCTCGCCTGGCTCACCGGATCATCGAATCGGAGCTCTTCCAGCCACGCCCAGTGCCGGGCAGCAGTTTCGGAAGCTCCCTGAGTCCCCCGCGCTCTGAACCCTGATTCCAGTGGGTTTGGGCTGTATTGGCCCCTGCGGCAGGCAGGCTGCTATTTTCGCGCTCATGGAACGAGCTTGCGTTGGGAGCATTCTGCAACCATAATGGATTGCAGATGAAAATCACCCCGAAAGGTTCTGAAGCAGCGCGCCTGCGGCAGCGGAAGTACGCGCTGATCCGCCGCTTCGCCATTCCCGGGGACCCGCTGCCGGGTTCGCTGGTGCTGAGCCACCGGCGGTGTGGCAAGCCGACCTGCCATTGCGCGAAGGGCAGCGAGGGCCATCCGATCTGGTACCTGAGCTTCTCGGTGCATGGCCGCAAGCGTCAGGAGCGCATCCCCGCCGAATGGGTCGAAGAGGTGCGTCGTCGCGTCGAGGCGGGGCGTGCGTACAAGGATGCGGTCAGCGAGGTGTTCGTCGCCAACGCCGAGTTACTGGTGCTGTGGCGGCAGCAACGGCCGCGGTAGCGCTATCGGCGATCGCGCGGTTCCGGCGCTTTGTGTTCCGGGGACTGCGGCTGGCCGGGTATCTGGAGCAACCGGGCGACGGGCGGCGAACGCCTCAGATCAGCGCTCGCGATTTGTTGTGGTCGTTGCTGGCAGGCCAGGTGCTGCGCGAGTTGAGTCATCACGCAGTGGAGTCGCTGGTGCGCTCACCGGCGCGACGCGCGCTCGGAGTCACGCGACGCTTCGGCGATGACACGCTGAGCTACTTCACCGAGCGGCTGGCGGCCGGGCCGATGCGCGCAGCCCTGGCGGGGGTGGTGCGGCTCGCCAAGCGCAACAAGGCGTTCGAAGGTGCACGTTGGATCGGGCTGGCACTCGACGGCACGGGTACGGCGGCAGGCTTGGCGCATCCGTGCGCATGGTGTCATCCGATCGTCGATGCAGAGGGCTCGACGGTGAGTCACCTGCACCATCTGAGCCTGGTCAGTGTGGTCGGCGCGGGGCTGTCGCTGCCGTTCGATGTGGAGCCGTATGCGCCGGGCGACAGTGAACTGTGTGCCAGTGAGCGGCTGCTCGAGCGCGCGGTGAAGCATCTGGGGCGCCGCTTCGCGGACTACGTGGTCGTCGATGGGCTGTACGCCCACGCGCGGTTCCTGCATTGCGCCGGCGTGCACGGGCTGCGCGTGGTGGCACGGCTGAAGGACAACCTGCCGACGCTGATGAACGCGGCACGCCAGCGGTACGAGGGCACACCGGCACAGCAGGTGTTCGAGAGCGGCGGCGACCGGGTCGAACTGTGGGATGCCGACGACTTCGATCCCTGGGGACCGCTCGAATGGACCACGGTGCGGGTGCTCCGCTACCGGCAGACCCGGCGTGATGGGACGGTATGCGAGGCCTACTGGTTGACCGACTGGTCGACGGCGCGCGTGGGGCCGCGAGCGCTCTACGCGATGGCCAAGAGTCGCTGGGAGATCGAGAACCAGGGCTTCAACGAGGCCAAGAACCAGCATGCCCTGGAGCACGTTCACCATCATCGTCCCGCGAGCCTGCTGATCAACTGGCTACTGGTGATGTTCGCACTCACGCTCGAGCGGCTGTACCGCCTACGCTACCTGCGTCGCGGGACCCATTGCCCGCTGGCGGCCATCGATCTGGTGCGCCGGTTGCGGCTGAGCCTGTCGACGCCGTTGCGTCTCGACACCGGCTGAACGCACGGCGCCGTCGCGTCCCGCTCCACGACTCCCTGAGAAACGACGCGTCCCGCCCGGCCCGAGCAGCCTGCGCTCAGGGGCGTTCAGTCATCGCTGGTGCACCCAAAACGCCGTGCGCGACGATGGGACCGCCCGCAGGATCCCGCTCGCCGCCGTCCATAGCGCCGTCCCATCGCCCGTTGCGGGCCTCGGCGCGGGTGGGTTCCGAAACTGCTGA
>JANLOX010000143.1:0-21091 GCA_031366795.1 Candidatus Eiseniibacteriota bacterium | reverse complement strand
ACGACCGGAGGGAAGGGCCCCTGCTTTGGTCACGCTCGGAGAAAGGGTAAGTGCGAGGGCATGGACGGCAAGACCGTTCCCAATCACCCCCATGTGCGCGAGCATGTGGACAAAGCACGAGAACCTGGACGCGAGCTATGGGCAGGAGCCAAACGACACCCGACTCCGCGAGGACGCTCGAACTACACGACGCGGAGTGACGCCCGCGTCGACGAGCGGCCGCTCGAGTGGTATGGGACCGTGCACGCTCCGCCGCGAAGACCATCGGTAAGCCGTGTGCTGGAAATCGGCACGCACGGTTTGAGCGGGGGCCTTACTGCCAGCCGCGCTGTTTGCGGTGTCAGGTAAGGTCTACCAGTGTCGCCCGCGCACACTCCTGATGCCGCCAACGCGCAGCACTCGCCCGCGCGCACTCGACCCGCGCCCGCTGCCGCGACCGCCACACGCGCCCTCGCGAACTCCGCGTGGCCCACGTTCCTCGCCGCCGCGATCCCTGCGCTCGCGCTTTACCTGGCGACCGTCGCGCCGTCGTTGCCCACTGGGGATAGCGGTGAGGTGATCACCGCCGCCGCAACGTTTGGCGTGGCGCACCCACCGGGGTATCCGCTGTACGTCTGGCTGGGCCGCGCGTGGATCGAACTGTTCGCGTGGGGCAACGTGGCGTTCCAGCTCAATGTGATGTCGGCGGTGTTCGCGGCGCTCGCGGCGGGGCTCACGGCGCTTGCGGTGCGGCGGCTCACGCGATCGGCGCTGGCAGGTCTCGCGGGGGGCTGGATGCTCGCCGCCTCGGCGCCATTGTGGAAGAACGCGATCGTCGCCGAAGTGTTCGCGCCGAATGCTGCTCTCGCCGCCGCGGCGCTGCTCGCATTCGTGACGCTGCTCTCGATCGCTGAAATGCGAACGCGTGGGGCGCGCCGCGCAGGTGCCACGCCGCGACGATCGGCCGCCGCGCTGTCCACGGCGAGCGCCGCGACCTCTGAATCGCAGCCCGCGTCGCCCATTGACGTGCCCGTGCCCAATCCGCGCTCCCGTGCCCCGTGGGCCGTCCTCGGCCTGCTCGCCACGCTGCTGCTTTCGCTGCATCACACGCTGGTCCTGCTCATGCTGCCGATCCTCTCGGTGTGTTTCGCGATCCCCGCGTTGCGCCCGCGTGGCGTGGAGCGGAACATCGTTGCACTCGCGGCCATCATCGGCCTGCTTCCGCTCAAGCAACTCGCGCTGGTCGCACACTCGAAGGCCGCCCTCGTGTGGGGTGATGGCAGCACCCTGCGCGGCCTCCTGCGCCAATTGCTGCGCGCGGACTACGGCACGTTCCAGTTGGCGCCGCACAGCGTGGGTGCGTCATCCGGCGACTCGCACGGGCTGCTGTATCTCGCATCGTTGCCGGCGGCCGTGGGCTGGTGCGGCGCAGCGCTCGCAGCGATCGGCGCAATCGTGGTGATCCAGCGTCACCGCGCGCTGGCTGCCGCTCTCGGCGGCTTCACGCTGCTGCAAGCGGTGTTCTTCATGCGGGCCGGGCTGCCCGCGGCGCTGCCGATCATGCGCAGCGTGATCGAGCGCTTCTACGTGCTACCCAACGTGTGCGTCGCCCTGCTCGCGGGAGTGGGGTGCGCGGCACTCGCTGGGAAGATTCCACGCCCGCGGCTCGCCGCGCTGCTCATCATCGCCGCGATCACGTCGCAGCCGCTGGTCATGACTGCCCGCGCCCTGGGTCCCCGCAACAATCACTTCGCAGAAAACATGGGCCGCGGGATCCTCGCGAGTGTCCCACCTAACGGGGTCGTGTTCGTGCGCGGCGACCTCTACCATAACGCGCTCGAGTACCTGACGCGCGTCGAGCATATGCGTCCCGATGTCGCGGTCATCGACCAGGAGTTGCTGACCTACGACTGGTACGTGCGCCAGGTCCGCGCGCGTTATCCCGGTCTGCTACCGCCGCTCGGAGGCGCCGAGCGCGTCACGCTGCGCAATGGCCGCGTGTTCGATGGCTGGGTCGCGCGGCGTGCGGGAGGGAAGGTCGCACTACTCGATGAGCACAGCAATGCGTTGGCGGATTCGGCTGATGTGTTGTCGTACATCCCAATGCCCTCGAGCGCCACCGCTTTCCAACAAACCCGCGCCGGCTTCCACGAGGGCTGGCTCACGCCGCGCGACGACGATCGGTACTCGGGGCTCCCCGGCACGCGTAATTTGTTGTGGCTCGATTGGATTGTGCCGCGCCGCCCCGTGATGTTCCTCGGCTTCAAAGAAGACAGCTGGACTCTCGGCTATGGCCTGGTCCCCGAGGGCTTGGGGCTGCGCGCCTACGCGCTCGACGCAACGCTCGCGATCGACCAGCGCATCGCGCGCGAGTTGGAAATCGCGCAGGCCGTCGACCTTGCGGACTACTTCCGACCGTGGCCGCGCGCCAGCTTCGAGATGGCGGAGCGTCACGTTCTGGCCGAGTTCGCGACGCGGGCGATGTTGCTGCTTTGCCAGCCCTCGGCCGCGGCGCTGGCCACCGGCGGGGGAGCGGATGGCCGAGCGCGATTGGTCACCTTCGCCGAGCAGTTCGAGCGCCTCGAGCCCACGCCCGATCCCGCCTGCCTGCGATCCGTTGGGTACCTGAGGGTCTATGATCCGGGCTTCCGGGACCTGAGCAATGCCAAGTCCGACCTGGACCGCTATCTCGCGACGCAGCCTACGGGTAGCGACGCCGACCAGACCCGCCAGCTACGCGTCAGCCTGGGTAGTTGAGAGGGTGTTGCGAGCCCGCCCCGAGCGCCCCCGGATCGCGTTCGTCCGCCGTCACTTGCCCCGGTTTTGGCGACAAGTTAAGCTGCCTGAACAGAGTTGACGTACCTCTCAACCGTACAGGAGTTCGATCCGTGGAAACGTGGAAGCGCTTCGGGGAAAAAGAAGTATCCCATTCGATGGCGCATTACCTTCAGGCCGTCGCCTCGCTGAAGGACGAGAAGGGCTTCGTGCGGGTCGGTGATGTCGCGGACCGTCTGGGCGTCTCGAAAAGCGGCGTCACTTCAATGCTGCGCTCGCTCCACACTCGCGGTTACGTCGACCACGAACGCTACGGCTGCGTAGAGCTCACGGCCACCGGCCGCATGCTTGCAGAGCGGACCGAGTCCAATCGCCGCGTGCTCACGGTGTTCCTCTCGGACATCCTCTCCGTGCCGGAAGCCGTGGCCGCTGAAGATGCCTGCATGATCGAACACCTCGTCAGCCCGCAGGTGATGCTCGAGATGCTGCGGCTCACCTCATTCATGCAGTCGCCGCACCCGACCGCGGTCGCGTTCCGCGAAGCCTTCAAGGCGAGTCCCGGCGCCTGCGCGCATCACTCGCCGGGCACCTGCGATGTGTGCGGACCTTCTTGCCTGCGCGACAGCTTGCTGCCGCCCGCGCGTGCCGGTGGCGCATTGCAGCAGATCGCGCTCGAACAGGACAGCGAAGCATGAGTCTCGAGGGGCGCGGAGTGTCGCGCATGTGCGCACTCGATGAGCTCTCGCCGGGCGAGTCGTGCGTGGTGCTGCGCGTCGAAGGCGAGCCCACCGTGGCGCGCCGCTTGATGGAACTCGGGCTCGTGCCCGGGACGCACGTTGAAGTCGTGCGCCGCGCTCCGTTGGGAGACCCTATCGAGTTGCGCCTGCGACAGGTTCACCTGTCGATCCGCCGCTCCGAGGCAGCGCACATTCATGTCACGACCGACTGAGGTTCCAGGGAGCACTCCGCTCGAAGTGCTGCCCATCAACGGAATCACCGCGAAACCCGCGAAGCCCGCGGCCGCGCGGCGTACCATCGCCGTGCTCGGTAATCCCAACGCGGGCAAGAGCACGCTGTTCAACGCGCTCACGGGACTGCGCCAAAAGGTCGGCAACTATCCCGGCGTGACCGTTGAGAAGAAGGTCGGCGCCTGCGACCTGCCCTCGGGCCGCCGCGTCGAATTGCTCGACCTGCCGGGCAGCTACAGTCTGCATCCGGGCTCGCCCGACGAAGTCATCGTGCGCGACGTTCTGCTCGGTTTGAAGGCCGACACGCCGCCGCCTGACCTGATCGTATTGGTGGTGGACGCGACGCACTTGGACCGCCATCTCTATCTCGCGCTGCAGGTCATCGAGATCGGCCGCCCTGTGATCCTCGCGCTCAACATGATGGACGCCGCCGCCGCGCGCGGTGTGCAGATCGACGAAGGGGCGCTCGAGCGGCAACTCGGCGTTCCCGTGGTTGGTATCTCTGCCGCGCGCGGGACGGGTCTCGGCAACCTGCGCCGTTTGATGGATCGCGATGTCGAACCCTCGCTCGTCCACTTCCGCCGCTGGCCCGCGCACGTGATGCGCGTGATCCGCAATCTCGAGGAGCGCCTACCGCGCCACCCGCTGCTGCCCGATCGCGGCCGCCAGGACCTGGCGATGGCGCTGCTGCTCGACGATGGGGAGGACGACGCGCTCGCGCGCGCCGTGCCGCCCGATGTACAGGACGACCTGCGCGTGTTGCGCAAGCGGCTCGACCTCGCCGATCCCGGCTGGCGCGGCAACGAAGTCGAGGAGCGCTACGAGGCGATCGGCGAACTGCTCGCCGAAGTCGTGGTGGCGCCCGGGCGCAAGCTGGATCCCACGCGCGAGCGCATCGATCGCGTGCTGACGCACCGTATCTGGGGGCCGATCGTTTTCGTGATGATCATGGGCGCGATTTTTCAATCGGTGTTTTCATGGGCGGCTCCGATCATGGGCCTCATCGATTTCCTTGTCGGCCGCCTCGGTTCGAGCGTGCACGCGTTGCTCCCCGCGGGTCCCCTGCGTTCGCTGATCGTCGACGGCATCATCGCCGGCGTCGGCACCACGCTGACGTTCATCCCGCAAATCGCCATCCTGTTCTTCTTCATCTCGATCCTCGAGGACAGCGGCTACATGGCGCGCGCCGCGTTCATCATGGACCGCATGATGGGCAAGGTGGGTCTATCGGGCCGCGCCTTCATCCCGTTGCTGTCGTCGTTCGCCTGCGCCATCCCCGGCATCATGGCCACCCGCACCATCGACAACCGTCGCGATCGCCTGACGACCATCGTGATCGCGCCGTTCATGTCGTGCAGCGCGCGCCTGCCGGTCTATGCGCTGCTGATCGGCGCGTTCATCCCGAACCGCTGGATCGGCTTCGCCACGCTGCCCGGGATCACGCTGTTCTCGATGTACTTCCTCGGCATCATCGCCGCGATCGTCGTCGCGTGGCTGCTCAAGCGCACCGTCTTGAAGGGCGGCAACCCGCTCTACGTGATGGAACTGCCGCCCTACCGCATGCCGTCGTGGCGCTCGGTCGTCATCTCGGTGCGCGACCGCTCACTGTTGTTCGTGCGCAAGGCGGGCACCGTCATCCTCGCGGTCTCCGTCATCCTTTGGTTCCTCGCGTCCTACCCGCGCGGCGGCGCCGAAGCTGATGCGCTGCGCACGCAGATCACCACGGCGCAGCAGGCGGGCGACGTCGCGCAGGTGAAGCTGCTCAAAGGCGACCTCGCGGGCTCGGTCTTGCGCAACAGTTTCGCCGGCCACGTCGGGCGCGCGATCGAACCCGTGATCCGACCGCTCGGCTTCGACTGGCGCATCGGTATCGGGCTCATCACTTCGTTCGCCGCGCGCGAAGTCATGGTCTCGACCATGGCCACCGTGTTCAACCTCGGCCAAGCCGATGGCACCCAGATGTCGCTCGGTGATGCCCTGCGCAACGCCATCGATCCGCACACCGGTCTGCATGCGTACTCACCGCTGATCGGCATCAGCCTGATGGTGTTCTTCGTGCTGGCGTGCCAGTGCATGTCCACCGTCGCCGTCGCGCGGCGGGAGACCAACGGCTGGCGCTGGCCCATCTTCATGCTGGTGATGATGAACGTGCTGGCGTGGCTCGCTTCGTTCGCCGTGTTCCAGGGCGGCCGATTGTTGGGGCTGGGATGAGCGGCGCCTTCGGCATCCAGGACGCCATCGTGGCGCTGCTGGCACTCGCCGCACTCGGCTGGCTCGTGCGCCGCAACATGCGCCGCCGCAAGCGCGGCACCTGCACGTGCGATGGCTGCCCGGTGGCGGAGGGGACGGCGAAGGCGGCGGTCGCCGCTGCGGTTCCTGAGGGCAATGGGCTCGTCACCATCGACGGATTGGGCTCGCCGCGGAAGTAGGGCGGTGGAAGTGCGAGCCGTCGGCGAACGAGAGCATGGGGTCGCGCATTTCGTTCGGGGCCGGGCACAGCGTCAACATGCGTCGGGGCATACAGTGTTGAGTTAACTCAACATGACTCGTCCTGGGACGAGTACTGTTGAGGGAGGTTAACACTACAGTCCGCGCGGACACCTGGTCAGCGATCGAACGAGAAGCGCACCTCGAAGCTGCGTTCCGCGCCGTCGGCGCGCAACGGGTAGTAGCTCGGGTAGATCGAATAATACGTATTGGCCACGTTGCGCACAGCGATGCTGAGCCGGTGCGTGCCCGATGTCCCTGGCCGCTCGATGACCATACCGGCGTGGACCAGCACGAAGGCTGGAACTTCGTACTCGCCGAGACCGGGCCGGGAGAGCCGCTCCGTCCCGTCGGCCTCGACACGTAGCGTGATGATCGTGTGATCCCGCTGGTTGGGATGGCTCAATTCCGTGGCGAGCCTCCAGCGCGGCGGAAGCATCAGCGGTAACGGGGCAGGGGTGTTCGCGTAATAACCGCGCGCGAGCTCGAAGTGGCCTTCGAGCTTCAACGCGTTCACGACCTGGAGCGTGGCGCTCGCCTCTGCGCCCAACAGATCGGCGTCGCTGGATGAGTAGCGCGGAACGAGCAGTCCAGCATATGAGAGGCCGCCCGGATCGATGCCGATCCAATGGTCCACGCGACGCGTGTAGGCATGGGCCGCGAGCTGTGCACGCGATGCATTCCATTCCGCGCCGCCCTCCACGCCGAAGCCCTGTTCAGCCCGAAGCCCGGTGTCGCCGGTCAAGTAGCGGCTGTTGGTCGGGGCGAGCGAGGTCGCGAACAACTCCGCGACTCCCGGTGGCCGCCATGAACGCGCGCCCTCGAGCGACAACGTTACATCGCGGGGCATGTCGACCGCGGCGCGAACGGAACCTGAGACACCACGAAAATTCCGCTGCACGTGACCGCCGGTGGACGCGAAGTTCGCGCTGTATCGCACCGCATCGATGCGCACAGCACTCGACAGTGCCAATGCTCCGCGACGTGCGTCGGCGATTCCGAACGCCGCGCCGGAAGTGGTCCGCGTATCGGGGAGGACGGGGCGCACGCTTGTGTCCACGATGTGCTGAAGAGTGCTCGAGATCCCCGTGCGCAGGCGGTCCCGACCGATGCGGTGCGAGGCGACCAGTTCGGAGGTGCCGCCATCGAGCGCAGTGTCGAGCAACTGTGTGCCGTCCGGATTCGGGGTGCCTGTAAAGACACGCAGCTGCGCGTTACTCGTTGTGGCGGCAAGATCACGGTGCTGCCATTGCGACTTGAGCTCGTAGTCTGTTCCCGCGCGCGCCGTGCGTGCCTCGAACTGGACGCGATGGTCACGGATCCGTCTCCGCAGGTAATTGGCGCCGCTGTAGTATGCATCGACATACAATGACTTGTAGACGCCTGCGTCGAGCACGTAGCGCAACCCCAGCTCGCCATTGCGAAGCGCGCGGCGAACTACGGCGTCGCCACTGAGGCTCCCGACCTCAAGCGCGGAGATGTTGGGACCGAAATTGCTCCCCTCGCTGCCATAGCGCGGACTGACCGCCGCGTTCCATCGCCACGGGCCCGTGGCGCCGAGCGCATTGACACGGCTCGAGACCCGCGCTTCCTAAGGCGTCCCGCTGATTGCCATACCGCCCAAGTCGAACCGTCCCGCCGTGGGCGGCGTCTCGCGCGGCTCGATGCGCAGCACTCCCGTGAGCGCGTCGCCGCCGTATCGCAGGCTGGCGGGGCCGTGCAGCCAGCCGATCCAAGCTGCGCGCTCGGGATCGATAGCGATGCCGTCGAATGCGTCGAGCGGGATCGAGGAGACCGGCAGCCCCGCATCGACGATCGCCACTTTGGAGCCGCGCATCCCGCGCACGATTGCGCGCGACAACCCGTCGTTGGGAGCGTCCGCGCGGATGCCATCGACCGATTCAAGCGACCGCGCGAAGGTCGTAATGGCGGGCGAGCAGGGTGTCCGGGTGACAACCACCCGAATGGAGTCGGCGGAGAGCGCCATCGCGGTCGGGTCGGCGGGCGCAGCGGGCGCGGCGAACGCAACGCGGCACATCAGCCAGAGGAGCGCTGCGCACAGGATTGACGCTGGGTGGAGGGGTCCGCAACGCAGGCGATCCGCGCGCTCAATGCGCTCCTTGGTGCTGCCCGTCTGCGCCAATCCAGCCTCCCGTTCCGCCCGCTTGAAGCGGGTGGTATGAATGGGGGATCTTCGACCTGTGCGACGCAGCCTGGCGAAGACGCCCGGGCGCCGCCCAATCCCTTCCCTCTACGATACCCGTCACAAGACTGATACACCCATAGCACCCGGAGCACTCCATGAAAACCGTCCCCAGCATGCTCCCCGATGCGCGTATTCCGTATGGCACGTGGGGCAGCAGTTTCTTTCCGGCGTGGCAGACGAGTGCGCTCGCCGAAGTGAACATCGGGCAGTTCGCGGGCGAAGCGATGGGCCGCATCATGAGCCTGCGCAAGGTGCCGACGAGCCAGCTCGACTACCTGGTGATCGGCTCGACGATTCCGTGGCACTGGAAGTTCTGGACCGCGCCGATGGTGGCGAGCTGCATGGGGCAGCGGCTGCCGGGCTATCACGTCGAGCAGGCTTGCGCGACCGGATTGCAGGCGGTGATGCTCGGCGGCGCCGAAGTGCAGATGGGCGGCAAGGACGTCGTCGGAGTGCTGACGTTCGATCGCACGAGTGACTCGCCGGTCGGCGTGTTTCCCGAACGCCGCGCGCACCAGCGCACGCAGGCGATCGCCGATGTGTGGGACAACTTCGGCTTCGATCCCGCGACCGGCAACGCCATGATCACCGCGGCCGGCATCACGGCGCGCAAGTACAAGCTAGACCGCCGCGAAGTCGATGAAGTCGCCTATGTGCGCCACCAGCAGTACTTCGAGGCGAAGCGCTCCGGCCTGCTCGATCGCGTGCTGGTGCCGCTCGAGTTGCTCAATGTCGGCGGAAAGCCACTCGGGCGCATCGATGACGACCTTGGCGTGCGCGAGGTTGCCCTCGGTACGCTGCACGCGCAGCGCGAGCTCGACACCTGCGTCACCAGCGGCACACAGACGCACGCGTCCGACGGCATGGCCACGCTGCTTGTCGCGCGCAAGGAGAAGGCGCGCGAGCTGAGCACTCGCCCCGACATCGACATCCAGTTCATCGCCAAGTGCGAGACGCGTATGCAGCCGAGCATGATGCCCGAAGCCCCCGCGATGGCGGTGCAGCAGTTGCTCAAGCGCACCGGGCTCACGATGGACGACATCGCGGTCGCCAAGAACCACAATCCCTTCGCCGTCAACGACGTCGTGTTCACCAAGGTGCTCGGGTACGACTGGCGCAAGCTCAACCGCACCGGCTGCTCGCTGGTGTGGGGGCATCCGCAGGGACCCACGCTGACACGCGTGTTGATCGAAGCACTCGAGGAAGCCGTGACGCTGGGTGGCGGCTACGTGCTGGTGTTTGGCTGCGCGGCGGGAGACGTCGGCATCGCATCGCTATTCAAGGTGTCGGAAGGAGGCCGCTCGTGAGCAAGACCAGTGGACGCGCCGGAGCCGCGAGCAGCAACGCAACGTTGACCGCCAGCGTGATGCGCCAGCCGACGCTCGAAACGCTCGGCCTGGGCAGTGTGCTCGACATCTTCAAGCGCGGCGTCTTGCCGGTGGATGTCGCGACGCTCGTCGATCGCGTGTTCGGCCCGACGAATGATCGCGGTTCGCTCGTGATCAGCGGCGCCAGCGGCATCGTCGGCGCGGGGAAGACGATGCAGTTGGGCTCGCGGCTGGAGCCGTACGGCGTGCGCACTGTTGCGCTCGATTTCCCCGGCGCGCCCGATGGCCTGGGCCGCCAGTATCCCGGGCTTGTGCAGGCCTTCGGCGCCGCCGGAGCCGCGCGCATCATGGGCAACATCGTGCGGCTGAGCTACGACGGCAAGACGCTGCCCGCCGAGCTCAAGGCGCTTAAACCCCGCTTCCTGCTCGAGGCGATCCCCGAGATCCTCGAGGTGAAGCGCGAGCACTACCGCGTGTTCCGCGAAACGTTCCCCGGCATCGAGATCCGCTCCGTCACCTCCGGGTTCCCGAGCAAGGAACTCGGCGTCGGCATCGCGCACCCCGCGTTCCCGCACGAGATCAATAAGATCTGGGAGACCGTCGACGCCGAACCGTCCGCCGTCACGCAGCTGCTGTGGGCGCTCGGCCTTGTCCCCGTGCCCGTCAGCGACGATTGGTCGTTCGTGCTCGACGTGTTGTTCTGCGGCGTCACGCATGCCGGTCTCGGCGTGCACCGCGCGACCAACATGCCGTTCTGGAAGATCGACAAGCTCGTGCGACGGCTCGTTGGCCCGAATCCCTTCCGCGCGCACGATGCCATCGGTGCTAAAGGCGCAGACTTCCTCACGTGGTCGTGCCTGCATCACCTGAGTGAAGCGTACGGGGAGCTGTTCACGCCCACGCCCGAACTCACCGAGCGCAAGGAGACGGGCCAAGCGTGGTACCCGCCCGATCACTTCCGCCCGCTCGTCGATTGGCACCTGAATGCCGAGGAGCAGGAAGAGTTTCGCACGCGCATCCTGGGGCCCATCTACCAGATGACCTGCCTCATGCTGCACGAGAAGCGCGGCCACCTCGCGCACCTGAACGCGATCGGCGAACTATGCGCCCAGTTCCGCCACGGCGCACTCGCGATGATGCGCGCCGAGGGTGCCAAGAACGTCGTGCACACCGTCGAGGCCTATCACAAGCTGCATCCCGCCGCCGCGCTGCGCGCGTGGCACCCGGAAGCCCTTGAAGCGATGGAGTCGCCTGATTGGCAGCAACTCTACGTGAACGCCGAGCATGACGGTGAAGTCGGTGTGGTGACGATTTCGCGCGAGAGCTACAACTGGGACGTCGATCACGAGATGAACCGCGCGCTCGATTGGCTTAAGGCAGCTGGCATTGGTCGCGTCATCGTGAGCGGCGACTTCCACCTGTCCACGCAGATGGTCGGCGCTGACACCGCCGACTTCTTCCCGGCACTCGAGAAGCTCGAACCCGGCCTCGCCATCACCAACGGCTGGACCAAGACCGCGCGCCGCCTGTGGGACGACTTCGAAGTCTCCGTCGCGTTCGTGCACGGTAAGCGCTGCCTCGGCGGCATGCTCGAGCTTGTGATGCACTGCCACTACGTCGTCGCCGCGGACGACGTGCGCTTCGGCTGGCCCGAAGTCACGCTCCCCGTCGTGCCCGGAATGGAAGCCTGCCACTGGCCCTACCGACGCGCCCCGCGCGAACAGTGGGGACGCATTACGCACATGCTGATGTCGGGCGAGCCCGTGCGCGCCAAGGATGCTGCGGGTTGGCTGATCGACGGCGCCGCGCCACTGAACGAAGCGATCGCGATGGCCTGGGCGTTGGCGACCGGCGAAGGTGGGCCTGCGAAGCGCGCGCTGGAGACTGCGGCGCTGGAAGGCGTACCGGTGACGGTCGCGAGTGTGGCTGCCGCCGACACGCCCGCGACGGAAGCAGGACGCAAGGCGATCGCGCAATGCATCGCCGAGTCGTGCGAGCTGCCGGCCGACGAGGCGCTCACGCTGCAGGCGCTGCTGGCGGCGGAGTTCCTGAACTCGAAGGCGTGTCGTGAGGGACGAGTTGGGGCGGAGTGGGCGAGGGTGATGAAGGGGTAACGGGCGGCGGACCGCGGCGCACAGCCGACATCCCCTTGCGCCCCGTGCGGCACGAGCGCAAACTTGTTTCATGGGTGCACTGTCACCATGCGCGAGGCCGCCATTTTGAAGGCCAGAACACTCTGCCGTGTCCGAATCTTCTTGGGACTACTGCTGGCCATCGGCACTGCTGCATCCGTTGCGCCAGTAATCGCGGCCCCGCTTTTCGCGGCCCCATTCTTATCTTTGGCGGCGGGCAAGTCTCCTAGTTCCGCGGCGGTCGGCGACTTGAACGGTGATGGCGCGCCCGACTGGGTTACGGCCAGCTCCAGCGCCAGCACGGTTACGGTGCTGCTTGGAAGAGGCGACGGGACGTTCGGCGCCGCGACCGAGTTCGTCACAGGCCGCCATCCCAATCATGTTGCAATCGGGGATCTGAACGGCGATGGGAAGCCCGACTTGGTGACGGCGAACGACTCGACCACCGTGTCGGTCCTGCTCGGCCGCGGCGACGGAAGCTTCGGCGCGAGTACGGACTTCGATGCGGGCAACGCCCCCAGAGCGGTGGCAATCGGTGACATGAACGGCGATGGCAAGCTGGATATCGTGACGCAGAACGCCTCCGGGCAAACGCTATCGCTGTTGCTCGGAAGCGGGGACGGAAGTTTTCAGCATAGGAGCACTCTGAGTACGGGCCTGAACACTTCTCCAGAATCCGTGGCAATCACAGACTTGAATGGTGACGGCAAGCCTGATCTGGTGGCCACGATTTCTGCCCCGTTTGATCGGACTTACGGGGTTGCTGTGTTCCTGAATGAGGGCAACGGCGCATTCATCCTCAAGCCAAACAGTTCAACAGGAGTCTCGTCTACGAGTGTCGCTCTCGGGGACATGAATCGTGACGGCAAGCCCGATCTTATGGTGGCGAACTTCTACGCCAACAGTGTTTCGGTTCTGCTTGGAATTGGCGATGGGAGTTTCGGAGCCGGGACGTTATTCGGCACGGGATATTATCCCAATTCCGTTGTAGTGGGTGATGTAAACGGCGATGGCAATGCAGACCTCACGGTAGGTAACACCCTCGATGAGATCTCGGTACTGCTAGGCCGTGGCGACGGGACATTCGGGTCGGAGTCAGAGTTCAGTGCGGGAATCGCACCGCAGCCGGTAGCGATCGTTGATCTCAACGGTGACCATAGGCCCGACATCGCGGCCCTGAACGCCAGGTCGAAGACGGTCTCTGTGTTGCTTGGCAACGGCGACGGGAGCTTTGGGCAAAGCGCCGCTGGCTACGCCACTGGGAACCAGCCAGTTTGCGTTGCGTTGGGAGATTTGAATGGCGATCGCATTCTCGATCTCGCAACGGCAAACTACGGCTCGAACACGATCTCGGTGATGCTCGGGAACGGCGGCGGAGGCTTCGCCGTCAAGACCGACGTCGGCACGGGAACCGGTCCCCATTCCGCGGCGATTGGCGATTTCAACGGTGACGGCAAGGCCGACCTCGTGATCACAACCCAATCCTCAAGCTCCGTCTCGGTTCAGCTTGGCAATGGAGATGGAAGTTTTGCCCCGAAGGCTGACTTTGGGACCGGAGGTGCTCCGCATTTTGTGGCCGTTGGCGACCTGAACGGGGACGGGAAGCTCGACCTCGCAGTCGGGAAGTCGAATGCGGTCGCCGTGTTGATCGGCAACGGCAGTGGGGGGTTCAGCGCAAGGCCAGACGTCCCAACGGGCGCCATTTTCGGCGCGTTGGCCATCGGTGATCTGACCGGCGACGGGGTGCCTGATCTGGCGGTGCCTAGCCACTACGCTGGCGCCGTATCCGTTCTGGGCGGCATCGGTGGTGGCAACTTCATTCTGTTCTCTGACTACCTGACGGGGCAAAACGCACATTCGGTTGCGATAGGCGACCTAAATGGTGATGGCAAGCTTGATCTGGCTGTTACGAACAACGGATCAAACGATGTGTCGGTGCTGTTTAACTATGGCGATGGCAGTTTTGAGGGCCGGAATTTTGCCGTAGGGTCGGGGCCCACTTCGGTAGCGATTGGCGACCTGAACGATGACAGGAAGCCTGACTTGGCTGTGACGAACGCGGACGCCAACACGGTCTCGGTCCTGCTGGGCCAGGGCTTCGGCAACTTCGGGGACAGGATCGACTACGGTAGCGGGGGTGACCCCGTCTCGGTGGCGGCGGGCGACCTGAATGGTGATGGTAAGGGCGATCTTGTCGTGGCGAATTCGAGTTCGAATACGGTGTCGGTGTTGATCAGCGGTTCAGGCGCAACCACGGCCACCAGCTTGGCCCGGTTCGAGGTGAATCAGCGTGGAAATGATTTTGAAATTCGATGGAGTTTCGGAAATCCGGCGGAGGTTTCCTCAACCGCACTCGAGCGGGCCAGCAATGAAACCGGGCCATGGTCCCCTGTCAATGTCGAGCTGCGCAGCGACGGACTAGTGACCACGGCGATCGACCCGACGGCGGTGCCGGGAGTAACCTGCTATTACCGGCTCGAGGTAAGACTTGTCGACGGTTCCGTCGAAATGTTCGGTCCAGTGATTGCGGCCGGTCGCACATCGGTCAGCGAAACCAGTCTGACGCGGCTTGCCCCCAATCCGACCCGCGGGAGAACGGAAGTCCAGTATGCCGTTGCGCGCACGGGCCGTGTACGCCTCGGGGTGGAGGATGTCGCGGGCCGCGTTGTCGCGACTCTGGTGGACGCGATCCAACCCGCTGGCCGCTACCTAGTCGCCTGGGATGGGACCGATGCAGGGCGAGCACTTCCGGTCGGGCTGTACTTCGTCCGGCTTTCTGCACTAGATCGCAGCGTCGTGAAGCGGATTGCCACCATCCGCTGAGTGCCCTCGTCCATGTGCTAGACTTCCGCATCCGCTTTCATCGTGAAGGCTGCTCGCGTACCCCGGCTCGCAGGCCCTGCGCTCTCGAGTATGGATCCTGCCCGGAGTTCGCCATGCCCTTCTCGAGAATCGCGCTTGCCGTTTGCGCACTGTTGCTGGTGTATCGCCCCGCTGAAGCCCAGATGGTCCCGCTCACCGACGACCGCTCAATCGACGCCAAGGTTATCTACGACGGCAGGAGCGATCACCAGGCGAAGACGCCGCCCTCGCCGTTCGCTATCTGGTTCGATCTCGCCGTCGCCAACGTCACCGGGACGGTCGAAGGATCGGGTACCGCCAACGCGACGCAGACGTCCTACATCTCCCCATCGAGCTTCAACATCTCCGGGGCGACGTCGGGCAGTTGGAACGTGCATCCCGCGGACCACTACGACGCGAAGTCGCACCTCAAGTGGAAGTTCAGGGTGAGCCAGTGCATTACGTACTCGCTGTTCGCACAGGCCGATCCCGGTGTGCCGATGGACGGGGCTTATGTCGACGTTCGCGGACCGGGAGGGACGCTTTACCACTTCGCCCATGACACGACCAACGTCTCGGGCAGGCTTGCCGCGGGCGACTACGAGGTCGAGGCGGAGTCCGCGGTTTGGTCATCGGTGCAGAACGGATCCGGTGGCGGTTTCAACGCCATCTGGCAGTGCAGCGTGTGCCCGGCGAGCCTGATCACGACGCACCCGACCGATCGCATCGTTCGCTGCGACACGATCGCGACGTTCTGTGTCGTGCCGAACGGAGCGGTGGGCTCGTTTACGTACCAGTGGCGCCGCAACTACGTTCCGTTGACGAACACCGCGCACTACACCGGGGTCAACACGTCCTGCTTCTCGGTTCAGCACGCCTGTTGGCCGGACACCGCGAATTACGATGTGCTGGTGACCAGCGGATCGACGACCGAGCCAAGCAGGGCGGCGCACCTCGGCATCTCTGGGGGCACCGTGGGCGTCGCGCCGCCGGTGTATGCCTCGTGGTCGCTTGGCGTGGCTACGCCGAGTCCGTCGCGCGGGAGCAGCTCGTTGCGTTACTCGGCTCCGGCGCCCTTCCACGCGCGCGTGACGGTTCAAGATGTCGCAGGGCGCGTCGTGCGGCGGCTCGCCGATCGGGTGCTCGAGGCTTCGGGAACGGTCGTGTGGGATGGGAGCACGACTGCGGGCTTGCAAGCGGATCCCGGAATCTACTTCCTGCGGCTCGAGCGGGACGGCGCAGTGGACGTGCGGCGGGTGGTGCGGCTGCAATAGGCGCCTCGGCGGCGCTTCATTACTCGACCCGCGCCATCTCGCGCTCAATCGCGCTCAGCGTGGGGCACCCGCACAGCGCCATCGCCAGCTCCAGCTCTCCGTTGAGCATCTCGAGCACCTGGCGCACTCCCGCCTCACCGTCGGCCGCGAGTCCCCACAAGTACGGCCGCCCGATCAGCACGGCGCGCGCGCCCAGCGCCAGCGCCTTCAGCACATCGACTCCGCGGCGGATCCCGCCGTCGACGAGCACGGGCATCGCGCCGCCCACAGCGTCGACGACGTGAGGCAATGCGGTGATCGTGGCCTCGGCTCCATCAAGCTGGCGGCCGCCGTGGTTCGAGACGATCAGGCCATCGACGCCGGCGGCGACGGCGAGGCGCGCGTCCTCCGGCGCCATCACGCCCTTGAGCAGGAGTGGCAGCTTCGACATCGCGCGGATCTCCTTGAGCGACTCCCACGTCAGCGAGCCCTCGAGATGCGCGAGCACTTGCGTCCGCAGTGTGACCTCGCTGCCGGCATTGCCGGGGCGAGCGTGGTCGGCGTATTTCATGGCGAAGTTCGCGGGCGGCATGTCGGCGGGGAGCATGAAGCCCGTGCGCGAATCGCGCTCGCGGCGTCCGAGGCGTGGCGTGTCGACGGTCAGCACGATCGCGCGATAGCCGGCGGCTTGGGCGCGCTCCACGAAGTGGCGCGTGATGTCGCGGTTCTTGTGGACGTAGAGTTGGAACCAGAGTGGGGCGGTCGCGGCTTCCGCGACTTCTTCAATTGTGCGCGTCGCCATGGTGCTCACGACCATTAATGACCCGACAGCTCCGGCAGCACGAGCGGTCGCGACCTCGCCCTCGGGATGCGCGAGGCGATGGTATGCGGTGGGCGCGAGCACGATCGGGCTCGGTAGCTGCAGCCCCAGCAACTCGAGTTGCGTGTCGATGGTGCTGACGTCCACGAGTACACGCGGCGTCAGTCGAACGCGCTCATAGGCGCGGATGTTCTCGGCCAGGGTCAGCTCGTCGCCCGCGCCGCCTGCGAAGTAGCCGAAGGCGCCTGGCTCCATGCGCTCGCGCGCGAGGGTCTCGAAATCGGCCACGTTATGGCAGTGCTGCGTTGCCTTGGTCGGGGTGTCCATCAGGCCTCCGTGTGAACGACGCGCGAAGATTAGGTCGTGTAGTCGGCGTTGATCCTGATGTACTCGGCGCTCAAGTCGCAGGTCCAAAGCACCGACTTGTCGGTGCCGAGCCCGAGATCGATGTGCACGATCGCGGGATCCTCGCGCAGCAGGGCGGATGCCTGCTCCCGGTCGAATGCGATGGGCAGGCCGCGGTCGAGCAGCTGCACCGCGTCCCCTTCGCCGAACCACAGCCTCACGCGGTCGGGATCGATCGCCTCGCCGCTGTAGCCGGCCGCGGCAAGGACGCGGCCCCAGTTGGGGTCGCAGCCGTGGATGGCGGTCTTCACCAGCGGCGAACAGGCGATGGCATCGCCGACGCGATGCGCCTGCGTGTCGCTCGCGGCACCGGTGACGCGCAGTTCAACGAGGCGCGTGGCGCCTTCGCCGTCGCGCGCGATCTGGCGCGCCAGGTGTTCGCACACGCCGGTCAGCGCCGCGGTGAATGCGGCCTCGTTCGTATCGTCGATGCGCGTGCCGGAGACGCCCGAGGCGAGCACCAGCAGCGTGTCGTTCGTGCTCATGTCGCCATCGACGCAGATGCGGTTGAAGCTGTGTTCGACGGCGGCTCGCAGCGCGCGGTTGAGGCGCGCGGCAGAGATGCGCGCGTCGGTCGTGACGACGGCGAGCATGGTGGCCATGTTCGGGTGGATCATGCCCGCGCCCTTGGCGAAGCCTGCGAAGTGAACAGGGTTCGGTTCGAGGGCGACGCTTGCGCTGGCGATCTTGGGCCGCGTATCGGTGGTGAGGATGGCGCGCGCCGCATCGCTCGCGGAGCGCAGCGCGGCGGGCCCGCGCAGCGACTCGACGCCCTTCGCGACTTTGTCCATGTCGAGAAAGACGCCGATCACGCCGGTCGAGAGCACGAGCATCTCGGCAGGCTGCGCGCCGATGGCGGCTGCGGCGAGTTCGCACATCTGCTTTGCGTCCGCCATCCCGCGCGCGCCCGTCACGGCGTTCGCACAGCCGGCGTTCGCAATGACGCCGCGCAGTTGCGCACTCGGTCCGGCGATGCGTTCGCGGTCGATCAGCACGGGCGCTGCCTGCACGCGGTTCGTGGTGAACACGCCGGCGGCGGTGCAGGGCGTATCGCTCCAGATGAGCGTGAGGTCGAGCGCGCCACTCTTCTTCAGGCCACACGCGGTCGCGGAGGAGTGGAAGCCAGGGGCCAACGTGAACGATGCGAGTTCTGCTTCGGTGGTGATGGAAGGCACGGGGTATCTCCTAAGACTGGCGCGTCATGTGTGCGAGCGCGGCAGTCTATCGGGGTGGCGCGTGCGCGTCACGCCGGGAGACGCGCGCGCGTCACGCCGGGAGACGCACGCGCGTCACGCCGGGGGACGCACGCGCGTCACGCCAAGCCCCGCACGCAACGCACGCGGTCGGGACCCGCTCAGCAGCCCAACCGCGACTGCGCTGAAATTGGGCGCTGGTGGATCAAGCGCCCCCGATTCATGCGCGGTCCACGGATTGTCAGGGGTTCAACAGGGCGCGCGTTCACAGCTACTTAGCGCGAAGTCCTCATGTGCGCGGCGAGGGACACCAAGCGAGGCACGGCATCTGCTCGATGACGTGGATCACGGCGACCGCGGCACGGCGGCGCGAGATGGCATGACCACGTTGTCGAGTCCGGCAGAATCCCGCGGCGTCGCCGGACCGGAAGGAGTGTTGCATGAGTTCCGTCGATCCTACCCGGCAAGCTTCAGGGATGAGCGCGTTCATGGCGTACTGGAAGAGCACGATGGAGCAGGGCCGCAGGAACTTTCGCGACCTGTCCACCGCGCTCAAGTCGGGCGACATGAAGGCGGCGCAGGCGGCGTTCGCCGACCTGCAGAAGATCCTGCCGAATCCTGCGCCCAACGCGAGCCGCCCGGACGCCGATGGTGACAGTGATCACGAAAAGACCGCGACGGGCGCTGCCGCGGCCACGAAGGATGCACCGAAGGACCCGCGCGCGGTGGTGCGTGCTGATGTCGATGCACTCAGTACCGCTCTCGCCAGCGGAGACCTCACCGCGGCACAGGATGCGTTCTCCAAACTCACCACGGACATGGAGGCGGTGCGCGGTGGACATCATCGTGGCCATCACCACCATCACGGTGGCGTCAACGGTGGTCAGGGTGTGACGGCGACGCCCACAGCTCCCGACCCGGTCAGCCAGCCGACAACCCCGGCGGCGACGAGTGTCACGGCGAAGAGTGGTGGCGACGGCACGACCACGTTCTTCGGCATCGACCTCAAAGCGTAGATCGCACCATTCGCTCCAGCGCCCGGTTGAAGCTCTAGTTCAGCCGGGCGCTCTTGCGTGCTCAGCTCTCGCTCGCGTCCGCCTTCATCCCGAACTTGCGCATCTTCTTGTAGAGATGGCTGCGCTCGAGTCCCAACCGCACGGCCGCCTGCGCCATGTTGCCGCCGGTCGCGGCGATCGCCGCTTCGATCTGCGTGCGCTCGAAGCCCTGCACTGCTTCACTCAGGCGCATCGTGCCCGGCATGACCGTCGCCGAGCCCGCCGCGGGTAGCACTGCTCGTACATCGGCGGCACCGATGCTCGACCGGGACGACATGATCGACAGGCGCTCGACGAGGTTGTGCAGCTCGCGCACGTTTCCAGGGAACGCATAGTTGCGCAGCAGCGCGATCGCATCGGCTTCGAAACTCTTGCGCCGTTGTCCCGTCTCCTTCGCCAGCCGCGCCGCGAAGTGTTGCACGAGCGGTCCGATATCCTCAGGACGCGCGCGCAGCGGCGGCACCGTCATCGGGATCACTGCGAGGCGGAAGAATAGGTCCTCGCGAAACTGCCCATGGTCAACGCGTCCGCGCAGGTCGAGATTGGTTGCGGCGATCACCCGCACGTCGACCTTGATCGGGCGATTGCCGCCAACGCGAGACAGCTCGCATTCTTGAAGTACGCGCAGCAGCTTGGTCTGGGCGCGCGGACTCAGCTCCGCGACCTCATCGAGGAACAGCGTGCCGCCATGCGCTTCCTCGAAGCGGCCACGGCGTCCCTGCGTGGCACCCGTGAAGGCGCCGCGCTCGTGGCCGAACAGCTCGGACTCGATCAGCTCTTCCGGGATCGCGGAGCAGTTCACCGCCACGAACGGCGCGTCGCGCCGCGGGCTCGATGTGTGGAGTGCACGCGCCACGAGTTCCTTGCCCGTGCCGTTCTCGCCCTGGATCAGCACGCGCGCGGGGCTCGGGCCGGCCTGTTCGATCTGCGCCATCAAGGCTTCGATCGCAGGCGATGTGCCCACGATGGGTAACGCCCACGCCGCCCGGTGCCGCTGGTTCTCGGCGCGCAGGGTGAGCGCCGAGGCGGCATTGCGCAGCGTCACGAGCAGGTGCTCGAGCGACAGCGGCTTCTCGAGAAAGTCGAAGGCGCCAAGCCGTGTCGCCTTGATCGCCACGTCGATCGTGGCATGCCCCGACATCATGATGGCGACCGTCTCGGGCGCTGTCTTCTGGAGTTCAGCCAGCAAATCCAGTCCGCTGCCGTCGGGCAACCATACATCGAGCATCACGAGGTCGTAGGATTCATGCAGCCGCACGCGCGCTTCCGCGAGCGAGCCGGCCTCATCGACCTGGTAGCCCTCACGGCCCAGGGCGCCCTGCAGGCTGCTGCGGATGTTCGCTTCGTCATCGACGATCAGCAGTGTGGGCATGGCTTCAACCCTTCGGGGGTGCGCTGAAGTTCGGGTTGGTGACGGCCGATTGCGTGAGCGGCAGCACGATGCGGAACGTGGTTCCGCACGCACCGGCGGGATCCACGCGGATGGTGCCGCGGTGATCGCTGATGATGCGTTGCGTGATCGTGAGGCCGAGGCCGCTGCCTGCGGGCTTGGTGGTGAATTCCGGAACGAACAGTTGCGCGCGCTGCGCGGTGCTGAGGCCGGGCCCGTCGTCGGCGACCGTGATCTCCACCGCGTCGGCGGTGCGCGT
>JANLOX010000115.1:0-15272 GCA_031366795.1 Candidatus Eiseniibacteriota bacterium | reverse complement strand
CATCAGCATCGACCTGCCCATGCACCTGTCGCGCGCCCTCAAAGCACCGCGCGACGCGGCGCATTCGGTGCGCGTGGTGATCGGCGGCGACGAGTTCGAGGCGGACCTCGAGTGCCGTGACGACGGCCTGCACCGGCTTTACATCCCGCCGCACGTTTGGAAGGACCTCCACGCGGAGATCGGCGACCTGATCGTGGGCAGGATTTCGAACCGCGAGCCCAAGGCGCGCGAGTAGTTCCGCACGAGGTCCTGGAGGTGGAACATGCCCCGCCTATGAAGACGGCCCCGCATCGACCCGGAGTGCGAGACCCCGACTGTCCGCGCGGACCGTTGGCACCCGCGGCATCTGCGCCTCCGGGTCTCCGCCGTACCCCGCGCAAACACGTAACCGCAGGCACCCAATCCCTGGGCGCCCGCGGCACGCGTTCTCAACTTGTGCTGGCGATGCCAGGCGCTACGGCAGCGTTGCGGTGAACGTCGTGGCCTCGATGGGAACCCTCGCCGGCGCCTTGCCGAACAGCAACTGCTTGTAGGTGACGCCACGGCCGTAGTAGCGCGCGATGTCCGTCGCATTCGGCGCTAACCGCGCGCCTTCGATCGACAGACCCGCGAACAACCCCTTGGACTTGGCGTACGAATAGATCTCGGACTTCAGTTCGAGGTTGGTTGCGGCTTCGCCGCTGCGGCCGAACGGACCGGCCGCGACACTCGCCTTGCCGCCCAGCGTGAGCCGCGTTCCGTTGACGAGCGAACGCGCGCCACGATCCGTCATGAAGAACAGCACGAGGTCGGTCGACTCAGCACCCAGCTGGAAGCCGACGCTACCACCGCTGATGTTGACGAACGCCGGCGCGCTCCAACCGGTGGCCGTGCGGCAGGTCATCACACCGCTACCGTGCCGCGCGCCATAACCCACGGCCGCCTTGATGACACCCGGCAGCACCGCGATGCACTTGCATTTCTCCATCAATTCCTTGGGCACCGACTGGTCGGTTGCCGTGACCAATTCATGGTAGACGGCCGAGGCGTCGGTGATCTTCTTGCCCTGCTTGGCGGCTTCCTCGGCAGGCGATTCGGCAAGGGCGATGCCCGCGGTGAGCACGGACACGCACAAAACTGCTGCGAGAGCGAATCTCTTCATGACTGACCTCCCTGTGGATTTCCCTGTCGCCTTGGAATGATCCGGCGTGGGCTACAATCACACTCGGCGCAACTTCCACGCCGTGACCGCAGGATATTCCGTTGGCTCTGGGAGGTTGCGCTGGGCCATATGCTTACGGCCCGCACCTCACCGCACGTCGGAGGGCTTCCGGGGCACCCGGAGTCGTGCTGGAATGTAATCGAGGGACTTGGGCGCGGACGCTTCTTCACTGCGCGCCGAGGCTATTCCCCGTGCCCCGCACAGTGCAGCACACCGAGGTAGCGCTGCCACGGCCCGACGTCGTTCCGCACCCGGTGCGCCATGACGCGGGCAAGTTGGTGGAGGTGCGTGAGATCGTGCGCCGCCCAGGTCACGAGCAGTTGGCCTAGCGTGACCTCGCCGAGCTCGGGGTGTTGCCCGCGTAGCGCCAGGTCCGCGGGCGAGAGCGCCCAGCCACGCAGCGTTTCGAGATTGGCGGCGCGCCAACGGGCGAACTCGTCCAGCCGCTCGTCCAAGGATTGCCTCGCCACGCCGCGCTGTTGGGCGAAGCGGTCGTAGCGCTCAAACGGTTTCGACACGCCGTGTTCGCGGATGATCCTCGCGCGCGGAATCCAATCGGTCTGCTCGCCGTGTACCAGATGACCGACGATGTCGAATGGACTGAAGGTTTCGCCTCCCTCCCGCGCCCCGGTCCAGGCCGATGGCAACCCCCGCAGCAGCGCATCCAGCGTCGCGGGGGTGCGCTCGAGCAGGACAATCACATCGTCGAGTGCGACGGCCGGGAGTTCAGGCATCGCTGCTTACGCGCTCCACATCCGCGCGTCGAAGTCCGCATCGGGAACTTTAAAACGCATCATGTCGTCGTCCGGCAGGGTCTCGAGCGGCTCGGTGCCCTTCATCAGGCGGCCGATCAATTCGACGGCGTCACCGGTCTTGAGCCCGAGACTCGCGAAGGGGATCGCGAGCTCGACCAGCGACAGTACACTCGCCCTGGCACCCTCGACGGTCTTGCCCGAGTGCTCGCCCGCGAGCCACACGAGCGGATAGCGACCGCCCTCGAGGGACATCAACGCGAACCGCGCGCCGGCAGGCGTGATGAGCTCGAACCACAGCCCGAACTCAGGCCCGGGCGGCTTGCCGCTGGCGAAGTCGATGCGCAGGTACAACTGATCGGCGTCAAAACCCACGCGCAGGGACGAGGCGAGTCCCGCCCCCTGGTGCATGGCGCCACCCCCCTGGCGCAGCGGGTAGTGCGCTGCCCCATGCCACTCGTAGAACCCCGTGCGCTTGCCATCAATGGTGGGCCGCAAGAATGCCGTCGGCGTCCTGGCTGGCAGCTTGCGGGCGCTGGGCGAGGTGATCGCCACCTCGAGGGCACCCGGCACCGCCAGTCCCGCGCGCTCATAGGCCGCGCGAAGGTGCAGCCGGAACAACTGGTCGAACAATGCCTTGTCGGCGGTGAAGTGATCATCGCCGAACCACCAGAACCAGTCCGAGCCTTCTGCAGCGTAAATCGATTCCCACGCCTCAGGTGCCGTCTCGGGCGCGATCCCGTGCTCGACCAACGTGCGGCGCGTGCGCGTCAGGAGCTCCCAGGCACGGTTCTTTTCAGGGTGCCCGATCCAGATATGGAAGTCGGCGTCGATCCACGATCCCGTATGGAGTCGCGGTAAACGGGAAAGCGCGCGCCCGCTCGCCAGCACCTCGGAGGGCGTACGCGTAATGATGTCGGGCGCTGCCTCCAGCGCTTTGTACAACGCGTCAAGGAACGGACCGCCATCGTCGGGGTAGTACTCCCAGCAGTTCTCGCCGTCGAGAATCACGCTGACGGTGGCGGGCGAGTCTCCCCCATGCTCGCGGCCGGCCTTGCGCACGCGCTCGAGGAAGTCGGCGACGGCTTCTTCGGGTCGCCAGTTCTGGTAGACGAAGCCGATGCGGTCGGAGAGTTCATGGTCGCGGAAGAACAGCGCGATCTCCCCGGCCTTGGTCGAGTAGATCCACGGCTTGTAAATCGCTTCGCGCCGCCGCTGGTCCGACTCGAGCGAGTTCCACAACACACCTTCGTCGGTCGCCACCCAACGCACGCCACAGGATGCCAGCAACTCTGCAGCCTCGGGACTGACGCTGCCCTCGGGCGGCCACATGCCGGCGGGGACCGCGCCGAACGCCTGGCACGCGCGGACGCGGGCGCGCTCGATCTGGACCTTCGCGTCTTCGGGAGCCGAGAAATTCTCGCGCGGCATCGCCAGGTCCGGGCGCGCGCGGCGAGCGGCGCGTCCGTCGATCAGCAGCGGCAGGATCGGGTGGTAGTAGGGCGAGATCGCCAGCTCGACCTGTCCCGCCTCGGCGCGTTCGCGGTAGGCCGGTATCACCCGCGCGCACAGCCGCAGGTAGAGTGCCAGCAGCGCGTCGCGATGCGCTTCGTCGAGCTCGGGGATCGCGGCGATCGCGGAGGCGGCTTCGGGCTCGTCGAAGTGCAGCGGATCCAGCCACGCCAGCAGCAGGAAGCATTCGAGGCGCACGAGATCGCGATCCGAAAGCGGCGTGCGGCTGCGCGCGGAGCGCGTCGCCCGGTCTATCAATTGACGGTAGACCGGCCAGCGCTCCTGCGCGTGACGCGGCGCCTGGACGCAGCGCCGCAGCAGCCCTTCGCGCTCCTCACTCGACAGCGCGGACACCGGCTTGCCGAGCGCATCGAACAACAGGTCGGGGGCACCCGCTGCGGCCTCGTCGATCTGGTCCAACAGCGAGGGCACGAAGTTGAAAGTGGCCTTGACGCGCGGGTAGCGCGCCAGCCGCAGCGCCATCTCGAGGTAGTCCTTCGTCGAGTGCAGGCGCACCCACGGCAACATGGCACAGTGGTCCTGTGCCCGCCGGTAGTCGGGCTGATGGTGATGCCAGATGAACACCAGCTCGACGGCGCGTTCGCTCATGGACTGAGGTGGGTGCTCGCCCGCCTAAGGCGAACGCACCCGCTTCCCTCTAGCGGGCGGCCAACAGCTCGGCGATTTCGATGCGCGCGGCGTTGGCGAAGCTCGTCTCGCCGAACTCGTCGAGCAGGCGCTGCAGCGTCTTGACGGCTTCCGGCTTCGCGTTGGCTGCGGCCTGGCAACGCGCGGCCGCGGCGAGGAACTCACCCGACGACTCGCGATCGAACTTGCCGACCAACTGCGCGTACATCGTCGCGGCTTCGGCGTATCGCTTGTCGCTCTCCAGCGAGTAGGCAAGACTGCGGCGCACGCCGTCGGCGAGCACACCCGTGCTCGACTTGGCGAGGTAGGCCTTGTACTCGGTGATCGCGGTCTTGAAGTCACCCGTCCAGTAGGCGTTGTCGCCCGTGAGGCGGTGCGCATCGATGCCGCTCGGGGCGCTCGGCCACTGCTGCGCCACGGTCTTCGCCATGTCCTCGGAGCGCTTGTAGTCGCCCTGCCAGAACAGCGCATTCGCATCGGCGAGTTTCTCGCTCGCCTGCGCTTCAGCACGGTTGCGCGACTGGAGCGTGAAGAATGCCAGGGCGCCTCCCACGACAACGACGCCGGCGGCGATCATGACGATGCGCCCGTATCGGTTCCAGAGCGACTGGGCGGAATCAATCAGGTCCGCTCCCGGGTCGGTAAGGTGTTCGGATCGGTGCACGTTCACGACATTCCTCCGGTGCTGAAACGGGTCAAGGGTCCCATGAAGGACCCTGCCCAACAGGGGTTCGAAGCCGGCGATGCTAACGTCCTCCCTGACCGCGGTCAAGCGCAGCGGGTGCAGCCAATGTGTCCGTGCACACGCACCAGCATTTCAGCGACCTCCCCGCAAGCCGGACAGCGGGGCGCAGCCGGGCGGCCCCGCGCCACGTCCACGCGTGAAACCAGCCGCACGCGCATGGCCCCCGAGCGCACTTCCTGCTCGAGATCCGCCACGGGCCACGACCATTCCACCAGTCCCCACAGCCGCACCTCGATCATCAGCGCCCAGCGCTGCCGGACCTCGGCGGCGCGCCGCTCCCATTCGAGTTTGAGCGATTTGATGTCGCCCGTGGCATGCACATCCGCTTCATCGGCATGCGAGACGCGCCGGCGCATGCGTTCCTCTTCTTCCTCGATGCGCGAGGAAAAGAACGAGCCGAGCCGGTCGAGTTCCGCATCCCGCAGCCGCGCGACCGACTGCTCCCACTCGGCCTCGCGCTCCTGCGTCAGGCGTTCGAGATGCGCGCGCGCCTGCTCCATCCACTTGGCGCGCTCGGCCGAAGCCAGCTCGTCGTACATCTGGTAGAGCCCTTCGCGTGAACGGATCTCCGGCATGCCCGGCGTGATGTCCCACTCGAGGAATTCGCCGGTGGGACCCAGCATCACCGTCCACGGTTCCTGCCACGGCAGCCCGCCCCAACGCGTCACCACGGCATGCACGCTGACGCGCCGCTCGTAGCGCACAGGACCCAGTCGCGCCGGCCCCCACGTCAGCCCCTTCACGCGGCACACGCTCGCCAGTCCCGACTCGGGCGCGCCGGGCACATGGGCGAGTGCGGTCAGCTGCGTGAACACCGGCGTCTCGACGGCCGCCTCGAGCAGCTTGCGCCCTGCCCCGCTGCCCGGCGCCATGAACCACGCGCCACGCGGCAGGGTCGGCCGCTGCGGATCGAACACGAGCCGCACGCGTTGGCGCCTCCAGCGCTTCTGCAGGCCCGGGGACAGTTCGACTTCCCAGTCCCCGCGCGCGGCGGGCTGCACGATGCTTCCGGCTTGGGCGAGCCAGCCACCGACGAACTCGCGCCAGCCCTCGGGCAAGGTCGCCAGCACCGCCCCGGGGTTCGCAGGGATGGTGTTCGCGGCGGCATGCGCGTGCTTGCGCGCGGCAGGCTTGCGCGCCGCGGGCTTGCGCGCCGCCGGCTTGCGCGCGGCGCTGTCGCGCGGGGCGGCGGTCACGTCACGTCCTTCTCTTTGCCCGACGGGAATAGCCAATCCTGCTGGTCCTTCTGTTTCTGGTACAGCTTCCGCGCGACCACCAGATGCTGCGCGAGTTCCTCGAAGCGGCGCCGGCGCGCGCGCGGATTGGTGGTCTCGGTCCAGCGCTTGAACACCTCGTCTTCGAACGAGCCGTGCGCCTGCCAGGTGCCGAGGATCTCCTCCATCTCACCGACCACCAGCTCGAACATCTTGATCTTGCGGTCGAGGATCTCGAGCACGTAGGCCTCGATGGTGCCGCGCGCCGCGAGGTTGATGACGCGCACTGGGTGCTGCTGGCCAAGCCGGTGCACGCGCCCAATGCGTTGTTCGAGGCGCATCGGGTTCCACGGCAGGTCGTAGTTCACCACGATGCTGCAGAACTGCAGGTTGCGTCCCTCGCTTCCGGCCTCGGTCGACACCAGCACCTGAAGTCCTGTGCGGAACTGGTCGAGCGCGTCTTCCTTCTCGCGCCAGCTGAGCTCGCCGTGGAAAATAGCCGGCGTGATGCATTCATCGCGCAGTGCCTGCACGATGGTGTCCTGGGTCGAGCGGAACTGGGTGAACACGATGCACTTCTGCCCCTTCATCGAGGCGATCGCGCGCATCAACGTCTTCACCTTGCTGGGGCTGGCGCTGAGCTCGCCCGCCCGCGCGGCCAGCAACTTGAGCCGCTTGGGATCGAGGCCATCCGGATGCAGCGACAGCTTGTGCAGCGTGGAGCGCGCCGCGGCCCACGAGGAACCCATCTCCTTCTGCAGCACCACCAGCGTGAAGTAGTGCGGACGCCCGGGCTGCCCGACATCCGCGCGCACCGAGTCGGCGATGAACTCGCTCACTTGCTGGTAGAGCCGGCGCTCGGGCGGCGTCTGCGACACCCACAGCGTCTCGACCTTGCGCGTCGCAAAGGTGAGGTTGGTGTCGGAGCGGCGCGTGCGAATCATCACGCTCTCGAGCAGCGCGCGCAGCCGCGGCGTGTTGCGCGGCGAGCGGCGGTCGTGCCCACTCAAGAAGTCGCGGCGGAACTGCGCAAAGGTGCCGACGGTCCCGGGGCGCACAAGGGTGGCAAGATTGTAGAGCTCGCGCATGTCGTTGTGCACCGGCGTGGCGGTGAGCAGCAGCAAGTAGCGGGGATTCAGTTCGTTCAGGAACTTCCAGCCCAGCGTCAGGTGGTTGCGCAGCCGGTGCGCCTCATCCACCACAACCAGATCGTAATTGGCGCCGCGCACCCGGCGGCGGTGGCGTTCGTGGCGCGCAGTTTCGAGCGATGAGATCACCAGCGGATGCCGGCCCCACTGCCCCGCGGGCCCGCGTGAGACGACAAAGTCGAGCTCGAACTTCTCCCACAATTCCGCGGCCCACTGCTCGCACAGCGATGCCGGCACGAGCACGAGAATGGTGCGTACGGCGCCGCGCAGCAGGTATTCCTTGAGCACGATGCCGGCCTCGATGGTCTTGCCGAGGCCCACTTCGTCCGCGAGGATCGCGCGGCCATTCAGGTCGCGCATTACCTTGAGGCAGGCGCGAATCTGGTGCGGGAAGCGCTCCACGCCACGCAGCGACTCCAGCGAGATCAAGCGGTCGGTGCCGGCCCAGCCCGACCAGCGCTCCGCGTTCATGCGCAGGTCGAACGTCGTGGCACTCGCGGGCTGGTTCGCCTGCCATTGCTCGAGCAGCTCATTGCCCTGCGCATGCCACGTGCGCGTCGAGGTCACCGAGCTGTGCGAGAACTCCACGGAGTCCGAATCCCGGGCGCGCACGCCGGGGGCATCGGGCTCGAGAATCACCCAGTCACGCGTCGCCGCCAGCCGGCGCAACTCGCCGTCGAACACCACCTCGAGCACCTCGCGGCCGCGCGCGTTGTGCACCTCGACGACCAGCCCCTCCCCGAACTGGGGATGCCTCAGGCGCTGGCCGATCTGGTAGCGGCCGGGGGTCACATCCACAGGGAGACCTTTTCGCCGAGCACCGGGACGTGCGCATCGATGCCGAAGCGCTCAGTGAGCTTCTCGGCGAGCACGGCCGCCGCCTCGAATTCGCCATGGACCAAATAGACGTGCTTGGGCAGCGGATTCAAGCGCCCCACCCATTCCAGCATCTCGGCCTGGTCCGCATGCGCGCTGAAGCCGTCGAGCTTGACGATCTCGGCGCGCCGCCGCACCGGCTCGCCATAGATGCTCACCACCTCCGCGCCGTCGACGATCCGGCGCCCCAGCGTTCCCTCCGCCTGGAACCCGACGAACATCACGAGATTGCGGGGGTCACTTAAGCCATGCTGCAGGTGATGCAGCACGCGGCCGCCCTCGCACATGCCGGACGCTGACAGCACGATGATCGGGTGCTCGATGTCGTTGAGCGCGCGCGACTCTGCAGGCGAGCGCGTGAAGCGCAGACGCTCGAACCCGAAGGGCGCGCCGCCCTGTTCCCGGAAGCTCTGGCGTGTCTCGTCATCGAACAGCTCGACATGATGGCGAAACACCTGCGTGGCGTCGGACGCCATCGGGCTGTCCACGTAGATCGGCAGCTCAGGAATCGCTTTGCTCTTCATCATCCCGTTCAGCAACACCACCAACTCCTGCGCCCTGCCGACGGCGAACGCCGGCACGATGATGCGGCCGCCCCGCTGCACCGTTCGGATCACCGCCTCCGCCAGCAGGCGTTCGGAATCGGCTTCACTGGGGTGCAGCCGGTTGCCGTAGGTGCTCTCGATGACCAGGGCGTCCACGCCGGGATGCGTCTCGGGGTCGCGCAGGATCAACCGGCCCGCGCGGCCGACATCGCCACTCATGCCGAGCCGGAAGGTGCGCGCGCCATCACGGAACTCGAACGTGGTCAACGCCGAGCCGAGGATATGTCCGGCGTCGAAGTACTCGACCGTCACGCCCGGCATGAGCTCCCACGGCGCGTGGTACTTGTGGGTCACGAACCGCGACAGCGTCGCCTCGACATCCGCCTGCGTATAGAGCAGTTCGCGCGTGCGGACTTCGCCGCTGCCCCGGCGCTCACGCCCGCGCGTGCGCAGGTGCTCGATGTCACGCTCCATCAGGAACGCGCTGTCCGCGAGCATCACGCGGCACAGGTCCGCCGTGGCGGGCGTGGCGTGAATGACCCCTGGGTAACCCTGGTGAATGAGTGTCGGCAGGTTGCCGCTGTGATCGAGATGCGCGTGCGAGAGCACCATGAAGTCGAGTTCGCCCGGATCGAAGCGGAATGTGCGATTGATGCGGTCCGCTTCCTCCCGGTGACCCTGGTACAACCCGCAATCAAACAGCCACTGGCGCTCCCCCCACGCGATGCGGTGGCGGGAGCCGGTGACCGTGCGCGCTGCGCCCTCGAACGCAATGCTCAGCTCAGGCATGGCTCAATAGGTCGCATAAACGATCAACCCCAGCGACGCCTGGAAGTCATGGTTCGGACGGCCGTTCTGGAAGATCGTCAGGTACTTGCCGCTCAGGTCCAGCGCCCAGCTCTGCCAGATGAAACGCTCGACACCGCCGCCCGCGCTGACGTAGATGCCGTCACTGGTGTTCGAGAAGTTGTAGTCCTTGTTGTTCTGCTGCAGCCTGAACTGCGCGAGCCCCGCGCCCACGCTGATCCACTTCGGGGTGCGCGTACGGGTGCCGAACATCTGGTAGGCATCACCGCCGAACGTGAATGCGTTCATATGATTCGCGGCGGTGTCCGCGCGCGCGGGGTCGCGCACATCGAAGCGCTGGCTCTCGAACGACAGCCCGATGGCGCGCTCGTACCGCGTGCGGTAACGCAGGCGCACCGCGAGTCCGGGGCCACCCTGGAACGCGTTGCCGATGCCGCCGGACTTGAGCAGCCCACCGTATTGTCCCTGTACCGCCAGCCCCACCTGGCCCGCGCGCGGCGGCGTGACCACCCACTCGGCTCGAGCGGGCGAACTCCCCGCAAGGCACACCAGCGCGAGTAGCAGGATCGGGACGCGGATTCGAATCATCGTGATCTCCTTGATGAAACGCCCTCACGGGCGCGGATGAAAGGTGCGATGCACCTCCCTGAGGTAGCCCCGGTCCAAATGAGTGTAGATCGCCGTCGTCGCGACCGATGCATGTCCCAGCAATTCCTGCACGACCCGCAAGTCGGCGCCGCCCTGCAACAGGTGCGTAGCGAACGAATGACGCAATGCATGCGGATGGACGCGCGTCGCAATCCCGGCGGCGCGCGCGTGCCCCCGGAGGATCTTCCAGAAACCCATGCGGCTTAAACCCTGCCCATTCGCATTGAGGAACACCGCGTCGGCCTGCGTGTGCGAGCTGCGCGCCCGCGCCGCGAGCAAAGGCCGCCCGCGCTCGAGGTATTCGCGCAGCGCTGTCGCGGCGGCGCGCCCAAACGGGACCACGCGTTCCTTGGAGCCCTTGCCGGTCACGCTGAGGCTGCGGTCGGACATATCGACGCGGCGGTTTTCGAGTCCGCACAACTCCGACACCCGCAGCCCGCTGGCATAGGCGATCTCGAACAGCGCGCGGTCTCGCAGGGCCAACGGCGCTGCGCCCTGGGGCTGCGCGAGCAGGCGTTCGATGTCATCGACGCTCAATGCGTGCGGCAAGCGGTGTTCGCGGCGAGGTGGCGGCAAGCGGTCGAGCGGCTGGATGTCGGCGTGATGGTGGCGCACGAGGAACGCGTGGAACCCGCGCAGCGTCGAGCGGCGACGGTTGACCGTGGCGCTCGACAGTCCGCGCCGCGCCACACCCGCGAAGTAGACGTCGATGAAGGTGAGCGACGCCTCGCGCCACTTCCCCAGACCGTGCGTCGTGGCGAAGCCGGCATAGTCCGCGAGATCGCGAGCGTAGGCATCGAGTGTGTTGACGCTCAAGCGCCGGCCGACTCGCAATTCATCGAGGTAGGCCTCGACGATCGGGACGAGCCGGCACGGCCGCGCCGCGACGGGCGCTAAGGCGGTGGCGGAGCGGGCGCTCATGGCTCGTCCCCTCCCCCCGCGACACGACGGCGGGAGGCGCGCGGCGGCGCAACGGGAACCACGGGCGCCGCGGCCAGGGCTGCCTGCACTCGTTCGGCGGTGGCGGGTGGTACGCCGGCGCGCTCGGCGATCTCGGCGGCGGTCGCTTCGCGGAGTGCGGCGATGGAGCCGAACGCCTTGAGCATGCGCGCACGCCGCGCCGGCCCCACGCCCTCGACGTTGTCGATCACGCTGGTGATGCGGGCTTTGCCGCGCAGCATGCGATGGTAAGTGAGCCCAAAGCGGTGCGCCTCGTCGCGCAAGCGCTGCAGCGAGCGCAGCGCCGGGCTGCGGCGCGGCAGCCGGAGGGCGGGGCGGCCATCGCGGACGATTTCTTCATCACGCTTGGCGAGCCCGATCATCGGCACCGGCGTTGGATCGATGTGATCGATCGCCGCCTGGGCCGCGCGCAACTGCCCGATGCCGCCGTCGATCACGACGAGATCGGGGCGCGGCAGCTCGCCCGAGATCACGTGCGCCCAGTAGCGGCTCACCGCCTCGCCGATCATGGCGAAGTCGTCCGGGCCGGGGCGGCGGATGCGCAACCTGCGATACAGCGAGCGCCGCGGCTTCGCGTCCTCGCTCGCCACCACGGCGGCCACGGCATGTTCGGCGCCCAGGTTTGAAATGTCGAAACAGATCATGCGGTGGGGCGGCGAGGACAGCGACAGCGCGCGCTGTAACTCCAGCACATCCGCCGAGTAGTGCGCCCGGCGGCCCGTGCGGCGCGCTTCGGCGCCTTCGAGCGCGAGCGCCGCGTTGCGTTG
Organism: Candidatus Eiseniibacteriota bacterium; assembly: GCA_031366795.1. Taxonomy (GTDB): domain Bacteria; phylum Eisenbacteria; class RBG-16-71-46; order RBG-16-71-46; family RBG-16-71-46; genus JANLWK01. The sequence goes on along the minus strand of JANLOX010000115.1, from coordinate 3,449 downwards.
CGCCATGATCAACAACTGCCGTTCCCGGCCGCGCTGGGGAATCGCGAACTCCACGGCTCCGCTTGCCTTGTGCGAGAGCGCTTCGCGCACGACTTCGGTGTCCGCCGGCAGGACACCCATCACCAGCCGTCGCGGCAGGCTCGCGGAGTACAGGTAGTGCTGCGTCAGCACGACGCTCAGTAGCTCGGCGTCCTCGAGCGCGCCGCCGCGCTCGATGAAACGCGACTCCTTACCGATCACGCGGCCCTCGCGCACCACCAGTGTCGCCGCCGCCGCGCGCGAGCCGTGGCGCGCCAGCCCGATCACGTCGGTGTCGCGTGCCCCCGGCACGACCATCGACTGCGGCACGCGCGCCTTGTCGAGCAGCGAGATCTGGTCGCGCAGGCGCGCAGCGTGTTCGAACTCACGCGCATCGGAGGCGCGCGCCATCTGTTGCTTCAGGTTCTTGAGCAACTCGCCGTCGCGGCCGGTGAGGAACAGCACCAACCCATCCACCAGCGCGCGATATTCGGGCGGCGAAACACGCGAGCGCGTCGTACATGGCCCCGCGCAGCGGCGGATGTGGAAGTACAGGCACGGCCGGTTCGCGCGGCGGTGGTCCTCGAAGTTGCGGCAGGTACGCACCGGGAAGATCCGGCGCATCTCCCGCAGCGTCCGGCGCAGGTGCTTCACGTCGGTGTAGGGCCCCAGGTAGCGCGCGCCGTCGCTGCGGACCTGGCGGGTGATCGACAGTCGGGGGACTTCCTCCTGCACCGTGATCTTCACGTAGGGGAAGCTCTTGTCGTCCTTGAGCAGGATGTTGTAGTGCGGGCGGTGTTGCCGGATCAGCGTCGCCTCGAGCAGCAGGGCTTCGGCCTCGGTGCTCGTCGCGATGGTGTCGATGTCGTGTGCGCGCTCCACCATTTCGCGGATCCGGGGCTCGAGGACGTCGGTCGCGAGGTAGTTCCGCGTGCGCTGGGCCAGGCTGAGGGCCTTGCCGACGTACAGCACTTCTCCCCGCATGTCCTTGAACAGGTAAACCCCCGGAAGTGGCGGGAGATTGTGTATTTTTTCGGCCAAACCGCTCACCATGGACCTCGCCGAAACGGTTTACACTGGGGGATAAATTAACCCTACACCCCGCCTCTTACCCCGGCAACAACGCGAATCCAGCGGTTCCGGGCGCGGCCCGCTGGCCTTGACTCCTGGGCGCGCACGGCATTATTGTCCTTCGTCTTTCACAAAACAGGTTCCGATCCACTGGAGGCATTGAATGCCGCATCACAAGTCCGCGGCCAAGCGCGTTATCACGAACGAGAGGCGCCGCCAGAGCAACATCGCCGACCGCACCCGGCTCCGTGGGGCCATGCGCGCCGTGCGCGCGGCCAAGACGAAGACCGAAGGTTCGGCGCTCTACCTGACCGCCATGTCCGTGCTCGACCGCACGGCCTCGAAGGGCGTCATCAAGAAGGAGACGGCCAGCCGCCACAAGGCTCGGCTGGCGCTGTTCGTCAACACTCTCCCGGCCTGAAGGTTTCAACATCATGATGCGATTCCTGGCCGCGCTGTTGGCGGCCATAGTCGTTTCTGGGCCCCACCTTGCCGTTGCGGACGATTCGAGGGTCCCGCCGCTGTCCCCGGGCGGCGGCCCCTTCGAACAGCTCCCCCTGCCTCACCCGCCCCAACGCTCGCACCTGGGATCGAACCTGTCGTTCCTCGCAGGCGCCGGAATGATCGCCGGCTCGTTCACACTGGCGCACCTGGCGGATCAAGCCTACGACCGCTACCGAGGCGCGGTGACCCCCTCCGACATCGAGCACTGGTTCGACCAGTCCTCGCACTATGACCGCTGGTCGAACGGCGCGCTGCTGGGTGGAGAAGCCTTGATGGGCGTGGGCATCTACCTGCGCTTTCTCCATCGCCCCAATCAGGCCATGAGTCTGCTCCTGGCACCGGGATCATGCGCCGTCTCGCTGCGTTTCTAGCCCCGGCCTGTTGCGCCGCGCTCAACGCCATGCTGCTGCTGGCCGGGTGCAGCGACCGCGAGCGCTCGAATCCACTCGATCCCGCCAATGCGCTCACCGGTGGTGCACCGCAGGGATTCGTGGCGCTCGCCGGGGACCGTTCGGCCGAGTTGAGCTGGACGGGATCGTCGTCGCAGCTGCCGCTGGCCTACCGGCTCACCCGCGCCGCGGGTTCGGCCCCCGCCGAATCGCTCACGACACTCGCGCCCGGCGTCACGCACTTCTTCGATACCGGACTCACGAACGGAACCGATTACACCTACCGGCTGTCCTACGTGTTGGGCAATGGGATCCTCGGCTACGCCACCTTCGATGTCGCCACACCCGGCACCGCACGCGCGTGGGTGGTGGATGACGCGACGCGCTCGCTGCAACGGCTCTCCGCCGACGGCCGCCACGTGGCTGAATTTCTCCAGGGACGGTTCCAGGCGCCCAGCACGGTGGACGTGCTCCCGGGGGATGTTGCGTTCGTGTGCGATCCCTTCGGCGGACGCTTGTGGCGCGTTTACACTATTGCGAACATTCAGGAAGAAGCTGGCAGCCTCGTGCAGCCCGTCGCCGCGGTCGTCGATCGTGATCGCGTTCGCCTGTGGGTGGCCGACCAAGGTTTGGGCGCGTTGCAGAGCCTCGATCCCTACGATTCCCGATCGCCCTATGTCGACCAGCATGAGCTCGCACGGCCCACCGACGTGGCGATCGATCTCGCCGACGGTTCCGCTTGGGTCAGTGAACGCACCGGCGACCGGGTTCGACGCATCAGCTTCACCGGCGGCACCGTGGCCTCGGCCATCGTGACCAGCCCGGCGCGGCTGGCCGTGGATTCGCTGACGCGCAACCTGTGGGTCGTCTCCTTCGCCACGCGCCGGCTCAGCGTGTTCTCATCGAGCGGCGCGCCGGTCGACAGTGTGGCCGGGTTCGCGGGGCCGCTGGGCATTGCCATCGATTCGCGGCGCGGCCACGTGTGGGTCGCGGATGTCGACGGCGGCCGCATGGTTGTGTTCGACCGCACTCGCACGAAATTGTTCGAGGTGACCGGACTGCTCGAGCCGCTCGACGCCGCCATCGAGCCGGACACCGGCGACGCCTGGGTCATTCTCGCGGGCGGCGGCCAGGTCGTGCGCATTGCGGCGAATGGTACGATCCGTTCGCGACTCGGTGGGTTCTACGGCTTGAAGGACATCGCCCTGGCACATTAGGGCTGTGCCTGGGAGCCCCGAGGCACAGCCGTCACGGGATCAGCACCACCCTCGCCGTCGCGCTCGCCGCGCCCTGCGTAAATCGCAGGAGGTAGACTCCCGCCGACAATCCCGCAGGAAGCACGACCTTCATCTCCGCGGATGAAAACGGCGAGGCGACGACCTGCTCCTCGATCCGCCGCCCTGCGATGTCCCACAATTCCACGCGCGCGGGGACGCCGGACTGCGCCGTGTAGGCGACACGCAACTC
>JANLOX010000113.1:0-2393 GCA_031366795.1 Candidatus Eiseniibacteriota bacterium | reverse complement strand
GCTTCTTCAGGTCCCTGTTAGTGTCCTTCTTCTTGACCAGGCGCACTTCCCAGTCGAATCCTCCAAGAGCCCCCTGTCGGTTGACTCGGTACTCGACTGCCACCCAATCCGTGCGAGGAGCTTCCACCTCCGACACCCGCTCCACGGATCCTCCCCCCCAGAACCAGCGAAATCCGAGGAATAGTACGGCGAGGATCCCTGCGAGGGCGATTACGGCCACAAAGACGAGAAGTATGAGCAGAAGCCCGGCGCACGCGAACCATCGGGTTATCGCTGGCATAGCCTCGCCGCCTCTCGCATCACCGCTTCATCCGCGAGCCGCGCGTAACGCTGCGTGGTCACGATGCTCGCGTGCCCGAATACCCGCTGCTGCGCTTTCGCACCAGCACCAAGTTGCGAGGAATGCGCAGCCCCGCCGACATCGCTCCGCCCGCCCCCTACCCCGCGACCCCAAACTCCCGGATCGCCTCGTTCAACGACGTCTTCATATCCGTCGAGGCCTTGCGCTCGCCGATGATCAGCGCGCAGGGCGTGTTGTACACGCCCGCAGGGAATTGCTTCGGCCGCGTCCCGGGGATTACCACCGCGCGGGGCGGGACCTGGCCGCGCAACTCCACGGGCGTGGCGCCGCGCACGTCGATGATCGGCGTGGATGCGGTCAGCGTAACGCCGGCGCCGATCACGGCGCCCTCTTCGACCAGCACGCCTTCGACGATGATGGCGCGCGAGCCGATGAAGCAGTCGTCTTCGATGATCACGGGGCGGCTCTGCGGCGGCTCGAGTACGCCACCGATGCCGACGCCGCCCGACAAGTGCACGCGCTTGCCGACCTGCGCGCATGAACCGACGGTGGCCCAAGTGTCGACCAGCGTGCCCTCGCCGACGCGCGCGCCGACGTTCACGTAGCCTGGCATGAGGATCACGCCGCGCTCGAGGAAGGCGCTGAGCGCGCGACACCCGGCGGCACCACGCGCACGCCCGCGGCTTCGAGGTTGCGCTTGAGCGGGATCTTGTCGTGGAACTCAAACGGGCCGACTTCGATCGTCTTGGAAGTGTGCGTGCGGAAATACAGCGTGATCGCCTGTTGGATCCAACCGTGTGTGACCCACTTCGCGACTCCATCGGCCGTCAATTTTTCGGCGACGCGCAAGTCGCCGGCATCAAGTGCCGCCATGACGCCTTCCACGGCGCCGCGCACGGCGAAGTCCGTCAGCGGCAACTCGCCGGCCCAGCCGCGCGCGATGTCCTGCGTCCAGCGCTCGATCGGGTACACGGTAGCGTCCGGCGGCGGCGCGCTCATGCCGAGGTCCCGTCCGGCGAGGAGTCGAGACGCGTCAGCGCCTCGCGGCACTTCTCGAGCGTCGGCACCAGCGCCCAGCGGATGTAGCCCTTGCCTTCGGGGCCGAACATCGAACCGGGTGATGCCACGAGCCCTCGCTTGATCAATCGCTCGCCCCACGCCCAGTCATCACCATCGGGCACCTTCACCCAAAGGTAGAACGTCGCCTCGCTGGCTTCGATCTTCCAGCCGCGCCGCTCGAACTCCGCCTTCATGAGCTCGCGCTTTGCCGCATAAAGTGCTCGCTGCCCCGCCGAGTGCGCGTCGTCACTCCATGCCGCGATCGCCGCGGCCTGCACGAAGTCTGGCGTCGCCACGCCGACATTCGGGCGGAAGCGCTTGAGCGCCGCGATCAGGCGGGCATCGCCCGCCATGAAGCCTGAGCGGTAACCCGTCATCGCTGAGCGCTTGCTGAGTGTGTGGAACGCCAAGACATTCGAAGTGCCGCATTCGAGCATCGAGCGCGGCACGACATCGAAGAATACCTCGGCGTAGGCCTCGTCCGAGGCGACCCAGAACCCATGCTGGCGCGCCAGGTCGGCCACGCGCTGGAGCGTTTCGATCGGCGTGACGGCGCCGGTCGGGTTGTGCGGGGAGTTGAGCCACAGCAAGGCGGTCTTCTTCCACACCTCCTCGGGCACACGCGCAGGATCGAAGCGCCAGCCGTCCTCCGAACGCAACGCCACCGCATGCACGTCAGCGCCGGCGAAGCGCGCGCCGGGTTCGTACACAGGATAGGCAGGCCCAGGGATCACGACCGTACGCCGCGCGTCGTCCGTTCCCACCAACGCCTGGGCGAGCAGGTACACGCCTTCCTTAGTACCGTTGAGCGGCAGCAGCTCGGTCTCAGGATCGACGCTCACGCCGAAGCGGCGCTTGAGCCAGCCCGCGCACGCGCTGCGCAACGCGGGCTGCCCTGCCATCGCGGGATAGCTCGACACTTCCGGCACGGCAGCGCGCAACGTCTCGCGAATGAACTCGGGCGTGCGCTCGCGCGGATCGCCGATGCTGAAGTTGATGGGCTCGACACCCGGCGGCGTCAGCGCCTTCACCC